>CAYFKU010000087.1:0-8159 GCA_964343955.1 uncultured Rhizobium sp. | reverse complement strand
GCGAACGGCTATAAATCCAACTCAAGAATGTCTCGTCAGACTGTCCACATTACAGACGCAGCTCTCCCGGCCGAGGAAAGATCAATGCCATGAGCTGGAGTGCGGCTTTGGTCGTAGGCTGGCCATCGTATCCATCGATTGCCCGCAGAAGCGCTCCTAACTTGGCAGGCGAAGTAATCGCCGCCCTCGGCTGAACTTTCGGAGCTTTCAATGCCCCCCGAAGTCCATAAGTGGGATCCTGAGTAGCCCTCGCCGTTGCTATGGCATAGCGGAAAATACTGCTGATCTTGCTTCTAAGGGTTCTTGCCGTGTCCAGACGCCCTCTCCGCTCAACATGCCGAAGGACCCCTAACACTTCCATGGGCAAGATTTCGCTTATGGGACGGGTACCGAGGTCTGAACGAGCAAACCCAATCAGCCACCGGGCTTTTTCTATCGTCGCTTCGGCACGCCCTTCAGCGGCATATTTTTCCAGGTATTCGTCTGCGACAGCGTTGAACGTATTTGTGGCAGTTATCACCCGGGTAATCTTAGCCAGTTTTGCTTGGACCGAGGGGTCGCGCCCGCCGGCGAGGAGCTTTTTTTGTCTCCAGCAGCCGCTCTCGAGCCATGGACAGAGTGACATCCGGATAGGCGCCTAGGGACAGAGTCTTCTGTTTGCCCAGGAAGCGATAGTTAAGCCGCCAGAGCCTCCCACCGGCTGGCGTAACCAACAGGTACAGGTTACCGCCGTCACTAAGCTTCTGCGGCTTCGCCCAAGGCTTGGCGTTTCTAATTGCCAGATCAGTAAGAGCCATGATGGTATCGCGCTCCTCGACGTCGCTCGGATACCATCAAAAATACCAGCAGAATTGCTGGCTGTGTGGCATCTCGGGCGAACAAACTCGAACACCGAAACACTATATCTCTTTGATGTAATTGAGAAATTTGAACCCGTACGAACATCCGCGAACAGCGGCGGATTGGAAGATGGTGCCCAGGGACAGAATTGAACTGCCGACACGCGGATTTTCAATCCGCTGCTCTACCAACTGAGCTACCTGGGCACTCGGGTCGGGAGGGCGCTTCTTAAGGGAAGCCTCCCCCACCTGTCCAGCCTTAAGCCTCATCCCGGTCCGACGGCATTTCGCCTTGGTTGTCAGGCACTTGGGGGCCGGCGGGGGCCCCCGGAATGGCATATCCGCCCTTGAGCCACTGGCCCAGGTCGATATCGGCGCAACGCCTTGAGCAGAAGGGCCTTGGCCCCTGCCCGGCCGGCTTGCCGCAGATGGGGCAATCAGCCATGGCCGGCCCCTTTCAACAGGGCCACGGTCAGGGCCAGGGGAAGACCAACCACATTGGACCAGGAACCGGAAATCTCCTTCACCAGCGCCTCGGCCCGGCCCTGGATGGCATAGCCGCCGGCCTTGCCCAACCCTTCCCGGCTTTCGACATATGCGTCGATCTGGGCTGTCGTCAGGCGCAGCAGCGACACCCGCGTCAGCGCCGTGCGGGTGCGCAATTTGCCCTGCGGCGTGATCAGGGCCACCGCCGTGATCACCTGATGGCGCCTTCCGGAAAGCAATGTCAGGCAGGCGCGCACATCGGACTCATCCGAGGCTTTGGGCAGGATGCGCCGACCGGCGGCAACCACCGTATCGGCCGCCAGAACAAAGCCCGGCTTGCCGTTCCATTCGCTCTCAACCTTGCGGGCTTTTTCGATCGCCAGGCGCAGCGCATGCATGCGCGGCTGCTCGCCCTTGCGCGGGCGCTCGTCGATGGCGGCAGGCAGCACGGCGTCAGGCGTAATACCGGCCTGGGCCAACAGCGCCAGGCGGCGGGGGCTTTCGCTGGCCAGAACCAGCGGCGCGCTCATATCAACGGAAACGGTAGGTGATACGACCCTTGGTGAGGTCGTAGGGAGTCATTTCGATCATCACCTTGTCGCCGGTCAGGACGCGGATGCGGTTCTTGCGCATCTTGCCGGCGGTATGGGCGATGATCACATGGCCATTGGCGATCAGCTTCACGCGGAAGGTCGCATTGGGAAGGAGTTCTTCCACGATCCCTTCGAACTCCAGCAATTCTTCCTTGGCCAAACTCGTCCTCGTTACAGTCAGCGAGGCGGAGGTATGGGGGGGAAAAGGGAGAAAATCAAGGCTTTTCAGCCTTTTCCCCTCAACTTCCGGCCGAGATATCGCCCGCCATGGGGGTCAGGAAACGGGCCTTGAGCCGCTCCAGAAGCTGGTCCCGGACACTGCGATAGGCCGCCAGCCGCTGCTCCCGCGAACCCTCCACAATGGTGGGGTCCAGGGTGGGCCAATATTCCACCTGGGTGGCGGCGGTGCGGGTCAAGTCTACCGCCTTGTGCTGGGCCTCAGGCGACAGGGTGATGACCAGGTCGAAGCTGCCGTCCTCGATATCCTCAAAACGGCGGGGCTTGTGCTTGCCGATCTCCAGGCCGATCTCCTCCATCACCTCTACCGCCAGGGGATCCAGGCTGCCCGCCCGCACCCCCGCCGATTCCACGTAAAGGCGGCCTCGCGTCAGATGCCGCAAAATGGCCGAAGCCATGGGCGAACGCACCGCATTCATGGTGCAGGCGATCAGCACGGCTTGCATCTCAGCCCCGCATTTGCAGGACACAGACCAGGGTGAACAGCCGCCGCGCGGTGTCGAAATCGGTTTCGACCTTGTCCTTCAGGCGCTTCTGCAGCTCGCTCGCGCCCTCGTCATGCAGGGTGCGGCGGGCCATATCCAGCGCTTCGATCTGGTATGGCGGCGCGGTGCGGATCTCCTTGTAGTAGTTCTCGCAGACAAGGAAATAGTCCTTTATGGTCTTGCGCAGGGGCGCGAGCGAAAGACTTGTCTTGATGTGCTGGGCACCAGTTTCCAGCGCTATGTCCAGCACCAGCCGGTTTTCCTCCAGACCCAGGGTCAGGTGGTAGGGCCCCCCCTCCGAACCTTCGGGGCGGAACATGTTGGACTCGATAAGGTCATAGATCGCGATCTCGCGTTCCTGCTCCACAGCGCGACTGCGCTGAACGACGCTTTGCTCGTCCAGGGTGATGGCGGCAAGCCGGAATTCCACGGCTCAGATCCGGCGATTCAGCCGGGCCGCGATCGACCGGGCATGGGCGTCCAACCCCTCGGATTCCGCAAGCGTCAGCGCATCCGGCCCGATGGCGGCGATGCTGCCGGCGTCCAGCCCCAGCAGGGTTGTCCGCTTCATGAAATCCAGCACCGACAGGCCGGAGGAAAAACGCGCCGTGCGAGAGGTGGGCAAAACATGGTTGGGACCGGCGATATAGTCGCCCATCGCCTCCGGCGTGTGCCGGCCCAGGAAGATGGCGCCCGCATGACGCACTTTCCGGGAAAAGGCTTCGGGCTCAGCAGTTGCGATTTCCAGATGTTCGGGGGCGATCGCATCCGCCAGCGGCGCGGCATCGTCGAGCCTTTTCACAAGGATGATGCCGCCATAATCGGCCCAGCTTTTCGCCGCGATATCCTTGCGCGGAAGGAGCGCAATCTGGCGTTCGGCCGCCAGCGCCACCTTGTCGGCAAATCCCGCATCATCGGTAATCAGGATGCTCTGCGAGGAGACATCATGTTCGGCCTGGCTGAGCAGGTCGGCCGCGATCCATTCCGGATCGTTGGCGCCGTCGGCGATCACCAGGATTTCCGACGGACCGGCGATGCTGTCGATGCCGACCTGGCCGAAAACCTCGCGCTTGGCGGCGGCGACATAGGCATTGCCGGGTCCGACGATCTTGTCCACGGGCTTCAGGCTGGGTGTGCCATAGGCCAGTGCCGCCACGGCCTGGGCACCGCCGATACGATAAATGTCGGTGATGCCGGCACGCCGGGCGGCGGCGAGCACCAGCGGATTGATTTTTCCTCCGCTGGCGGGCGTCACCATCACGATGCGTTCAACACCCGCCACCCTCGCAGGAACGGCATTCATCAGAACCGAGGATGGATAGGCGGCGGTGCCCCCCGGCACATAAAGGCCGACACTGTCCACCGCCGTCCAGCGCCAGCCCAGCACGGCGCCCGTGTCATCGGTAAAGCGTTCATCGGCGGGCAATTGCCGCTGGTGATAGGCCTCGATGCGGCGCGCCGCCGTTTCGATGGCAGCATGCTGTTCCTTGCTGACCCTGGCAAGAGCCTGTTCGATTTCGCCTGGCGAAAGCTTCAGCGTATCGCGGGTGACGCCGGCCTTGTCGAAACGGTTGGTCAGTTCGACCAGCGCGTCATCGCCCCGCGCCCGTATGTCGGCGATAATGCCGCGCACCACCTGGGCAACATCCTCCTCCTCCTCGCGCTTGGCAAAGAGCAGCCCTTCGAAATCCGCCGCGAAGGATGCGTCGGAGGCATTCAGTCTACGCGCCATCGCCATTCTCGTGATTTGGCGTGCCCCTGGCCGCCCAGGACCCGGTCAGGTCGGCCAGCTCCGCCTGGATACATTCCACCGTCAGCCGGATCGCGCCGCCGCCGGCCAGCACAAGCTCCACAACGCCGCCGGGATCCTCACCACCATTCGGGGTGAAGGTCACGGCCAGCAGATCGATCACCGCTTGATCCGCGCCCATTTTGACCTTGTGCGAGCGAACTTGCAGCACGCCGTCAAAATGCAGGCCGGCGCGCACGCGGGTCTTGCCGCCCTCTTCCCATTGCAGCCGGTTCACCACCACGGCGAAGCGGCGCTTCTTGGGCTGCCAGCTCATATCCCTGAGCTTGAGTACCGCATCCTGCAGCCGGGCCGACAGGACCTGAAGGTCCTCGGTATCCGCCGCCGCAAGTCTCAGACGTGTCATTCGGATACCCGCGCGATATCGGCGCCGACCCGGGAGAGTTTTTCTTCCAGCCGGTCGAAACCGCGATCCAGATGATAGACGCGGCTGACCAAAGTCTCGCCTTCCGCGGCAAGGCCCGCCAGCACCAGGCTGACCGATGCGCGCAGATCGGTCGCCATCACCGGCGCACCCTTCAGCTTCTCCACGCCCCGAACCGTGGCGGTGTCGCCATCGATGCGTACCTGGGCCCCCATGCGCGCCAGTTCCGGAACATGCATGAAGCGGTTTTCGAAAATCTTTTCCCGGATCACCGACGTGCCGTCGGCCACCGTCATCAGCGCCATGATCTGGGCCTGAAGGTCGGTGGGAAAGCCCGGATAGGGCGCGGTGGTGACATCGGCCGAACGGGGCCGTCCGACCTTCATAAGCACCTTCATGCCGCGCGGCGTGGTTGAGACGTCCGCGCCGCTCTTGACCAGAAGCGCGGTCAGGGAGGCAATGGTTTCCGGCAAGGCGCCAACCAGCTCCACCTCGCCTCCGGCAATGGCGGCAGCGATGGCATAGGTGCCGGTCTCGATACGGTCGGCCATGACGCGATGGGCGCCGCCATGCAGCTTCTCGACCCCCTCGATGGTGATCTCGCTGGAGCCCAGACCCCAGATCTCGGCCCCCATTGCGACCAGGCAATTGCCCAGATCGTTGATCTCCGGCTCGCGCGCGGCATTGACGATCCGCGTGCGGCCCCTGGCCAGGGTGGCGGCCATCATGGCGGTCTCGGTGGCGCCCACCGAAACAAAAGGAAAGACGATCTCCGCCCCCCGCAAACCTTCGGGCGCGGTGGCGGTGACATAGCCCTCCGCCAGGTCGATCTGGGCGCCCATCTGCTCCAGCGCGCCCAGATGCAGCTCGACAGGGCGCGCGCCGATGGCGCAGCCGCCCGGCAGCGACACTTTGGCCTTGCCCATGCGGGCCACCAGCGGCGCCAGCACCTGGAAGCTGGCCCGCATCTTTCGGACCATGTCGTAGGAAGCAAAGACGCTGGTGATCTCCTGGGCAGCCAGGCGCATCGTGTCGCCCTCGCCGAACTGGCCCGACAGGGTCACCTGGATATTGACCCCGAAACTGGCCAGGAGCTCGGCCATGGCCCTGACATCGGCCAGGCGCGGCACATTGGTCAGGGTCAGGGGTTCGGGCGTCAGCAACGACGCCGCCATCAGCTTCAGGGCGGCATTTTTGGCCCCGCTGATGGGGATTTCCCCCTTCAGCGGGCGGCCGCCGCGGATCCGGATACGGTCCATGACTTACCTATATAGGAGTGGGGGTTGTACCTGCGGGTGGGTCCCAAGAAAAGGCAGGGAAAATTCAGGCCTCGCCTGAGTTTTTCGGCGGTGCCTGAAGGGCCCGGAGGGGCGAATCGGGGGCTTTTTGCGGGGACCCGGCGGCGGGCCTTGCCGGGGTGCCCGGGGCCGCGCCCCCGTCCCGCGGGCCTTCCGGCGCGGCCAGCCCCTTGCGGCGCTTCAGATTGGCCCGAAGGGCCGCGGCCAGCTTTTCCGGTGGGGGTTTGGGCATGGAAACATCCTGGGAAAAAACGGCAATCCCGCGCTTTCCTTCGCGGAATCCTTACGTTATAGCAGCGCACCCTTGATCGATCCGGCCCGATGGGCCCGTAAGTCTCGATTAAGGACCGCAGCCTATAGGATGCGGAAATACCACGCGTGCCGTAGTGGCGTAGTGGTAGCGCAACCCCTTGGTAAGGGGTAGGTCGTGAGTTCGATTCTCACCTACGGCACCATTTCTTGTCGTCCGCCCAGGCGGACGACAAGAAATGCCCCTCCCCCTCAAAGCCCACAGCCCGGAGCCGGATGCCAGGCTCCAAGGTTCCTCCGGCAGCGCCTTCCGGCCTAAGCTGATGCCATGAACCGCAAGCAGCGCCGCGCCCAGGCAAAGCCCAAAGTCCGGCAACCGGCCGATCCGGCGGCGCTCTATGAGGCCGGTATCCAGGCCTGGCAGAGGAACGAGCTGGCCAGGGCTGCAGACCTGATCGGACAGGCGATCGCGGGCAGCAGCCCGGTGGCGGATCTGCACTACAATCTGGCGATCGTGCTCAAGGCGATGGGCAATCTGGAGCAGGCTGCCGCCCAGTATGAACGCGCGATCGCGCTGAAACCCGATCACGTCAATGCCCACAACAATCTGGGCAATGTCTGGAAAGCGCTGGGCCACAGCGACCGGGCGCGGGCAAGCTTTGCGCGGGCGCTGGAGCTTCATCCCGGCAATGCCGACACCCATTACAGCCTGGGTCTTCTGGCGCGCGATCTGGGCGCGACCGAAGAAGCCGCGCGGCATCTGCGCCGCTGTCTGAACTGCGATCCCGATGACGGGCGCGGCGCCCGCATCCTGCTGGCGCATCTGGGCGCCGCCGACGCGCCGGAGCGGACCCCGTCCGCCCAATTGCAGAGCCTCTACCAGGCGCGGGCCCGCATCTGGGATCAGGAGCAAAGCTATTTCGCGCCGGCGCTGGTCGCGGAGGCCTTTCGCCGCCACGCCCCTTCCGGCGCGCAACGGATACTGGACATGGGCTGCGGCACCGGCCTGGTCGCTGACCGGCTGGGTCCGCCGGCCGGCAGCATGGACGGTGTCGATCTGTCGGCCGCCATGCTGGAGAAGGCCAGGGCCAAAGGCCTTTATGGCCGCCTGTTTCAGGCCGACATCGGGTCTTTCCTGGCGGATCAGGAAGACCGATATGACGCCATCCTGGCTGCGGCGGTCCTGATCCATTTCGGAAATCTCAGGCCCCTTGTGGAAGCGGCCGCGCGATCCCTGCGCGCCCAGGGCCTGTTCGTCTTCACCCTGTTCCCCGGCGAGGCGGGACACGACTATGCCGTCGCCGCGAGCGGACCGCTCGCCCAAAGCGGCTGCTTCCGCCACGATGCCGCCTATGTGGAAAGGCTGACGGCGGAAACGGGATTTTCCCTGCTGGAGCTGAAGACAGTCGTTCACGAACATGACCAGGACAATCGGCCGGTGCCGGGCCTTCTGGTCGTGCTGCGGCGCTAAAAAGCATCAAGGCGCGGGGCGATGCGCCCCGCGCCTTGATAGTTCTGGCTGACCTTAAATCCTACTGATTGAACCGGACGCCGATACGATACTGGCGGCCGATGCAGTCATAGGTGATGCAGCTGAAGCCGCCGCCGCCGATGCCCGGCAGATTGGGCGGGGGCGTGTTGAACATATTGTCAACTGCACCATAGACCTGGATGCGATCGCTCCAGTCATAAGACGCGCGGAAGTCGCCATAGAAGATATGCGGCACGCTGTTGTCATCGATGCTGGTATAGGTGGTCTGGTTCTGGGTCAGGTTGTTGGTGAGCCTGGCCGAACCGA
>CAYFKU010000086.1:5637-8456 GCA_964343955.1 uncultured Rhizobium sp. | reverse complement strand
CGATGCTGGTCATCTTCTTCGTCTCGTCCCTGGCCGAGACCCAGCGTCCGCCCTTCGATCTTCTGGAAGCGGAATCCGAGCTGGTTGCCGGCTTCTTTGTCGAATATTCGTCGGGCCCGTTCCTTTTGTTCTTCCTGGCCGAATATATGAACGTGATGCTGCTCTGCGGCCTCATGAGCATCCTGTTCCTGGGCGGATGGCTGTCGCCGATCAACATCTGGCCGCTGAACATCCCGGCGCTGGGCATCTTCTGGTTCCTGGCCAAGCTCGCCTTCCTGTTCTTCCTGATGGCGATGGTGAAGGCGATCGTGCCGCGCTACCGCTATGACCAGCTCATGCGTCTGGGCTGGAAAGTGTTTCTTCCGACTTCGCTCATCTGGGTGGTTCTGACGGCGGGCTGGGTCCTGTTCGTCCGTCCCCACCTGCCGCATTTTTAGAGGCCGCCATGGCTGACTTCGACCGCACCGCGCGCCAGATCTTCTTCGTGGAGTTCGTGAAAAGCCTCGTGCTGGCGATGCGCTATTTCTTTGCCCCCAAGGCGACGCTGAACTATCCCTTCGAAAAGGGCCCGCTGTCGCCCCGTTTCCGCGGCGAACATGCCTTGCGCCGCTATCCCAATGGCGAGGAACGCTGCATCGCCTGCAAGCTGTGCGAGGCGATCTGCCCGGCCCAGGCCATCACCATCGAGGCGGAGCCGCGCGAAGACGGTTCGCGCCGCACCACCCGCTATGACATCGACATGGTGAAGTGCATCTACTGCGGCTATTGCCAGGAAGCCTGCCCGGTGGACGCCATCGTGGAAGGCCCGAATTTCGAATTCGCCACCGAAACCCGCGAAGAGCTGTACTACGACAAGGCCAGGCTGCTGGCCAACGGCGATCGCTGGGAGCCGGAAATCGCCCGCAATCTGGAACTGGACGCGCCTTATCGCTAACTGGCCGGACCGGCCGCTAACGAGACCCGAATGATCGCTGCGCTCGCCTTCTACTTCTTCTCCGCGATCCTGATCGCTTCGTCGATCATGGTCATCGCCTCGAAGAATCCCGTGCACTCGGTGCTGTTCCTGATCCTGTCCTTCTTCAATGCGGCGGGCCTGTTCGTGCTGCTGGGGGCCGAGTTCCTGGCCATGATCCTGGTGGTTGTCTATGTTGGCGCCGTCGCCGTGCTGTTCCTGTTCGTGGTGATGATGCTGGACATCGACTTCGCGGACCTGAAGAAAGGCGCGCTGCAATATCTGCCATTCGGCCTTTTGATCGGGCTGATCCTGGTGGCCGAGCTGGTGATGGCGGGAAGTGTCTGGGTGCTGAAGCCCGCCACCATTGCCGCCAAGGCGTCCGCCACGCCAGCCGGCGTCACCAATACCGAGGCGCTGGGGCGCATCCTCTATACGGATTATGTCTATTACTTCCAGATCGCGGGGCTGGTGCTGCTGGTCGCCATGATCGGCGCCATCGTGCTGACCCTGCGTTCGCGGCCCGGCGTGCGCCGCCAGTCGATCCCGCAGCAGAATGCCCGCACCAAGGCCATGGCGGTGGACATGGTCGAGATCAAGCCAGGGCAGGGGGCTTAATATGGAAATCGGCCTGACCCAGTATCTGACCGTCGCCGCCATCCTTTTCACCATCGGGGTGGTGGGCATTTTCCTGAACCGCAAGAACATCATCATCATCCTGATGTCGGTGGAGCTGATCCTGCTGGCGGTGAACATCAATTTCGTCGCCTTTTCCTCTTATCTGGGCGATCTGGTCGGGCAGGTCTTTGCCCTTTTCATTCTCACCGTGGCCGCGGCGGAAGCCGCCATCGGTCTTGCCATCCTGGTGGTCTATTTCCGCAACCGCGGCACCATCGCGGTTGAGGACGTCAATGTGATGAAGGGCTGAGATGTACGCCGCAATCGTCTTCCTGCCACTGTTGGGTTCGGCCATCGCCGGACTGTTCGGCCGCATCATCGGCGCCCGTCCCAGCGAGCTGGTGACCACCGGCCTGCTGTTCGCATCCGCCGCCCTGTCGGTCCTGGCTTTCACCGATGTCGCCATTGGCGGCCACAGCTACATCATCCCGGTCCTGCCCTGGATCCATTCGGCCGCCTTCCAGGTGGACTGGACCGTCCGGATCGACACCATCACGGCGGTGATGCTGGTGGTGGTGACGGGCGTCTCCTCGCTCGTGCACCTCTACTCCATAGGCTATATGCACGAAGATCCGCATCGGTCGCGCTTCTTCTCGTATCTTTCGCTCTTCACCTTCGCCATGCTGATGCTGGTGACGGCCAACAACTTCCTGCAGCTCTTCTTCGGCTGGGAAGGTGTCGGCCTGGCCTCCTATCTTCTGATCGGCTTCTGGTACACGCGCCCGTCCGCCAATGCCGCAGCGATCAAGGCATTTGTCGTCAACCGCGTGGGCGATTTTGGTTTCGCGCTGGGCATCTTCGGCGTCTGGGCGGTGTTCGGCACCCTGGATTTCGACGCCGTGTTCCAGGCCGCGCCCGGCTTCGTGGGCAAGAATTTCGTCTTTGCCGGCCACAGCGTCGATATCCTCACCACGCTCTGCCTGCTGCTTTTCGTGGGCGCGATGGGAAAGTCGGCCCAGCTTGGCCTGCACACCTGGCTGCCCGACGCCATGGAGGGCCCAACCCCGGTTTCGGCCCTGATCCATGCCGCCACCATGGTGACGGCGGGCGTGTTCCTGGTCTGCCGCTGCTCGCCCCTGTTCCAGCTTTCCCACACTGCGCTGGAATTCGTCACCTTCATCGGCGCCTCGACAGCCTTCTTCGCCGCCACGGTCGGCCTGTTCCAGAACGACATCAAGCGGGTCATCGC
>CAYFKU010000086.1:0-5627 GCA_964343955.1 uncultured Rhizobium sp. | reverse complement strand
ATTCAACCTGCTCGCAGCTCGGCTACATGTTCGCCGCGGCCGGCGTCAGCGCCTACAACGCCGCCATGTTCCACCTTTTCACCCATGCCTTCTTCAAGGCGCTGCTGTTCCTTTCGGCCGGCGCGGTGATCCATTCCATGCATCACGAACAAGACATGCGGAAGATGGGCGGGCTGGCCAAGGCCATCCCCTTCACCTGGGCGATGATGCTGATCGGCAACCTGGCGCTGACCGGCGTGGGCATTCCCTATCTGGGCATCGGCCTGGCCGGCTTCTATTCCAAGGATGCCATCATCAACGCCACCTATGGCGGCCATGGCGGCATGGCGACCTATGCCTTCACGCTGCTGATCGTCGCGGCCGGCATGACCAGCTTCTATAGCTGGCGACAGTTCCTGATGACCTTCCATGGCCGCTATCGCGGGCTGGATCATCATCATGACGCGCATCACGATGTCCATGCCGACGACCATGGCCATCACGCTCCCAAGCTGGACGAGGTGCATGAATCGCCGCTGGTGATGCTGGTGCCGCTGGGCGTGCTGGCAATGGGCGCGCTGTTCGCCGGTATCGCCTTCTTCCACTACTTCATGGGCGAGGGCGCGCATGAATTCTGGCGCGCCTCGCTCTTCGTGGGCGCGGGCGAGGAAGAGCATCTGCCGGTCTGGGTCGAGCTGGCGCCGCTGACGGTCACCATCATCGGTTTCGCCATCGCCTTCTACTATTACATCCTGCACCCGGACCTGCCCAAGAAGCTCGCCGACCGCAAGGGCATGCTCTACATGTTCTTCTTCCGCAAATGGTACTTCGACGAGCTGTATGACCTGATCTTCGTGCGCCCCGCCTTCGCGCTGGGCCGCTTCCTGTGGAAGCGCGGCGACGGCACGGTGATCGACGGGCTGGGCCCGAACGGCATCGCCGCCCGGGTGCTGGATGCCTCCAGGGGCGCGGTGCGCCTGCAGACCGGTTACGTCTATCATTATGCCCTGGCGATGCTGCTGGGGGTGGTGGCGCTGGCCACCTGGTTCATGGTTTCGGGAGGCGCGCCATGAGCCTGCCACTGCTATCGCTCTGCACCTTTGCGCCGCTGGCCGGCGCCGCGGCCATTCTGGCCAGGCCCGCCGCCAACAGCGCGCGCTGGATCGCGCTGGGCACCACCATTGTCACCTTCGCGCTGTCGCTGCTGGTCTGGGCCGGTTTCGATGCCGCCAATCCCGGCTTTCAACTGGTCGAGAAGTTCGACTGGCTGGGCGGCGGCATTTCCTATCACATGGGCGTGGACGGCATTTCCATGCTGTTCGTGGTGCTGACCGCGGGGCTGATGCCCTTCTGCATCGCCGCAAGCTGGGAAAGCGTCGAGACCAGGGTGGCCGAATATATGGTCGCCTTCCTGGTGCTGGAGACCATGATGATCGGCGTCTTCTGCGCCATGGACATGGTGCTGTTCTACGTCTTCTTCGAGGGCGTGCTGATCCCGATGTTCCTGATCATCGGCGTGTGGGGCGGCAAGCGGCGCGTCTATGCCAGCTTCAAATTCTTCCTCTACACATTCGTCGGCTCGGTGCTGATGCTGCTCGCGATCATGAGCATGTACTGGTACACCGGCACCACCGACATCGCGACCCTGCTGGAAAGCGGCAAGTTCCCGCCCGCCATGCAGACCTGGCTGTGGCTGGCCTTCTTCGCCAGCTTCGCGGTGAAGATGCCGATGTGGCCGGTGCATACCTGGCTGCCCGATGCCCACGTCCAGGCGCCCACCGCATCTACACCTCGCTGGTCGCCCTGGCGCAGGAGGACATGAAGAAACTGATCGCCTATTCCTCGGTGGCGCATATGGGCTTTGTCACCATGGGCATCTTCACCGTCACCCATCAGGGCGTGGAAGGCGGCATCTTCCAGATGCTCAGCCACGGCGTGGTGTCGGGCGCGCTCTTCCTGTGCGTCGGCGTGGTCTATGACCGCATGCATACCCGCGAGATCGCGGCCTATGGCGGCCTGGTCAACCGCATGCCGATCTATGCGGCCTGCTTCCTGGTCTTTACCCTGGCCAATGTCGGCCTGCCGGGAACGTCCGGTTTCGTCGGCGAATTTTTGACCATGATGTGCGCCTTCCTGCACAATAGCTGGATCGCGATCTTCGCCGCCACCGGCGTGATCCTGTCGGCGGCCTATGCGCTGTTCCTCTATCGCCGCATCATCTTCGGGGCGCTGGTCAAGCCCAGCCTGCAGGCGATTGAAGACCTGACGGCGCGGGAAATCGCCATCCTGGCGCCGCTGGTGGTCATCACCATCGCGCTTGGCGTCTATCCGAAGCCGGTTCTGGATGTGACCACGCCGGCGGTGGCCAAGCTGGTGAACGATACCCGCAATGCCCAGGCGCTCGCGCATGAAAAGAAGGTCGCCGTGGCCAAAGGAGTCCAACAGTGAACCTGGCCTCCGATCTTGTGGTTCTTGTCCCCGAGCTGATTCTGGCGCTGGGCGCCATGGCGCTGCTGCTCGTGGGCGCCATCTCCACCCCGGCCAACCTGCCGCCGGGCGTCGAAAAGCCCATGCCGGTGATCGGCTGGGGCGCGATCCTGCTGCTGGCCCTGTCGGCCGTGGCCGTTGTCCTGGGGCCGGAAAAGGCTTCGGCCTTCCACGGCTCTTTCGTGGCCGACGGCTTCTCGCGCTTCGCCAAGATCCTGATCCTTGTCGGTGCGGCGCTGTCCATCCTGCTGGCGGACGAGTTCTTCTCGTCCATCCAGCTTTCCCGCTTCGAGCTGCCGGTGGTGATGCTGCTGGCCACCCTGGGCATGCTGCTGATGGTTTCAGCGGGCAACTTCCTGTCGCTCTATATGGGGCTGGAGCTTCAGTCCCTGGCTCTTTATGTGCTGGCCGCCTTCAACCGCGATCATCTGCGGTCCACCGAAGCGGGCCTCAAATATTTCGTCCTGGGGGCGCTGTCCTCCGGCATGCTGCTGTACGGCATCTCGCTGATCTATGGCTTTACCGGCACGACCAGCTTTGCCGCCATCGCGGGCGTTCTTCATGGCGGCACGCATGGCCTGGGCGTGACCTTCGGGATCGTGTTCCTGATCGCGGGCCTGGCCTTCAAGGTCTCGGCGGTGCCCTTCCATATGTGGACGCCCGATGTCTATGAAGGCGCGCCCACACCGGTGACCGCCTATTTCGCCACCGCCGCCAAGGTGGCGGCGCTGTGCCTGTTCCTGCGCGCCATCCTGACGCCGTTCCCCGACCTGCTGCATCAGTGGCGCCAGATCATCGTCTTCATCTCGGTGCTCAGCATGGCGCTGGGCGCCATCGCCGCCATCGGCCAGAAGAACATCAAGCGCCTGATGGCCTATAGCTCGATCGGCCACATGGGCTATGCGCTGCTGGGCCTTGCGGCCGGAAATGCGCTGGGCGCGCGCGGCGTTCTGATCTATCTGGCCATCTATGTCTTCACCAATCTGGGCGTCTTTGCCGCCATCCAGGCGATGCGGCGCAAGGGCCAGGCGGTGGAAGACATCAACGACCTGGCCGGGCTGGCGCGCAACGACATCAAGCTGGCGCTGGTCTTCGCCACCCTGTTCCTCAGCCTGGCGGGCATACCGCCGCTCGCGGGCTTTTTCGCCAAGTGGTACGTCTTCTCGGCGGCGATGCAGGCCGGGCTGGTCGTTCCCGCGGTGCTGGGCGTGCTGTCCAGCACCATCGGCCTGGTCTATTACCTGCGCGTGGTGAAGCTGATGTTCTTCGATGAGCCGGCCGAAGCCTTCGACCCGGTTTCCGGCATGGGCTCGCGCGCGATCCTGGTCCTGTCGATGGTGGTGGCGCTGTTCTTCATCTTCGCCGCCTCGCCGGTGATCACCGCCGCCGACGCCGCCGCGCATTCCCTGATTGCCGGGCGCTGATCCCTTGATCTGGCCTGCCGGTTACGGCCGGAAGGACTTTGATGAGATCGATTCCACCAATGAGGAAGCGCGCCGCCTTGCCCTTGCGGGCGAGGCCGGGCCCCTCTGGATCATGGCGGCACGCCAGACGGCCGGCCGGGGGCGGCGGGGCCGCGTCTGGGAAACCGCAACCGGCAATCTTGCCGCCACGCTCTTGCTGCGGCCTGCCGCCCCGCAAAGCCTGACGGGGCAACTCTCCTTCGCGGCGGCGCTGGCGGCGGCCGATACGGCCTCACACTTCGCGCCCGCTGCCGCCATCGCGGTCAAATGGCCCAACGATGTGCTGGCGGAAGGAAAAAAGCTGGCCGGTCTGCTGCTGGAAGGGGGCCAGGATGCCAGGGGCGCCTGGCTGGCGGTGGGCATCGGCATCAATCTCGCCCATCACCCGCAAGACTTGCCCGCCACCTCCCTGCCGCAACTGGGCATCGCGCCGCCGTCCCCCGATGCGGCGCTCACCATCCTCGCCGCCCGTTTCGCGCACTGGTATGATGCCTGGATGGAGCAGGGATTTTCCGTCTTGCGCGACGCCTGGCTGAAGCGCGCCAGCGGGCTTGGCGCGCCCATAACGGCGCGGCTGCCCCATGAGACGCGCCAGGGTCTGTTCGAAGGCATCGACGCCACGGGCGCGCTGCTGCTGAAGGAAGGCGGCCAAATTCGCGCCATCGCCGCCGGAGAGGTTTTTTTCTGATGCTGCTCGCCATCGATGCCGGAAACACCAATATCGTCTTTGCCCTGTATGAGGGCTCGACAATGCGGGCCCAGTGGCGGGCGGTGACGCAAGTCTCGCGCACCGCCGACGAATATGCCGTCTGGCTCAGCCAGCTTCTGGCGCTGGAGGGCCTGTCCTTCGCCGACCTGAACGCGGCCATCATCGCCACGGTGGTGCCCGCGGTGCTGTTCGACCTGCGCGACATGTGCCGCAAATATCTGAAGACCGAACCCCTGCGGGTCGGCGATCCGTCGCTGGACCTGGGGCCCAGGCCGCGCGTGGACCGGCCCGAAACGGTGGGCGCCGACCGGCTGTGCAACACTGTGGCGGCGCATGACCGCTACAAGGGCGCGGTGATCGTGGTCGATTTCGGCACCGCCACCAATTTCGACATCGTGTCCGAAGACGGCGCCTTCGACGGCAGCGTGATCGCGCCGGGCGCCAACCTGTCGATCGAGGCGCTGCACCAGGCCGCGGCGCTGCTGCCGCGCGTCGCCATCCAGCGCGCCCAGAAGGTGATCGGCCGCGATACCGCGACATCCATGCAGTCGGGCGTCTATTGGGGCTATGTCGGCCTGATCACCGGCCTGATCAACGGCATCAAGGCCGAATATGGAAAACCCATGACCGTGGTGGCGACCGGGGGCCTGTCGCACCTGTTCCGGCCCGACATCACCGCCATCGACCACATCGATCCCGACCTCACCATGCGCGGGCTGATGCTGATCCATGCGCGCAACGTCCAGAAAGCCAGACAGGCCTGATGGCGCGCATCAAACAGGACGAACTGGTCTTCCTGCCGCTCGGCGGTTCGGGCGAGATCGGCATGAATTTCAATGCCTATGGCTACGGCCCGGAAAATGACCGGCAATGGATCATCGTCGATTGCGGCGTCTTGTTCGGGCGCGAAGGAAACACCCCCGGCATCGACCTGATCCTGCCCGACATCCGCTACCTGATCGAGCGGAAGGACAATGTGCTGGGCATCG
>CAYFKU010000085.1:1601-8504 GCA_964343955.1 uncultured Rhizobium sp. | reverse complement strand
GACTACAACCCCCTGGTGGGCACCTGGGTGCGCTATTCGCTGCTGCGCAACGGCTTTTCCGTACAGCCGCCCGATGCGCCGCTGGTGGTCAAATTCATGCATGACGGCTGGTGGTCGATGATGGAATTCCCGGCCGGGCGGCCCAGGGTGGACAAGCCCTTGTCGCAACAGACGCCGCAGGACCTGTTCAGCCGGTTCGACAAGATGGGCGGCGGCCGGGGCAACTACAGCATGCGCGGCCAGTTCAATATCCGTCATCACAAAGCGGGGCTGGAGCCGGGCGGCGGCGAGAACGATCAGGTCCGCGGCTGGCATTTCGACGGCAATGCCCTGGTGCTGGACGGCACCGGGCCGGATCATTCTCCCATCATCCATGCCCGCAAGCTGCCCAATCAGCCGCTGGGTTCGAAGGCCCTGGTCGGGTCGTGGGAGCGCATCGCCTATCGCGCCGATGGCGCAACCGCCAATCCGGCGCCGGAACATCTGCTGCTCGGCGAGGATGGCTGGTACCAGGCAACCGTTCTGCCGGAGGGACGCGCCGCCCCGCGCGGCACGGCACAAAAGGACTGGACCACACAGGACTATCTCAATGCCTATGGCGGCATGGAAGCGTCATGGGGAACCTATAACGTCGAAAACGGCAGCTTCCTGCGCCGCTCCATCGGCCACACCGATCCCAATCTGGAAGACAAGGTGGCCGGCGGCAGTTACACGCTGGCGGGAGACAGCTTCACCTGGCGCGGCCAGGATGCGAACGGCAAACGCTTCGAGGCGACCTACAAACGGATGACGCCATTCCCGGTCTATGGCCCGGCGGCGGCCAACTGACCTGCCCTTATCCGTGCCGGTCCGCGAAGGAAACCAGCTTCTGCCGGGTCTCGCACCACAAAGCCAGGCGAACGCTGCGAAGGCTTTGCAGCAAGGTCAGCCGGCCGACCTGCTTCAGTTCGGGATGATCGCGCAGCACATAATGCAGCCGGTAAAAGGGGATCCGGCTGTTCAGGTGATGGACATGATGGATGCCGATATTGGCGGTGAACCAGCGCAGCACACCCGGCAGGTCGTAATAGGAACTGCCCGCCAACGCGGCTTCCTGCAGGGCCCAATTGTCGTTGCGCATCCACACGACATTCTCGAACTGGTGCTGCACATAGAACAGCCAAACCCCCATGGCGGCCGCCAGCAGCATGATCGGGCCATGGACCATCAGGAACGGCCCCGCCCCCACCAGCCAGATCATGAGAGCCACGCTGCCGGCGATGCCGGCATTGGTGGCCATGGTGCTGACCCACGGCCGCCAGCCGGCGCGCATCTGGTAGAATGGCAGGCGCTGCTTGAGCAGGAACACATAGGGCGCCCCGATCGCAAACATCACGATGGCGTTGCGATAGAGGCGATAGGCCAGGCGGCCGGTCCATGACCGGGACCGGTATTCTTCCACCGTCAGGGTTTCGATATCGCCGATACCCCTGCGGTCCAGGTTGCTGGATGTCGCATGGTGAACCGCATGATTGCGCTTCCAATAGTCATAGGGCGTGAAGGTCAGCACCCCCAGCGCCCGGCCGACCCAGTCATTCAGCTCGCGGCCCTCGAAAAAGGCGCCATGGCCACAGTCATGCTGGATCAGGAACAGCCGCACCAGAAAGCCCGCCGCGGGAATGGCGAGCAAAAGCGTCAGCCAGTAGCTGACATCCAGCGACAGCCACATCAGCACCCAGAGCGCCACCAGCGACACAAGGGTCACGGCCAGTTCGAAAAGGGCTCGCCCCTGGTCCGGCTCGCGATAGCCCAGCAGGGCGGCAAACAGGATCTTGGGATCGGTCATGCGAGGCAAGGCATTGGTTTGCGGCAGTCGTTTAGCCGAGCCGGATAAGAGTGTCACCCCTCATCCGGTGAGTCGTTCCGGGGCCGACTCAGATATCGGCATAGCAGCTCTTCTCCTTTTCGGCGCCCGGCGCCGTCAGCGCGCCATACCGCGCGGGACCGACAAGCTGGGCATATTTCCAGATCGCGCCGGAACCATATTCGGTCTCGCGCGGCTTCCAGCCCCTGGCGCGCTCGGCCAGTTCAGCCTCGCTGACATTGACCGAGATTTCACCGGTGGTGGCATCCAGGGTGATGATATCGCCATCCCTGATATGGGCGATCGGGCCGCCGACCGCCGCTTCCGGCCCGACATGGCCGATGCAGAAGCCGCGCGTCGCGCCGCTGAAACGCCCGTCGGTGATCAGCGCCACCTTGTCGCCCATGCCCTGGCCATAAAGGGCGGCCGTGGTGGACAGCATCTCGCGCATGCCGGGGCCGCCCTTGGGCCCCTCATAGCGAATCACCAGCACATCGCCTTCCTTGTACTGGCGGTTCTCGACACAGGAAAAACAGGCTTCCTCATTATCGAAGACCCGCGCCGGACCCACGAAACGCAGATTCTTGAGGCCGGCGATCTTCACGATGGCGCCATCGGGCGCCAGATTGCCCTTCAGCGAGACCACGCCGCCGGTTGAGGAAATCGGGTTTGACGTCGGGCGGATAACGTCCTGCTGGGTGTTGAATTTCACCTTTTCGAGATTTTCCGCCAGGGTCTTGCCGGTGACGGTCATCACATCGCCGTGCAGGAAGCCGCCGTCCAGCAGCGCCTTCATCACCAGCGGAATGCCGCCGGCCTCGAACAGGTCCTTGGCGACATATTTGCCGCCGGGCTTGAGGTCGCCGATATAAGGCGTCCTGCGGAAGATCTCGCCGACATCGAACAGGTCGAAATCGATGCCCGCCTCATGCGCCATCGCCGGCAGATGCAGCGCCGCGTTGGTCGAGCCGCCGGTGGCCGCCACCGTCATGGCGGCATTTTCGAAGGCCTTGCGGGTAACGATGTCACGCGGCCGGATGTTATTGGCCAGCAGCTTCATCACCTGTTCGCCGGCGGCGGCGCACAGGGCGTCACGGATTTCGTAAGGGGCCGGCGCGCCGCAGCTATAGGGCAGCGCCAGGCCGATCGCCTCGCCCACCATGGCCATGGTGTTGGCGGTGTACTGGCCGCCGCAGGACCCTGCCGATGGGCAAGCAACCCGCTCCAGCTCATCCAGGGTTTCGTCATCCATCTTGCCGACCGAATGAAGGCCGACCGCTTCGAACAGGTCCTGCACCACGACGTCGCGGCCGCGGAATTTGCCGGGCAGGATGGAGCCGCCATAGATGAAGATCGACGGCACGTTCAGGCGGATCATGGCCATCATCATGCCGGGCAGGCTCTTGTCGCAGCCGGCCATAGCCACCAGCGCGTCATAGGAATGACCGCGCATGGTCAGCTCGACCGAATCGGCGATCACGTCGCGGCTGGCCAGCGAGGACTTCATGCCGGCATGGCCCATGGCGATGCCGTCGGTCACGGTGATGGTGCAGAATTCGCGCGGCGTGCCATGGGCGGCGGCGACACCCTTCTTCACCGCCTGCGCCTGGCGCATCAGCGAGATGTTGCAGGGGGCCGCTTCATTCCAGGCGGTGGCCACACCCACCAGCGGCTGGTGGATCTGTTCTTCTGTCAGTCCCATCGCATAGAGGTAGGAGCGATGGGGTGCCCGCTCGGGCCCCTCGGTGACGTGGCGGCTTGGCAGCTTGGACTTGTCGATCTTGGACATCTGGGACCTGAGCATGATGCGGAAAGGCGGCGGAATATGGCCCCCGGCCTCACCGCCAGCAAGCCGCTTTTCCGGCGTCCCTGGCCCTTGTCTGGACCAGCCCAAATTCTTGCGGGCCGCAGCGGATGCGAATTATTTAGAATTATTCTAGTTTCTATTGCCCCGCTTGCCCGTCTGAACGGACGTGAAAAGAAGCCCCGAACCGCTGCTGCGGTCCGGGAATCCTATTCGGCGCATCAAGAACGGTCAGTAATAGTGCCGCCGTCCGTCGCGGTCGATGTAATAGGCGTCACGGTGGCCGCGGTAGGAATGGCGATAGGTCGCCGCGCGGCGGCAGTCGGCCCGCTTGTTGGAATGGCCGATCGAATTGCCGATCAGGCCGCCGGCCACGCCGCCGACGGCGGCACCCACGATCGAGTGCGAGGCCAGTCCGCCCACCAGGGCGCCGGAACCCGCGCCCAGCACGGTTTCCGTGGAGGTATCCCCGTTGCACGCAGCCGACGCGGCGACCGTGCCGGCCCCCAAAAGGATCGCGGCGGCAGCGGCAATTTGAGCCAAACGCTTCATGCTTCTCTCCTGCTCTCGGGGTAGGCCCGAAGGCCGCTCCCCCCGTTACAGGTTCAAAAACGGTCCTTGCCGAAGGTTGGTTCCAGCCCGGATCGCGGCATGATTGCGGCAGCCTCAGTGCGCCGGATAGTCCGTATAGCCATGGGCGCCGCCCGTATAGAAAGTGGCGGTATCCCAGGCGTTCAGGGGCGCATCCTCGCGAAAGCGCCGGACAAGGTCGGGATTGGCGATGAACAGTTTGCCGAAAGCCACGGCATCGGCCCAGCCTTCGGCCAGTACCTTGTCGGCGCCGGCCCGGTCGAATCCTTCATTGGCGATATAGGGACCGCCGAATTCCCGCTTGAGCACAGGCCCGATGCTTTCGGGATTGCGTATCTGCCGGGGATTGCCCTGGCTGTCCACCAGCCTGGTGTTGGTGTCGATCACCGCTTCCCGCGCCGCGATCCAGCCCAGCTTGCGCTTGCCCAGTTCGCGCGCGACATGGCTGAAGGTCCCCAGCCGGTCGCTGTCGCCCATGTCGTGGCTGTCCATGCGCGGCGCCAGGTGCATGCCGACCCGATCGGCGCCCCAGACGGAAATGCAGGCATCGGTCACCTCCAGCATCAGCCGGGCGCGGTTTTCGATACTGCCGCCATAATCGTCGGTGCGCAGATTGGTGGAATCCTGCAGGAACTGATCCAGCAGATAGCCATTGGCACCATGGATATGCACGCCGTCAAAGCCGGCCTTCATCGCATTCTCGGCCCCGCGCCGGAATTCAGCGAGCACGCGCGCAATCTCGCTGCGCTCCAGGGCACGCGGAGTGACATAGTCCTGCTGCGGCCGCACCAGCGAGACATGCCCCCTGGGACGCACCGCGCTGGGCGCTTCCGGCAGATCGCCATTCAGAAAGAGCGGCGCGGATATACGGCCGACATGCCAGAGCTGCAGAACAATGCGGCCGCCCGCCTGGTGCACGGCTTGCGTAACCTTTTTCCAGCCTTCGGTCTGTTCGTTCGACCAGATCCCAGGCGTGGCCGCATAGCCGACGCCTTTGGGCGTCACCGCGGTCGCTTCCGATATGATCAATCCCGCTTCGACGCGCTGGCGATAATATTCCACCAGCAGATCGGTCGGCACGCGCCCATCCGGCGTTGCGCGGCTGCGGGTCAGCGGCGCCATGACGATACGGTTGGGAAGCGATAGCGCCCCCAGTTTCAGGGGATCGAACAGGCTTGGCATGAGAGGTCTCCGGCGTCGGCTTGAGAGTTAGGAAGCCCCCCTGCCCGATGCAACCGCGACACCGAAAGGGTCTTTATTCCTTGCGCTTCGACCAGCCCGGTATGAGGCCCCATATCTTCCCCATCCCGCGCCCGCCGAATCGAGAGGCTATTCGGATAGCCGCCCGATCGCGTCACGCAGCCGCGTCGCCAGCGCCGCCGCCTCGGCGCGCTTTTCGCGCTGTTCGGCCAGCACCTCTTCCGGCGCCTTGGCGACGAACTGCTCATTCGACAATTTGGCGTCGAAGCGGGCAATTTCGTCTTCCGCCTTTTTCAGGTCCTTTTCCAGCCGCAAGCGTTCCTTGGCGAAGTCGATGACGTCGCCCAGCGGCAGCGCCACGACCGACTCGCCCAGCACAAACTGGGCCGAGCCTTTGGGAATGGCGGCAGCCGCCTCGGCCGACGACAGCCGCGCCATGCTGGCGATGACGTCGATATGCCTGGCAAGCCGCGCCGCGGCCGCCTCCGAAGCATTGGTCAGAACCAGCGGAATTTTCGCGCCCGCGGGCACGTTCATCTCGGCGCGCACGGAACGCACGCCCTTGATGAGATCGATCACCCAATGCATTTCCGCCGTCGCGGCCTCGACGCCGGCCGGCACGGCGACATGCGGCCATTCGGTCACCAGCAGCAGATTGTCGCGCGGTGTGGCGGCGGTCTTCTCCCACAATTCCTCCGTGATGAAGGGCATGAAGGGATGCAGCAGCTTCAAAATCTGGTCGCGCGCCCAGGCGGTGGTGGCGCGGGTCTCGGCCCTGGCGGCATTGCTGCCGCTCTGCAGCACCGGCTTGGTGATCTCGATGTACCAGTCGCAGAATATGTCATAGACGAAGTGATAGGCGGCGCCGGCGGCATCGTTGAAGCGCAGGGCTTCGAGCGCCGCCGTGACATCGGCCATCGCCTGGGCGGTTTCCGCCACGATCCACTGGTTGACGGTCTGGGTCACCGCGGCGGGATCGAAGCCGGGCACGGTGATGCAGCCATTCATCTCGCAGAAGCGCGAGGTATTCCAGAGCTTGGTGGCGAAGTTGCGGTTGGTCTCCACCCGAGTCGGGCCGATGCGCATGTCCCGGCTCTGGCCGGCGGCCAGCGCCAGCGTAAAGCGAAGCGCATCGGCGCCGAATTCATCGATCAGGGTGATGGGATCGACCACATTGCCCTTGGTCTTGGACATTTTGGCGCCGGCCTCGTCCAGCACCCGGTTGTGGATGAAGACGGTCTTGAACGGCACCTCGCCGAGGAAATGAATGCCCATCATCATCATGCGGGCGACCCAGAAAAAGATGATGTCGAAACCGGTCACCAGGACATTGGTGGGGTAATAGCGCTTCAGTTCAGCGGTCGTGTCAGGCCAGCCCAGGGTCGAGAAGGGCCACAGCGCCGACGAGAACCAGGTGTCCAGCACGTCATCGTCGCGGGTCAGGGCCTTGCCGCCGGCCTGAGCC
>CAYFKU010000085.1:1082-1591 GCA_964343955.1 uncultured Rhizobium sp. | reverse complement strand
CCCGAAAACTGGGCCAATGTCTATTTCGGCTGGCTGCGCAACATCCGGCCCATACCAGACCGGTATCTGATGGCCCCACCAGAGCTGGCGGGAAATGCACCAGGGCCGGATGTTGCGCAGCCAGCCGAAATAGACATTGGCCCAGTTTTCGGGAACGAATTTGGTTTCGCCTTTTTCAACCGCGGCGATGGCCTTGTCCGCCAGCGGCTGGACATTCAGGTACCATTGCTCGGTCAGGAAGGGCTCCAGAACCACGGTCTTGGTCTTTTCATCATGCGGCACCGCATGGGTGATGGGCTCGATCCTGTCGATCAGGCCAAGCGCTTCCAGATCGGCCACGATCTTCTTGCGCGCGGCTTCGCGGGCAAGGCCGCGATAGGGCGCCGGCACGCTGTCGTTCAGGGTGCCGTCCAGGTTGAGAATGTTGATCAGCGGCAGGTTGTGGCGGCGGCCGACCTCGAAATCGTTGAAGTCATGACCGGGCGTGATTTTCACGGCGCCGGTGCCTT
>CAYFKU010000085.1:650-1072 GCA_964343955.1 uncultured Rhizobium sp. | reverse complement strand
GATCAGACGGCCCGTCAGCGGCAGCGCCACGGTCCTGCCCACCAGAGCCTTGTAGCGCGCATCGTCGGGATGCACGGCGACCGCTGTGTCGCCCAGCATGGTTTCCGGGCGCGTGGTGGCAACGATGATGAACTGGTCGCTGTCCTCGATCGGATATCTGATGTGCCAGAGATGGCCCTTGAGCTCGATGCTCTCGACCTCAAGATCGGACACCGCGGTCTGCAGGCGCGGATCCCAGTTCACCAGCCGCTTGTCCTTGTAGATCAGGCCCTGGCGATACAGCTCCACGAAGACCTTGGTGACGGCCCTGGACAGGCCCTCGTCCATGGTAAAGCGTTCGCGGCTCCAGTCGGCGGAGGCGCCCAGCCGATGCTGCTGCGAAACGATCGCGCCGCCGGATTCCTCTTTCCACTTCCAGACTT
>CAYFKU010000085.1:0-640 GCA_964343955.1 uncultured Rhizobium sp. | reverse complement strand
GGTCGGTGCCAGGCTGCCACAACACATCCTTGCCCCGCATCCGTTCGAAGCGGGCCAGGATGTCCTGCAGGCTGTTGTTGAGGGCGTGGCCGATATGCAGCCGTCCCGTCACATTCGGCGGCGGAATGACGATGGAAAAGGCTTCGGCCGACGGCCGTGTGCCGCAGCGGAAGGCGCCGGATGCCTCCCACAGGGCTGCAATGCGCTGTTCCACGTCCTTGGGATTGAAAGTCTTGTCGAGCATAGAAAAAGCCACAAAGTCCTGGTGGGGACTTGCGGCTTCTTCAGGGTCCGGTCAAGTCCCGGCCCACATTTTGGTTCGGGTTAACGTTTGGCTCCGCGAGCCTTTACGACACGTTCTACCTCGGCCCGGACCGCCCCTTCCAGCAGGGCGGGGAAATGTTCGTCCATCCATTCCCGGATAAGGGGCTTCATGCGGGCGATCACGGCGTCGGAATTGTCGGACAGATATTTCTGCAGGACAGGCTCGAAGCTTTCGCGCACGGCCCGTTCGAAAACGCTTTCCACGCTGGCGCCATCGACAGGGGCGATCGCCGGGGCGGCCTGGCGGACAGGCGCGGCGGGCTCGACCTCTTCTTCCACGTCCATGCTCGCGAAGGTTTCTTCCATCGCCTTGCGC
>CAYFKU010000084.1:0-8537 GCA_964343955.1 uncultured Rhizobium sp. | reverse complement strand
GACTGGAAGGGGTGCAGGCACTGGTCGGCCGGGATGCCGAATGGGGCGACATGCTGGCCAACAGCCTGGGGGCGGGCGCCGGGCTGGTCCTGGCTATCCTCTATCTTGCCGCGCCCCGGCGGCTTGTTGATCCGCCGTCCGGCGTTTAGCTTTCGGGCCTGATCGCAAAGGCTCGCACCCATGTCCCTTCTCGCAGAATTCAAGAAATTTGCCATGCGCGGCAATGTCGTCGATCTGGCAGTCGGTGTGATCATCGGCGCCTCCTTCACCGGCATCGTCAATTCGCTGGTCAATGACGTGCTCATGCCGCCGATCGGGCTGGCTTTGGGCGGCGTGGATTTCTCGAATTTCTTTGTTGTCCTGAAGGGCGACCACGCCGTGGACACGCTGGCGGCGGCCAAGGCCGCCAAGGATGTCACTATCAATTACGGGCTTTTCATCAACGCCATCATCAATTTCCTGATTGTGGCTTTCGTCCTTTTCCTGATGCTGCGCCAGCTCAACAAGCTGGTTGCGCCCAGCCCTGGCACCGAGGCTCCGGCCGGCCCGTCAGAGGAAGTACTGCTGCTTCGCGACATCCGCCACAGTCTCAAGAACCGGACATGAAAGGCCTGTGGCTGGCGGCGATCTTCGCCGCCGCTCCCGCGCTGGCGCAAACACCGCCCGCTGCGCCCGGCGATTCTGTGGCGGCGGTGAATGCCTTCTATGCCGTCTATGCCGTCTATGCGCCGCAGCGCGCCCAGGGCGGCGGTATCCCCGATGCGACCGAGCGGGTGCGCCTGCAGCCGGTGCTCAGTCCCCGTCTCAACAAGCAATTGGTCGAAGCCGCGCGCGCCCAGGCTCGCCTGACAGCCAAAGTGCGCAACGCGGTCCCGCCCATGCTGGAGGGCGATATTTTTTCCTCGCTGTTCGAAGGTGCTACCGGCTGGAAAGTCGGAACCTGCCAGCAAAGCGGCAAGACGGCGCGCTGCAGCGTGGCCCTCAGTTACACGCCACCGCCGCCGCCCCCCGGTGTCAGGCCGGAAAAGCCCGCCAACTGGAACGATACGGTTTTGCTCGCGATGACGCCCCAGGGGTGGAAAGTCGATGACATCGTCTATGACGCCCATTTCGCCTTCGGCAATACCGGACGGCTTTCCGGCATGCTCGACATGGTCATCGCCTCGAATCCCTGAGAGGGATGCCTATATTGGGAGGCGGAAAGGAAACAGGATGACCGACACCAAGACCCGTGAACTGACCCCCGAGCAACACCGTGTGCTGCGCGAGCATGGCACCGAGCGGCCCGGTTCCAGCCCCCTGAATTATGAAAAGCGGCCGGGGGAATTCGATTGTGCCGGTTGTGGCGCCCAATTGTTCGATGCCTCGACCAAGTTCGACAGCGGCACCGGCTGGCCCAGCTTCTGGGACACATTGCCCGGCGCGGTGGAAACCCGAACCGACACCAGCCACGGCATGGTGCGCACCGAGTTTCATTGTGCCAAATGCGGCGGGCATCTGGGCCATGTCTTCAATGACGGGCCCGGTCCGACCGGGTTGCGCTATTGCACCAATGGCTGTGCTTTGGACTTTCAGCCCAAGACAAAGGAATAGGCCGGCGCGGCCATTATGTTTTCGCCCGCACGCATTCTTTTCGGGGATGCGTGACGCTTCCCTTTCCACACTGAGGCCGGGATGAGCGAACTCTATCTGGAAGATTTCGCGGTGGGGCAGCGCTTCACCAGCGGCACGCGCGCTGTCACCGCCGAAGAGATCAAGAGCTTTGCCGGCAGCTTCGATCCGCAACCCTTCCATACCGACGAAGCCGCGGCGGCCCAGAGCTTCTTTCAGGGCCTTGCCGCCAGCGGCTGGCATACCGCCGCGATCACCATGTCGCTTTTGGTCAAAAGCGGCATGCCCATCGCCGGGGGACTGATCGGCGCGGGCGGCGAGATTGCGTGGCCCAGACCGGTGCGCCCCGGCGATGTGCTTGAGGCTGAGAGCGAAGTGCTGGCCGTTACGACGTCCCGCTCGCGGCCCGAACGGGGCATGGTCACGGTCAGGACCCTGACCAGGAACCAGAATGGCGAGACGGTTCAAATTCTGACAAGCAGGATGCTGGTCTGGCGCCGGCCTGCCTGATTTGCCCTCACCTCACCTCGCCTTACCTCACCTTGGCGCGGGCGCGCTTTGCTACAGCGCTCGTGCAGCGCCGCTTTCGGCGCTATGGCGAATCCGGGAATCCTCCAGGTCCAGCTCTCGCTCGATCCTGCGGCGGGCTTCGTCGCTGATGTCGCCGCGATAATAAAGATCGGCGATGGAGGCCCGCTCCGCCTCCACGAACTGCAATTGCAGCGCCGCGCTGGCATTGGAGACATCGCCGCGAACCAGGTCCTGTTTGGCCTGGCGCTCCTTCTGTACACGTACTTTCCGCTTTTCGGGTGATGCGAAGGCGATGGCGGCCTTTTGAAGCGCCTTGCGCTCGCGCTCCTTTTCCATCCAGGCCACTAATCTCTTTTTCGCCGCCCTTTTGCGCCGAAACTCGAGGGATCGTTTCTTCTTAACGGCTTGCTCTTCGGGCGTGAGCTGCGTGCGCGGCTTGGCTCTCGTTTCTTTAGGACGTGCGTTAAACGCGCGGGCTTGGGCATTCCGTGATGCAGTTCTGTACACCTATTGCCTCACCTTCGCTTTTCGCCCGCGCTTAAGTGGGCCGCCGGCTTCGCGCGATTGGCGGATGCGGGCCAGGAGCGCGGTGGCGGGTTCATCGGCGGGATCTTGGGAGACGAGTTCGCCACGGAAGGCCTTGGCGAGGATCGCGGCTTCTAGGCGGTCGAGCAGGGCAGCGGCGCGCCCGGCTTCGGCTTCGAGGCGGTGCGTTCGCTTGAAAATCGCTTCAAGCTTTTCAACGATGGCGGTCTGCTCGGGTAACGGGGCGCGCGGCCACATTGTCTTGCGCACGAACTTCATGTGACGGCTGTAGCCCTTAGCAGGAATTTCAACCGCAAGCATCGCATATCGCGCGTAGTCTATGCTCACCCCCGGTGCTGTACCCAAGACCTTCACGCCGTCAGCGCCTTGCACAAAAGGTGGTGACACCAGCTTTACGCAGCGTGTGTGATCGCCAAAGATGATAACCGGCTCGGACGTGGGATGAACCAAAGTCTTGTCGTCGGTGAAGCCCCCGACTTGGGCTTGCCCCTGATCGACAACGGGAAAGCGACCGCGCAGCGCGTAATCCCTTTCCGCAAGCTTCCGCTTTGAATCTGTCAGATCATTGAAGAATTGGTCAAACGGTACCCACCGCCAGCTGTGTGGGAGATGTTCGACCTTCCATTTTCCGCGTTCTTGGTCGTCCAGCGGTGGCATAGAGGCCCCGTGCGCGCCAAGGACTTCTCCGCGCAAGTCCGCTGTCAACATTCCAGCGAAACCAGCAGACAGTGCTGCACGGCGATGCTTCTCAGCCAGCAGCGAGATGCAGGTAAGCTCAGCACGGGCGCGGTTGAGGCGGGCGGTCAGCGCCTCCAGCTTGGTGACGATGCGACGCTGTTCAGGTTAGCCAAAGAGGGTGTCGCCTCGAAAGCCAAAACAAAGGCGGGTGTTACCCGGGTGTTACCCCGATAACAGCGGGTGCGATGAGCGAAGCGCCACTATGCTTTTTTATTATGTTATTCAATGGCTTACTGGCGCACCCGATAGGATTCGAACCTATGACCTCTGCCTTCGGAGGGCAGCACTCTATCCAGCTGAGCTACGGGTGCAGGCTAGACCCGTCGCTATAAAGAAAATGGGCCCGGTATGCAAAGCAGCCGGGCCCCGGGACTCAAAGCCAACTGGCAACGCCGCCATGGCCCGAGCAGGTGCCCTGGCGGTTCTTGTAGGTCACGGTTTTTCCGTCCTTGCACTTGGCCTGGCCGCCAGCGGCCGCGGCGGCGGGCTTGGCCTTCATGCAGCTCGACATGTAGTCGGTATATTTGGTCTTGGCCTTGGCGGCGGCGGACATGGTCTTCCAGGTCGCGGCGCAGCTCTTCATCGTGTCTTGTTGCGCGGTATCGGCGGCGCGCGCCGGAAGCGCGCCGATGGCCAGCACGCAAAGGGCGGCAAGCAGGAATTTGTTACGCAATAAAACCCCCTCAAAGGATTGCGGCTGCGATCCTCCGCCCGCTCCAGCATGCCTGCAACCACTAACAGGCCGGCGACCATTAATTTGCGGCAATACGGGTCAGCGCCGCCGCGATGCTCTCGCTGTCGCATACCGGGGGCAGGGGGATGACCTTGGCGGGATCCAGCGTCGGCAGCGGCGGAAGGCTGCCCGGCCCCAGCGGCAGGATCCCCAGCAGCCTGACCCGCGACAAGTCCTCAATCGCCACCGCCCGCAGCATCGCCCCCGGCCAGTCGGGCGCGGTCTGAACCCCGGCGAAGGCAGCCGGGTCCGGCGCATGGATCAGGATCAGGCGCATATCGTCCGGAAGCGGGATCGCGTCCTTCAATGCGCGCACCATGATCGCCGAGCCTTCGGCATCGGCTGCAAGCGCCATCACGGCGCGCCCCGCCAGCCTGGGCCCCAGCGCGGCGCTGTCCATGAACAAAGGCTTGCCGTCGATGTCGCGCGCCGGATGAAGCCGCGCGATCGTGTCCACATGCGCGGCCTGGGCCGCCGCGATGAAGGCGCGGCGGCAGTCGCGATAAAGGCTTCCGGAAGATGCACCCATCCGCATAGTCTAGCGCAATGTCTGCATTCGGCACCCTTGAAAGCTTGCGCGACCGGCCGCTTGCCGATCAGGCGCCGGTGCGCCAAAGCCGCAAGGGCTTCCGGACCCGCATTCCGATCGCCCGCGACGATCGCCTCTACGCCGAACCCGTGGTGGAGGCGCGCGCCGTGGGGCTGGCGGGTGAAAATTTCTATGCCAGCGACCGCAACCCGCCCTATTGGCACAAGGTGGAAGGCGCCACCGACCGTCTGTGGCTGCGCCAGAGCGTGGCCGGAAAACTCGCGCGGGTGAACAAGCGCGCCGCCGCGGCGGGGCTGGAACTGTTCCTGTTCGACGCCTGGCGGCCGCGCGCCGTCCAGGCCTATTTCCACGATGTCTGGATGCCGCGCGAACTCAGGCGCCGCGATCCACCGCTGACCGGCGCGGCGCTCACGGAAGAAGTCGAACGCTATTGGGCCGCTCCGTCGGAGAATGACTCATCGCCCGCGCCGCATGCCACAGGCGGCGCCGTCGATCTCACGCTTCGCTGGCAAGGCGGCGAGCCGCTCTGGATGGGCTCGCTGTTCGACGATGTCACGGCCCTGGCCCATCGCGACCGGTTTGAAGATCTGGCGCCGGAAAATTTTTCCTTTTCCGACCAGGAAGCCCGCGCCAATCGCCGGCTGCTGCACTGGCTGATGGTGGAGGAAGGTTTCGCCGCCCATCCCGATGAATGGTGGCACTTCTCGTGGGGCGACCAGATGTGGGCCGCGCTGACGGGGGCGCCTGCCGCGCATTACGGTTTGGCGGCTATTCCAGAACCGGCCTGAATGCGCCGTCCCAGTCCGCGCCCGGTGGATGCTTCTCATAAAAGGCAATGCGGGCCAGATGCAGATCGTAAAACTGCTGACGGGCGCCCGACAGCCGCCGGCATTGGGCGATCAGCTCCCGCGCCATGGCCCAGTTCTGCTTGCGGATGGCCTGGAAGATGTGATCGTGAAACACGGTCAGCGCCCGGAACTTGGGTGACGCCTTGGTCACCGGGCCTCCCATAACCGCATAAATCGTCACCGGCGGGCTCTGCCGCCCCGCGGCGATTGTGTCGATCTCCAGAAAGGCGAAGCCGCGCTCCGCAAGGGTGCGGGTATCTTCCGCCACCACGATCGCCGGACCATAGTGATGCGACATCGCCTGCAGCGTCTGGGCCAGGGTGACCGCATCGCCATGCACGCTGTAACCCATGCGGCCCGAAGCGCCGAAGCCGCCAGCGATGACCGGGCCCGTTGCGATGCCGATGCCGATTTCCACGATCGGCGCGCCGGGATTGCGCTGGCCCAGTTCCTCGGTGACACGGGCCGACACCATGGTCATGCCATTGCCGGCCTCACAGGCATGCAGCGCATGCTCGCCATCGTCCAGCGGCGCATTCCAGAAGGCGGCGAATCCGTCGGCGGTCAGCCGGTCGATGGTGCCGCCATGCGCCAGGGCCTGATCGATCAGCGGTGACAGCGCCTTTTGCATCAGGGCGGTGAAGCCCGCCGCATCGTCTTTATAAGCGGCGGCCAGACCGGCAAGCCCACGCACGCCGCACACCAGATAGGTGACGGTGCGGGTATCGCCTTCCAGCTTCAGCAGGCCGGGGCGGCGCGCCCTGCTGAGCCAGCGCCCGCGTGGCCAGAACCAGTGTTTCCTCGTCCTGGTACGGAAGCTCCAGCACCCGCGCGCAGCGCCAGCACCATGGCCGGTGCCGCCCACAATATGGCGGGCCGATGCAGGGAAAGCCGGGCAAGGAAGGATTCCATCCGTGTCAGCCTATTATTGTTGGCGAATACGGGCCAGCGGCGATGCGCCGGCTGTTACGGGCTGGCACGGCATGGACGCAACGGTCGTCTATTTGGCGGTGATGCGGATGGCGACCTGGGCCAGCAGGATGCGGGCGCCCTTCTTTTTCAGGGCCCGGTCTGTCACGGCCTGCAACCGGTCGGCGATGACACCGACATCGGGCTGCTCATCGGTGCGCACGACATTGGCGGTGAAGGTCATCATGTTGCGGATATAGGCATCGCGCAGCACCGGCAGCGAATGGGAAACCTCTTCCCGCAGCTTGGCGTCCGTCACATCCAGGCCGGCGCTGATCATCAGCATGCCGGCGGCCCGGTTGTCGGACACGATGGTGGTATAAATCGGGTCGAGCTGGATAAAGCTTTCGGACTGGGTGGTTTTGTGCTCTGGCGCTTTCTGCTTTTTCGCGCCATCCTCGGCACCAAGGGCCGGCAGGCCCACCGCCAGGGCGGCAGCCAGCAAGATGATGGCGGGGATCAGTCGGATCGCAGACAGGCCCATGCGCCGGCCAGTAGGCGCGTCATTGGTAAACGGATTCTTAACGCGCTCGGAAGGAGGGATGATGAGCAGACATCGCGTGCTTTTGCCGGTATTCGCCGCCCTTCATCTGGCGGGATCCGCCATATTCCTGACCAGCGCCGCCGCCGACCATCCGGGGCAGAAGTTCCAGATTTTGCCGGGCAGCCTGGTCAAACCCTATGCCACGCCGGCTGTCGCCAATCAGTCCACCACCGTATCTCGCCCGGCCGGTGCCATGCCCCAGGTGCCCAAGGGTTTTGCCGTATCGGTCTTTGCCGACGGTCTGCGCGACCCGCGCTGGATGGCGGTGGCCCCCAATGGCGATGTCTTCCTGGCCGAGCCGCCCGCCAATTACACCGCCCGGCCGGGTGGCAGGATCACCGTGCTGCGCGATACCAACAATGACGGCAAGGCCGACCAGCGCTTCACTTTCCTGCCGGCCTCGGCTGGATTCATCTATCCGCACGGCTTGGCCTTCCATGATGGCTATCTCTATGTCGGCGATGTGCGGGGCATCTGGCGCTTTGCCTATGCCGATGGCCAGACCGCCGCGGGCAAGCCGGAAAAAGTCACGACCAAGGTTGCGGACCTGGCGCCCAGGAACGGTCATATCACCCGCAACATCGCCTTCGGGCCGGATGGCGGCCTGTATCTGGCGCTGGGCTCCAGGGACAATATTTCCGATTTCAAGCCGGGGGCGCAGGTCTTCAGGATCAACCCCGACGGCAGCATGAGCGAATTCGCCAGCGGCATCCGCAATCCGGTGGGCATCGCCTTCCAGCCCGGCACCAGCAATCTCTTTGTCGTCACCAATGAGCGCGACGGACTGGGCGACGACCTGCCGCCCGATTACATGACCAGCGTGAAACCGGGCGGGTTCTACGGCTATCCTTATGCCTATATTGGCAGGAATCCGGATCCGGTCTGGGGGGCAAAGGACCCTGGGGGGAAGATCGCTTCCACCATCACGCCGGATGTGCTGTTCCATGCCCATTCCGCGCCCACGGGCTTGGTCTTTTATACCGGCACAGCCTTTCCGGCCGCCTGGCGCGGCGATGCCTTTGTCTCGCTCCACGGGTCCTGGAATTCCGGCAATCCGACCGGTTACAAGGTCGTGCGGGTTCATTTCACGAACGGCAAGCCAGAGAATGGCTATGAGAATTTCGCCACCGGATTCTGGAACGGCATGAGCAACAGCGGCGAGCCGGCCAAGGTCTGGGGCCGCCCCGTCGGGCTGGCCGTGGCCCGGGACGGCAGCCTTTTGATCGCCGACGACACCGCCAATCTGGTCTGGCGGGTGGCATATACCGGCAAGTGAGGTCCGGCGCGCCGGCAGGCGCGCGAGCATGTCCAGTGGACATGCGAAAGGGCCGAACGCCCGAGCTTAAGGGCGAGGGCAGGGCAACCGCGCAATTTTAGGGGTCGTTCGGTTCGGAACGCCATCCCTTGAGGGGATGGTGGAGCTGAGCGGAATCGAACCGCTGGCCTCCTCATTGCGAACGAGGCGCT
>CAYFKU010000083.1:6193-8720 GCA_964343955.1 uncultured Rhizobium sp. | reverse complement strand
GATGTGCCGTCCGCCAGCGTTGCCCGGCTGCTTGCCCCGGCGGCCAGCAGCGCCAGCGGCGCCGACGGTTCATGGCTCCGCAGGGCGAAAAACAGCGGCGTGAAATGGTTGCCGGTCGTCGCCGCATTGGCGTTGGCGCCATGGGCGAGAAGGACCTTGATATTGTCGGTGCGCCCCTTGAAGGCGGCGCGCATCAGGGCGGTCTGCCCTTCGGGATTGGCGGCATCGACCCTGGCGCCCTTGGCGATCAGGGCCTCCAGTGTTTCGGTCGATGAATTGCCGGCGCACAGCGCCAGGGCCGAAATCCCGTCGGCGCGGGTGGCATTGGCGTCCCCGCCCGCCTTCAGCAGGCTGAGGACGATCTCCGGATTGCCCAGCTCGCAGGCCAGGGTCACGGGCGTGATGCCGTTGAAATCGGCACTATTGGGCTTGGCGCCCGCCGCCAGCAGCATACGGACCGACTCCACATCCTGCCGGTTCACCGCCCAGGCCAGCACCGTGGACTCATCCGGCAGCGGTGCATTCACATTCACCTTTGCCGCCAGCAGGCGCTTGAGCGCGACATGGTCATTGCCGCGCACCGCATTCACCAGGCGGCTGTCCGCGACGCCGCTGGCCGACACCGGCAGCGCCGCCAGCAGGCAAAAGCCCAGAATTCCGAAACCGATTTTTTTCATCGAACGTCCAACAGGGTTCCGGGGCTCAGGCCATGAAGCTGGAAAGACGGCCGGTGCTGTCGCCGATGCTGTGGCATTCCACCCCCAGTGTATCCATCATCGACAGCATCAGATTGGTCATCGGCGTATCCTTGGCCGCGATCACATGACGATTGCCCGGGACCAGGCCGCCCGCCACGATCACCGGCAGGCCGCGGTGATCGTGATTGTTCGGATCGGCCAGGCTGGCGCCGGCCAGCACCAGGGTGCTGTCCAGCAAGCTGCCCTCGCCTTCGCGGGTTTCGCTCATGCGCTTCAGGTAATAGGCCACCTGCTGCATGTGCAGAGTGTTGATCTTGGTCAGCTTCTCGATCTTCTCCGGGTCATGGCCGTGATGGCTCAGCGGATGGTGCGCGTCCGGCACGCCGATCTCGGGATAGGAACGGCCAGACACTTCGCGGCCGATCATGAAAGTGGAGACGCGGGTTATGTCGGCCTGCACGGCGAGAACCTGCAGGTCGATCATCATATGCGCATATTCCTCGAAGGCGTCCGGCACGCCCGACGGACGGGCATAGGCGGGAAGCGCCGTGGCTTCGGCGCCGCCCTTTTCAACCTTCTGGATGCGCTTTTCGATATCGCGGACGGAGGTCAGATATTCGTCCAGCTTGCGCCTGTCGCTTGCGCCCATCCGGGTGGCAAGGCGCTTGGCATCGGCCGCGACAAAATCCAGGATCGAAGCCTGGCGGCGCAACTGGGCCATGCGGCTCTTGGCGTCCAGGCTGTCGCCGTCGCCGAACAGCCGCTCGAACACTTCGCGCGGATTGATGGTGACCGGCAGAGGCGTCGAGGCGTTCGACCAGGACAGGGTGTTGGTATAGGCGCAGGAATAGCCGCTGTCGCAGCTTCCCACCAGCGAGGGAGGCTCCAGCCCCACTTCCAGCGACGGAATCTGTGTCTTCTCGCCGAACTGCCTGGCCACGACCTGATCCATGGAAACGCCGGCGGTGATATCGGCGCCTTCGGTCTTCTTGACATGGGTGCCGGTCAGGTAACCGCCGCAGCAGCGGCCATGATCGCCCGCCCCGTCGCCCAGCGCCTCGGCCTGGACATGGGCCAGGTTCGAAAAGACCGAGAATTTGCCGCGATAGGGTTCCAGCGGCTTGAGGATCGGCGACAGCTCATAGCCCGCGCCGGCGGTCTTGGGCGTCCAGTTCTCCATCATCATGCCGTTCGGCGTGTAGATGACCTGCAGGCGCTTGCGCGCCGCGCCGGCCTGCTCGGCGGCCTTTGCGCCGGCGCTCATGGCTTCCAGCAGCGGCAGCGCCATCACGGTGCCCATGCCGCGCAGCATGGTGCGGCGGCCGATCGGTTTGCGAGTGATCATCATGGTTCAGGAGTCCTTCTCATCGTGAAAGGCACGCTTTGAACGATGCCGAGAATGATTGTCTGCATGCGGTAATTGTCGTTCGCCGCCTCGTAGCGAACCTTGCGGACCGACGGCATGTCATAGGATTCCAGTCCGCGCGCCAGGGCATAGGTCATCAGCCGCTCGGTCAGGGCCTCGACGAACTGGTCCTTGCGCGCCAGCAGGATGCCCTGAAGGCCGTTCGGTCCCTCGAACTTGGTGCCGTCGGGAAGCACGGCCGACGCATCGACAAGCTGGCCGGCATAGCCGGTGCGCCATTTGCCCACCGCGTCGTAATTCTCGAGGCTGAAGCCGAGGGGATCCATCTTGGTGTGGCAGGAGGCGCAGACCGGATTGGCCCGGTGCTGTTCCATCTGCTGGCGGATGGTCAGGGTTTTGCCGTTCTTGGCCTCATTGAGGGTCGGCACGTTCGGCGGCGGCGGCGGCGGCGCGGGAGCCAGGA
>CAYFKU010000083.1:0-6183 GCA_964343955.1 uncultured Rhizobium sp. | reverse complement strand
TCTTGGCGATCGCCCCGCCATTGCCCAGCACGATGCCCAACCGCAGCACCACCGAGGTGCGGTTGTTATAGGACGTCACGGTCAGGATCGCCCCCTGCCCCAGGAGCCCGCCGCGATGGATCGCCGGATCCAGCTTCACCTTGCGGAAGGTGGTGCCATAGACGCCGGGAATGCCGTAATGCTCGGCCAGGCGCTGGTTCAGATACGTGTAATCGGCGTTCAGGAAGTCCAATGCGCTGCGGTTTTCGCGCACCACGCCGTCGAAGAACATTTCCGTCTCGGTCTGCATGGCATTGCGCAGGCGCACGTCATAGTCCGGGAAGGCGCGGCGATCGGGCTTCTGATATTCCAGCCGGCGCAGATAGAGCCACTGGCCGGCGAAATTGTCGGTCAGCGCCTTGGCCCTGGGATCGGCCAGCATGCGCGCCACCTGGGCCTTCAGCACGGCGGGCTTGTGCAGCTCGTTCTTCTGGGCCACCGACAGAAGCGCATCGTCGGGAATGCTGCTCCACAGGAAAAGCGACAGGCGGCTGGCCAGCTCGATGTCGCTGATCCGGTGCGTGGCTCCGGCGACGCTCTTCGGCGGATCGTTTTCGCGCACGAACAGGAAGCTGGGCGACACCAGCACCGCTTCCAGCCCCGCCTCGATGCCATGCTCGAAGTCCGCGCCCTTGCGGCCTTCGGCATAGAGTTTCATCAGCGGCGCAATATCGGCCTGGGTCACAGGGCGGCGATAGGCATGGCGCGCCAGATTGGTGAGGATGGTGTTGGCGCAAGCCGTTTCCGACAGGCTGGCGGACGGACGGCAGATGAAAATCTTGCGGCGGCTGGGCGTGTCACCCGGACCCTTGATGTCATAGGGGCCAACCACGGAAATCTGCATGACATCGCGCAGATAGAAGCTTTGCGACACATTGGGTCCGGTTGCGACCGAGGGCACGGTCAGGCGCTGGCCCCGTGCGCCATCCACCGACACATCCATCGGAATGGGCTTGGGCGCAGCCGCCGGCTCGCGCTGGCCGCCAACAACCTTGGGCACCACCAATTCGTCCAGCGCCAGATTCTTGGGGAAGGAGGCGCCGATGGTGCGCAGGCCCGCCTTGAGCGGCACCGTCACCTCATAGCGGTTGTTGATGCTGATCTCGCCTTCCTCGGAGGTATTGGCATTCAGGAAGACCTGGATCTTATAGGTCGCGTCATAAGGGGCGTAGAATTTGAACGCGCCGCCGCCGCGGCTGTCCAAAGGCAGGTCATCGCTGGCGCGCTCGTTATAGGCGGCGACGCCGAAGCCGTTGATGAACAGATCCTTGGGCACCTTGTAGTCGGTGGTGATCACCCGGCGCGAGGAAAGCCCTGTCGCCATGCGCCCGATCTTGCCGGCCACCGTGATGTAGCGGTCCATCAGGGTCGGCGATACGGTCAGCACGTCGGCGATATTGTCGAAGCCATAGCCGGTATCGTCCGCCGGCATCTCCTTGGTGAAATCGACATTCAGCGCCAGCAGGTCGCGCACCGCATTGGAATATTCCGTGCGGTTCAGGCGGCGCACGGTGGCGTGACCGGGATTGGGATTGGCGGCGGCCTGGGCATCCAGCGAGGCGGCCAGCCAGCCGGTGAATTCCTGCAGCTTTTCCTTCGGGGGGCGCGGCGCGCCGCGCAGCGGCATCTCGCCCAGGCTGACGCGGCGCAGGATCTTTTCCCAGGTCGCCTGATTGGCCTGCAGATTGTTGGCGTCCAGCGGCACCACGCTCATGCCGGCCGTCTTCAGCCGGTCATTGTGGCAGGCCGTGCAATACTGCATCAGCATTTTCTTGTGATCGTCGGGCGTGGCCGCGGGGCTCACCGGCGCGCTGGCCGGTTGATTGGCCGCGAGCTTCACGGGAGCGGTATCAGCGAAAGCGCTACTCAGCAGTCCCGCAAGTCCACCAAAGGCAAGTGCGCCGGCAACAAAAGCCGTGCGCCTGAACACCGACATCGACACGCATCTCCCTAACATCGCGGCATTTTTTGACATTGGCCGCGAGTCCATTCCAGCCCGTTATTGCTCATCGCGGCGGCAAAGTGAACCACCTCCGGTTGAGGAGCTTTGCTGCATTTGCGAAGTGCGAAATGCCCGCCATGCACCCGGCTTTGCGCTGGGCTAGTCTGGTAACCCTATCAGGAGGACATTATGCGGCTGAACCGGCGAAATTTGTTGGCGGGACTGGGCGCGGCGGCAGCCGCGCCGGTTTGGGGCCAGGATGCGGCGCCGCCGCAATGGCCCTCGCCCGTGATCGACATGCATTTCCACATGCGTTCGGAGCCGGCGTTAAATATCGCTCATCAGCGCGGCGCCGGTGTTACCGCCGCCAACCTGCTTGCCCGTGGTTCGCTGGCGGACATTTCCGCGCTGCGGGGCCCGAACCCCGCGCTGTTTCCCTGCTGGTTTGCGTCCGCCGATGTCACCAGGCCGGAGGCAACCGCCCTTCTGACCGAGGCGGCGAAGAACGGCGCCAAAGGTTTTGGCGAGCTGAAATATCCCGTCGCCGCGGACGGACCCGAGATGCGCCGCATCTATGACCTGGCGGCCGAGCTGAACATGCCGGTGCTGCTGCATTTTCAGGAGATCGGCCAGCCTGCCGCCCCGGGCGGCTATAACATGGGCATCAAGCGGTTCGGCGCGATCCTGAAGGCCTATCCCCGCACCCGCTTCATCGGCCATGGCGATGCCTTCTGGGCCAATATCAGCGCCGGCTATCACGAGGAAACCGCCTATCCCACCGGCCCGATCGTGCTGGGCGGCGTCAGCGACAAGCTGCTGGCCGATTATCCCAACCTGTTTGCCGACACTTCGGCCAATTCCTGCAACAACGCCCTGTCGCGCGATGCGGCCTTCACCAGGGATTTCCTGAAGCGGCACCAGGACAAGCTGCATTTCGGCAGCGACTGCAATTGCGAGGATGGCAAAGGCGGCGGGGCGGCCCAGAATTCGGATCGCGTCGCGCCGCGCATGCGCGGCAAATGCGTGGCGCGTGAGACCCTCACCCTGCTCTCAGGCGCGACCACGCCGGAGATCTTCCGCAAGATCGCCTGGACCAATGCACACAGGCTGGTTGGCTTGCCGGCTTAGAACCAAATGCCGTCTGTCGTCGCGGAAATCTGCGGCAGAACAGGCGCGAGAATTTTTGCGACCTGAGCAGGAGCGCCGAGCGATGCGTACAAGACGTACGTGAGCGAAGGCGCGACGAACTCAGGGCGCAAAAAGACCGCGCCTCACCCAAACATCCAGCGAAGGATGCCAGGAAGCAGCCACCCGCCATGCACGTCCGAATGGGCGCCGTCGCCCCATTCATGGCGCACGTCATAGCGGGCGCCGGGCACATTCTTGGCGTCGGCATTGGCATTGGCCCATTCCAGGGCCGAGACCATCTGCAGATTGGCGAGATGCCAGTTGCCATGCTCGTTGTTCAGATCGGCGGTGCCGTCCTGCAGGAAGATGCGGATGGGCTTGATGGGGGTCTTGCGGATCAGCCCCGGATAGGTGTCGCCGCCCGGGATCATGGGCGTGGTGGCGGTGGCCGGGCGATAGCCGATCGAGGTGTAGCTGCCGATCATGCTGATGACATTGCCAAACTGGTCCGGACGGTGCCAGGCCACCGTCCAGGCGCAGATGGCGCCACTGGACGTGCCGCCGATGGCGCGCTTTTTCGGATCATCAGTGAACTTGTAGGTCTTGGCGACTTCCGGCAGCATTTCCTCGATCAGGAAGCGCGTATAGGTGTCGCTGAGGGAGTCATATTCCTGGGCGCGATGGTTGGGATTGCCCAGACAGGCATCGCCGGTGCATTTGCATTCGGCGCCGACGCAGCTCGATGACGCCAGTCCATCCGGATAATGTTCGGTGCCTGTGTTGCCGGGGGTGATGAAGATGCCCAGGGTCTGGGGGATTTCGCCCTTGGCGATCAGATTGTCCAGCACCACCGGGATATTCAGCTTGCCATAGGTGTTGATGGCGCGCTGGCCGTCCTGGAACACCAGCAGGTTGGGCGGCGTCTTGGGGTCATATTTGGCGGGGACATAGACCCAATAGCGACGCACCGTGTTGGCGATGATCTTGCTGTGGAATTCCAGCGGCCCGATCAGCTTGCCCTTGGGCACGCCGGGCTGCGGCAGCGAATCCGCGGTGGGCGGATATTCGCCCGGCTTGCGCGGCTCGCCCGCTTTCGCCGGCGTATGCAAGACCGGTGCGGCCAGCAGGATGAATGCCAGGCCCAGCGCCAGAAACCTCATGATCGTCTCCCCCGATTTTGCGCGCGAGGTTAGCGGTATCAGGCCGCCACGCACAAGCGCATCCAGCAAGCCCAAAAAATGATGCCCGCTTTCGCGGGCATCATGGATCAGACAGAAGCGTTGACGTTCACGGCAGCGCGAAGACCACCAGGCTGTCGCCGACCGGCGGGCTGTGAACAAACGAGCCGCCCGTCGCCACGATGGCGACATACTGCTTGCCGTCCTTGCCCTGGAAGGTGATGGGCGAGGCATGGGCCGAAGCGTCCAGCTTGTAGGTCCATATCTCCTTGCCCGTCCTGGTCTCGAAGGCGCGGAAGCGGCTGTCATCGGCGGCGCCGATGAAGATCAGCCCGCTTCCGGTTGTCAGCGGTCCGCCCAGGTTGGGACGTCCGGTGTTCTTCTTGCCTTCCGGGAAGGCGTCGGTGACGCCCAGATTGACCCGCCAGGCGACCTTGCCCGTGTTGACATTCACCGCCCACAGGTCGCCCCACGGCGGCTGCTGGCAGGGCATATAGCCTTTGGATTCATCCGGCAGGATGAAGAAACTGTCCGGCCCATAGGCGGAAGCCCACCAGCCGCCCGACTTCTTTTCCAGCGCCTCGATCGAGCCCAGTTCCTGGGTGTTGACGATGAAATAGCCCAGCTTGGGATCGAAGGCGCCGCCGCCCCATTCCGGCCCGCCGCCCGAACCGGGGAAACGCGCATTCTGGGTTCCCGCGGTGATCGGCGAGAAGGGCACGGTGTCGGTGATCTTGCGGTCGGCGATCAGTTTCTTGCAGGCCGCTTCCAGCTCCGGCGTGACCGTGGCGATATCGGTGGCGGCGGTGAAGCTCTGCTTGGCCAGCGGCGGCGGCGTCACCGGAATGGGCTGGGTCGGCCAGGTCTGCTCGCCGCCGACCGTGCTCTGCGGCACCGGCACTTCCTTGACGTCATAGAGCGGCTTGCCGGTGAGGCGGTCGAGGATGAAGAGATACCCCGACTTGTTCATCGCCGCGACGGCGGGAATGGTCTTGCCGTTCCTCTTCACGTCGAACAGCATCGGCGGCGTGGGCTGGTCATGATCCCAGACCTCGTGATGCACAAGCTGGAAGTGCCACAGGCGCTTGCCGGTATTGGCATCCACCGCGACCAGCGAATTGGCGAACAGGTTGGCGCCATGGCGGTCGCCGCCCCAGCGGTCGGTCGCCGGCCCGGTGAAGGGCAGAAAGGCGATGCCCCGCTTGTCGTCGATCGTGATCATGTTCCAGATGTTCACGCCGGACCGGTTCTGCCAGCCGTCCTTCGGCCAGGTGTCGTTGCCGAATTCGCCTTCGCGCGGCACGGCATGGAAGGTCCAGACCAGCTTTCCGGTGCGGATATCCCAGGCGCGCTCGTCGCCCGATATGCTGCGCGGTTCTTCCGGATTGGAACCGCCCGTGATCACCAGATTCTTGTACACGCCGGGCGGCGAGGTCAGCGCGTAATTCTTGTCGAATCCGCGCATGATTTCCGGCGTGCGCAGGTTCAGCATCCCGTTGTCGCCGAAGCCTTCGGCCATCTTGCCGGCCTTGACGTCCACCGCCGCCAGATGGCCGGTGTTGGTGCCGAACAGCAAACGCGGCGAATGATCCTTGTCGCCGGGCCAATAGGCCATGCCGCGCGGCGCGGGCCGTGCATTGTTGGGCAGGGTCACCGACCAGATTTCCTTGCCGGTGGTGGGCTCCAGCGCGACGATCTTGCCGTAGGGCGAACCCAGATACATGACGCCGTCCACCACCAGCGGGGTGGTCTGGGTGGTGGCCACGCGGGCCGCGCCGGCCGTCTTCATGTGATAGGTCCAGGCGACCTTCAGGGATTTCACGTTGGCCGGGGTGATCTGGGCCAGCGGCGAATAGCGCTGGGCGCCCGCGTCATTGCCGTAAAGCGGCCAGTTGG
>CAYFKU010000082.1:0-8732 GCA_964343955.1 uncultured Rhizobium sp. | reverse complement strand
GCGCCACGGCGCAGGTGATGCCGGCGCAAGCCGCGCCGCAACCCCAACCGCTCGCCCAGCCGCAGGAAGCACCCCGCGCTGCTGGCGACGACCTGTTCCCCGACCACAAACGGGACGAACAGTTCGAAATTCCGGCCTTCCTGCGCCGCCAGTCGAACTAAGGGTCCGGTCCCAGGAATAAAAAAGAGCGGCGCAAGCCGCCCTTTTTCGTTCCGGGCATGCCGGGCGACGGATGGCATGGCATTTTCGCGTCTGGCGCTCATCGGTGGCCGTGGCCGCCGGCAAAAGGTTGGCACCGGTTTTAAAGTCCGGCCGGTCTGCTAGACTCTGTGCCGATGCGGTTGATCCTTGTCTTCCTGATCCTTGCCACGCCGGCATTTGGCGCACCCTATGATGTCGCCGAAAAGGACATCGCCACCCTTCAGTCCGACCTGGCGGCGCATCGCGTAACCTCGGTGGATCTGGTGCGCGCCTATCAGCATCGCATTGCCGCGCTGGACCGCGCCGGCCCCAAACTCAACAGCGTTCTGATGCTCAATCCAGATGCGCTGGCCCAGGCCCGGGCGCTGGATGATGAGCGCGCCGCCAAAGGCCCGCGCGGGCCCCTGCATGGCATCCCGATCCTGGTGAAGGACAATATAGAGAGCGCCGATCCGATGCCCACGACTGCCGGTTCGCTGGCGCTCGCGAACAATGTCACCCATCGCGATGCACCGGTCGTGGCGCGGCTGCGCGGGGCCGGCGCCATCATTCTGGGAAAAGCCAATCTCAGCGAATGGGCCAATATCCGCAGCACCCATTCGATCAGCGGCTGGTCCGGCATCGGCGGACTGACCCATAACCCCTATGTGCTGGACCGCAGCACCTGCGGCTCCAGCGCCGGCAGCGGCGCCGCGATTGCCGCCAGCCTTGCGGCGGCCGCCCTGGGCACCGAAACCAACGGCTCACTGGTCTGTCCGGGCTCTTTCAATGGCATTGTCGCGCTCAAGCCGACAGTGGGACTTGTATCGCGCACCCATGTGATCCCGATTTCCCATACCCAGGATACCGCCGGGCCGATGACGCGGACTGTCGCCGACGCCGCCCTGCTGCTGGATGCAATGGCGGGCAGCGATCCTGCGGATGCCGCCACCGCTTCCGCCGATGCCAACAGGCGGCCCTATGCGGGCGCGCTGGTGAAAGGCGCATTGGCCGGCAAAAGGCTGGGCGTCATCGTTCCAGAGGGCGGCACACCGACCGACAGGCTGTTCGCGGGCGCGATTGCCACCCTGCGCGCGGCCGGCGCAGAAATCATTCCGGTGCGTGATTTCAACGGCCCGCCCGACATGCTGGCAAATCAGGCCATCGTCATGAATTTCGAGCTGAAGAATGACATGGCTGCCTATCTCGCCACGCTTCCGCCCGGCGGTCCCAAAAGCCTGGCCGATCTGATTGCTTTCAACGCCGCCTCGCCGCGGGAGCTTTCCGTGTTCGGCCAGGAGCGGTTCGAGATCGCGGTCAGGACGGGATCCCTGACAGATCCTGTCTATGTGAAGGCGCATGATGTGCTGGGGGCAGGTACACGCGCGGTCCTTGATGCGGCCTTCAAGGCTTATCGGCTCGATGCGCTGATCCGTCCGACCGCGGAACCCGCCTTCCGGGTCGATAGTGTTCGGGGCGACAATATCGGCGACATGGCATCCGGGCTGCCGGCGATGGCGGGCTATCCGCACCTCACCGTGCCGATGGGCGCCATAAACGGGCTTCCCGTGGGGCTGAGCTTTATCGGGCCCGCTTGGTCGGAAAGTCTGCTGCTTGCGCTGGGTGTCGACTTTGAACGGCGTGCCGATGCGCGGCGCCCGCCGCAGTTTCTGCCTTCGCTGGAGACGACGACGGCTGCCGGGCTGGCGCCAAACCCGTCTGCGGGACACTAGCGCCAAAGGGCGGCTTTCAGATGGCTGTTGGGCCGGGCTAAACTGCATCCATGTCCCGTCGCCGCACTCTTGCCCAGGAAATCCGTACCACCGGCACCGCCCTGCATGCCGGTGTTCCCGTCACCATGACCCTGTCGCCCGCCCCTGTCGGGCAGGGCATCGTCTTCCGCCGCGCCGATTTGTCGGTCGATATTCCTGCCCGCTATGACCAGGTCAGCGAGACGCGCCTGGGCACGGTGATCGGCGCGGTCAGCGCCAAGGTCGGCGTGGTCGAGCATCTGATGGCGGCAGCGGCCGGTCTGGAACTGGACGATCTGACCGTCACACTCGACGGTCCTGAGCCGCCCATCCTGGATGGGGATGCGCTGTCCTATCTCGAACTGCTGGAACGCGCCGGTGCGGCGGAGCAGGACATGCCGCGCATGGCGGTGAAGGTTCTGAAGCCGGTCGCCGTGGAAAGCGGCGATGCCAGGGCCAGCTTGCATCCGGCGGAAAAGCTCTCCTATTCCTATGAGTTGAGCTTTCCGGTGATCGGCGAGCAATATTTCGATTTCGCCTTCAGCCGCGCCGGGTTCAAGGCCGAGATCGCCCCGGCACGAACCTTCGGATTCCTCAGCGAGCTGGAAAGCCTGAACCGGATGAACCTGGCCCGCGGCGCGTCTCTGGCCAACACCCTGGCTCTGGACGAGGGAGGGGTGGTCAATCGCGATGTCCAGCGCTTCGCCGACGAATTCGTGCGCCACAAGATTCTGGACGCCATCGGCGATATGGCCCTGGCGGGCCGGCCCCTGATCGCACGGTTCGAAGGCCGCAAATCCGGCCATACCACCAACAATGCCCTGCTGCGGGCGCTGTTTTCGGACCCCGGCAATTACGCGCTGCAGGAACTCTAGGCTCTAAAAACAGATACTTTCCTCGGGCGGCCCGGGCAGGTTATATAGAAGGCAGAGGCGCGCTCCCTGGCTTGGGCCGGGATAAGCTGTTGGAATAGCTTGTTATTATGCGCCCTCTAAGGATCGTAATGGCTTCTGTCCTGCGTCTGAAACCTGTTTTGCATGGCCTGCTGCTGGGCGCGGCCCTTTCGGGTCTGGCCGGCTGCTCCATCTTTGGCGGCAAGGACGACGAGACCAACAACGCCAACAAGGACGCCGCCAATTACCGCGAGCGCAGCGTCGAGCAGATCTATGCCGATGGCTGGCGCGCCATCAGCGCCGGCGCCTGGGATCTTTGCGCGGCCCAGTTCAATGAAGTGGATCGCCAGCACCCCTATTCGGTCTGGGCGCGCCGGGCGATGCTGATCAGCGCCTTCTGTTCCTATCAGGCCAACAGCTACACCGCCGCCATTGCCACCGCGGACCAGTATATTTCGCTGCATCCCGGCAGCCCGGAAGTGGCCTATGCCTTCTATCTCAAGGCCATCTCGCTCTATGAGCAGATCGTGGATATCAGCCGCGACCAGTCCAATACCGAAGGCGCCCTGGTGGCGTTGCAGGATGTGGTGCAGCGCTTTCCCGATACCGAATATGCCCGCGACGCCACCCTCAAGATCGACCTGACCAACGACCATCTGGCGGGCAAGGAAATGGCGGTGGGCCGCTATTACCTGAAGCGGGGCGATTTCATCGGCGCCATCAACCGCTTCCGCACGGTGGTGGAAACCTATCAGACCACGCCCCAGATCGCCGAGGCGCTGGAACGGCTGACCGAGTGCTATTACAGCCTGGGCCTGGACAGCGAGGCGCAGACCGCCGCCGCCGTGCTGGGGCGCAACTATCCCGGTTCCGGCTGGTACAAGAACGCCTATAACATCCTGAAAGGCCGCAACCTTCTGCCGGCGGAAGACAAGCGCTCCTGGATCAGTCAGGCTGTCCGCCGCATCTTCTGACGATTCGACCTGTGCTCGCGGCGCTGACCATCCGTGACATCGTATTGATCGAACAGGCCGCGCTGGAATTTGCGCCCGGCCTGAATGTCCTGACCGGCGAGACCGGCGCGGGCAAATCCATCTTGCTGGATTCGCTGGGCCTGGCGGTGGGAAGCCGCGGCCGCGCCGGCGTGCGGCCCGGTGCGGCGCAGGGCTCGGCCACCGCCATCTTCGAGCCGGGTAAGAAGCATCCTGTCTGGGCCTTGCTGGCGGAACAGGAGATGGACACGGGCCTGGACAGCAACAATGAGATTGTGATGCGCCGGACCCTGGCGGGTGACGGACGCAGTCGCGCCTTCATCAACGATCAGGCGGTGGGGGTTGGCCTGGCCAAGGATGTCGGCAGCCTGCTTCTGGAAGTGCATGGCCAGCAGGACGATCGCGGGTTGTTCGATATCGCCACCCATCGCGGTCTGCTGGACGGGTTTGGCGGATTGCATGGCGACGCCCAGACTGTGGCGCTGCTGCATGGCGAATGGGCGGCGGCCCGGACCCTGCTGGAAGAATTGAAGGCGCTGGCCGATCGCGCCCAGGCCGAGGCCGATTTTGTGCGCGCCGCCGCCACTGAACTGTCCGATTTTTCGCCCGAAACAGGCGAAGAGGAACGGCTGGCCGGCGAACGCGCCCTGATGATGAACGCGGCGCGTATTGCCGAGGATGTCTCGGCGGCGCTGGAAGCCCTGGCGGGGGAGCGCGGCGCGGAAAGCGGCCTTGCCCAGGCGCTGAAGAAGCTGTCCCGCATGAATGAAGAGGCGCGCAAGGCGGCGGCGGGCGCCGAAACCGCGCTGGAACAGTCTTATGCCCTTGCCGAAGAGGCACGGCGGGAGCTGGATTCTCTGCTGTCGCGCCTCGATACCGACACCGGCGCGCTGGAGAGGAAGGAAGAGCGGCTTTTCGCGCTCCGGGCCCTGGCGCGCAAATATGGCGTGACGCCCGACCAGCTGCCGGCCCTGCGCGACGACTATGTCGCCAAACAGCAGGCGCTCACCGAAGGCGGCAGCCAGATCAAGCAGGCCGAATCCAGGGTTGCCGCTACCCGCGAGGCCTATCTGGCCGCCGCGCGGAAATTGTCCCGGGCGCGGGAAGGCGCGGCGAAGAAGCTGGAAGCGGCGGTGGCCGCGGAACTGGCGCCCCTGAAGCTGGGACATGCCAGATTCCGCGTGGCGCTGGAAAAGCTGGACGACGACAAGGGCGCGGCCGCCGGTCTTGAGAGGGTTGCCTTCGAAGTGGCGACCATTGAAGGCGCTGCCTTCGGCAGCCTGGCCAGGATCGCGTCGGGTGGCGAACTGGCGCGGTTCTCGCTGGCGCTGAAAGTGGCGCTGGCACAGGTTTCCTCGCCGGCGGCCATGGTCTTTGACGAGGTGGATCGCGGCGTGGGCGGGGCGGTGGCCGATGCGGTGGGCGAGCGGCTGCAGCGCCTGGCCCAGGGCACCCAGGTGCTTCTGGTCACCCATTCACCCCAGGTCGCGGCCCGTGCGGCACGGCATTTCCGCATCTCGCGGGTGAAAGACAAGACGCGCATCGAGCTTCTGGATCATGCTGCAAGGCTGGAAGAAATCGCCCGCATGCTGTCGGGCGCCAATGTCACCGACGAGGCCCGCGCCGCCGCCAGGCGGCTGATGGCGGAAGCGGCGACGCCGCTGAAGAAAGCACGGAAGCGGGCGTGAGCACCAAGTCTGCCGACAAGCTGACCTCGGCGGAAGCCGAGAAAGAACTTGATCGTCTGGCGAAGGAAATCGCCGAGCACGACCGGCACTATTACCTGCAAGACGCGCCCAAGGTCAGCGACGCCGAATATGACGCCCTGCGCCGGCGCAATGCCGAGATCGAGACCCGTTTCCCGCTGCTGGTGCGCCCAGACAGTCCCAGCCATCGGGTGGGGGCACGGGCCAGCGAGAAATTCTCCAAGGTTCGGCACAGCGTGCCGATGCTGTCCCTGGACAATGCCTTCAGCGACGAGGATGTCGGCGAGTGGCTGGCACGGGTGCGCCGGTTCCTGGGGCTGAAGGAGGACGAAGATATCGTGGTGACCGCCGAGCCCAAGATTGACGGCCTGTCGGCGGCGTTGCGTTATGAGCATGGCGTCCTGGTGCAGGGCGCCACGCGCGGCGACGGCACCGAAGGCGAGGATATCACCGCCAACCTGCGCACCATTGCCGACATTCCGCTGCGGCTGAAGGACAAGCCGCCCGCCGTGCTGGAAGTGCGCGGCGAGGTCTATATGACCCACAAGGCCTTCGAGGCCCTGAACGCGCGGCAGGAAAAGGACGGCAAGCAGACCTATGCCAATCCGCGCAATTCGGCGGCCGGTTCCGTGCGCCAGCTCGATCCTTCGATCACCGCGTCGCGCGCGCTGAATTTCTTTGCTTACACCTGGGGGGAGATTTCCGGGCATCCGGCCAGGACCCAGAGCGGCATGCTGGAGGCGTTCGAAAGCTATGGCCTGAAGGTCAATCCGCTGGTGCGGCGTTGCGAGACGCTGGAACAGATTTTGAAATTCTACGCCGATATCGCGGGCAGGCGCGCCCGGCTGGGTTATGACATCGATGGCGTGGTCTATAAGGTGGACCGGCTGGATTTGCAGGAGCGGTTGGGCTTTGTCTCGCGCAGCCCGCGCTGGGCCATCGCCCACAAATTTCCCGCCGAACAGGCCGAGACCGTGCTGGAAGGGATCGAAATCCAGGTCGGCCGCACCGGCAAGCTGGCGCCGGTGGCGCGGCTCAAGCCGGTGACGGTGGGCGGTGTGGTGGTGCAGAACGCCACCTTGCACAATGAAGACGAGATCGAACGGCTGGACGCGCGCATCGGCGATACGGTGGTAATCCAGCGCGCCGGCGACGTGATCCCGCAGATTCTGCGTGTGATCGAGGAGAAGCGGCCCAAGAGCGCCAAACCCTACAAGTTTCCCGACGAATGCCCCGTCTGCGGCAGCCATGCGGTGCGCGAGGTCGATGAAAAGACCGGCAAGATGGATGTGGACCGGCGCTGCACCGGCGGGCTGATCTGCGACGCCCAGACGGTGGAGCGGCTGAAATATTTCGCCGGACGCGACCAGTTCGATATCGAGGGGCTGGGCGGCACCCTGATCGAGCTGTTCCATGACAGGGGCCTGCTGAAAGAGCCCGCCGACATCTTCGCCCTGACCGAGAAGCCAGAAAAAGTCGCCAGGGTGCTGGCGGACCATCGCGCCGCGCTGAGCGAAGAACGCCGGGCCGCCGAGGGCAAGGACGCGGTCAAAGCCAAAGCCAAAAAGAAAGACGAAGGCGAGGGCAAGCAGGTCGAGAATTTGATGGCGGCGATCGAGCGCCGCCGCACCATCGGCCTGGACCGTTTCATCAATGCGCTGGGCATCCGCCATGTCGGGGAAACGACGGCGCGCCTGCTGGCGCGGCATTACCGCTCCATCGACGCTTTCCTAGACGGCATGAAGGCGCCAGACGCGCTGGAGGACTTGCAGCATATCGAAGGCATCGGCGGCGTGGTGGCCGAGGCCATTCACGATTTCTTCGACGAGCCGCACAATGTGAAGGCCGTGAAACGGCTGCTGGACTGGCTGACGGTCGAGGATATGGCCGCGCCATCGAAATCCTCTCCGGTGTCTGGCAAGACGGTGGTCTTCACCGGCACCCTGGAAAAGATGACAAGGCAGGAAGCCAAGGCGCGGGCGGAATCCTTGGGCGCGAAAGTTTCGGGTTCTGTATCCGCCAAGACCGATATCGTTGTGGCGGGCCCTGGCGCGGGTTCGAAGCTGAAGGATGCGCAAAAGCACAATGTCCAGGTGCTGGACGAGGATCAGTGGCTCAAGCTGATCGGCGGTTAAGCCTTGCTTGTCATGGCCGCCTCAAGGGCGGCCATGACAAGGGAGCTAGATGGAACGCGTCGCGCGATCCAGCCACGTGCGCGTCTCGTCATCCACCAGCGGCGAAATCCTGTCGCGCACCCGGGCATGATACAGGTTCAGCCAGCCGCGCTCGAAATCGGTGAGCAGCGACGGTTCCACCAGGTTCAGGTCGATCGGCACCAGGGTGATGGTCTCGAATTCCATCACGGGCCGCTCGCCGCCGACATCCTTCGGCTCTGTCACCACAACCAGGTTTTCGATCCGGATGCCGAAGGCGCCTGTCTTGTAGAAGCCGGGTTCGTTGGAACAGACCATGCCGGGCTTCAGGGGTTGCATCACCGGCCGCTTGGAAATGTTCTGCGGCCCTTCATGCACCGAAAGATACGATCCCACGCCGTGGCCGGTGCCATGGTCATAATCCAGTCCCGCTTCCCAAAGCGGCCGGCGCGCGAAACTGTCGAGCTGCATGCCGATGGTGCCTTCGGGAAAGCGCGCCGTGGCCAGCGCGATATGGCCCTTCAGCACGCGCGTGAACCGGTCGCGCATCTCTGCCGTCGGCTCACCCACCATGATGGTGCGGGTGACGTCGGTGGTGCCGTCGGGATATTGCGCGCCACTGTCCAGCAGGAACATGTCGCCCTTGTGAATGGGGCGATTGGTGGAGCGCGTCACCCGGTAATGCACGATGGCGCCATTGCTGCCGGCGCCGGAAATCGTATCGAAAGAGACATCGCTCAGAACGCCAGTGGCGCGGCGGAAGCCTTCCAGAGTCTCGGCGGCCTCGATCTCTGTCAGCTCGCCGTTCGCGGCATTGGCCTCGAACCAGGCGAGATAGCGTGCCAGCGCCGCCCCGTCGCGAATATGCGCCTTGCGCATGCCTTCGATCTCGGCGGCGTTCTTGCACGCTTTCGGCAACTGGCAGGGATCGGCGCCCTGCTTGATTTTCGCGCCCGCCCTGGCCAGCCGGTCAAAGATGGCGCTGGCGGCAGTGGCGGGATCCACCAGCACGCTTTTGCCTTTCATGCCGTCCAGCGCGGCGGTGAAGGCGGCGGGG
>CAYFKU010000081.1:8239-8813 GCA_964343955.1 uncultured Rhizobium sp. | reverse complement strand
CTCGGTCGTCGTGGTCTTGCCGGCATCGATATGCGCGGCAATACCGATATTCCGGTACATATTGAGGGGGGTGGTGCGGGCCATTGTAGGATCCTGGGGGATGTGTCCGGATTACCAGCGATAGTGAGAGAAGGCGCGGTTGGCGTCGGCCATCTTATGGGTGTCTTCGCGCTTCTTGACGGCAGAACCGCGATTGTTGGCGGCATCCATCAACTCGCCCGACAGGCGGCCCTGCATGGTGGGCTCGTTGCGGCCGCGGGCCGCGGTGATCAGCCAGCGGATGGCGAGCGCGCGGCTGCGATCGGAGCGCACTTCGACCGGCACCTGATAGGTGGCGCAGGGCTTCGTGGAAGACGACCAGCGGGTCCTGCTTGGTCTTGGCCTGAATGGTGTCGAAGGCGCCATACATGATGCTTTCGGCGGCCGACTTCTTGCCGTCATACATCAGGGAGTTCATGAACTTGGCGAGAACCAGGTCGCCAAACTTGGCGTCCGGGGTGATTTCGCGGCGTTCGGCGCGGTGGCGACGTGACATACGATATCTCCTTACTTCGGACGCTTGGCGCCATAGAGC
>CAYFKU010000081.1:1020-8210 GCA_964343955.1 uncultured Rhizobium sp. | reverse complement strand
TGATGTGATAGCGAACGCCCGGAAGATCCTTCACGCGGCCGCCGCGGATCAGCACCACCGAGTGCTCCTGAAGGTTATGACCTTCGCCGGGAATGTAGGTCAGCGCTTCGAAACCGTTGGTCAGGCGCACCTTGGCGACCTTGCGCAACGCGGAGTTCGGCTTCTTCGGCGTCGTTGTATAGACGCGGGTGCAGACGGCGCGCTTCTGCGGGCACTGCTGCAGGGCCGGGACCTTGTTGCGCTTCAGCTTGGCGCCGCGCGGCTTGCGAATAAGCTGGTTGACTGTCGGCATTCCCACTTCTTCCTTTGTCGGCTCCGGTGATCAGCCGGCGCGATCGCGAAAAACAAAAACCGGACGCGCGAACCCCTTCTCGCGTCCGAACTTGCGGAGGACTGAGAGGTTTTGACCCCTGAGTCGCGCGTCTTAAGCTCTTAAACTGGCTTCCCAGCAGCGTTTTTGCGATTTCTTGCGCAAACGGCCTGCCCTGGAAGGTGGCGGCTTATACCCACCACGCCCCCGGGGGTCAAGCGGCCTAAAAGGCCAGTTTTCCGCGCGTCGCCCGGACCAGGGCGCCCAAATATGTTTACATTGGACACTTTTGTTCGCAATTGCGGTAGTGCAGCCAATACCCTACAATGCTAATGGAAACAGCAATCGCTGCGCGGACAATGAAGGCTACTGCCCGCCTCATGCCCAGCACTGCCCCGGCCAGACGGTGGATCACTGCTCTGGCCCTTTTGGCCTTTTTCCTCCAGGGCCTGACACTCCAGACCCATGTCCACCAGCCCCTTCTACCGGTGGCGGCCAAGCTCCAGACCGACAGCGCCCCCAAGGCGCCTCTCAAGCTGGACCCGATGGACCAGTGCCGGCTTTGCCAGGAGCTGGTCCATGCCGGAACGTTCATCAACCCGTCGGCCGCCGTCACCGCCGCCGAACTGACCATTGTCGCGGCAAGCCTGATTTCTGGGCAGACCATTGCGACTAACATCGCCACGGCCTTCGCCTGGCGAAGCCGCGCCCCTCCGCGCCGCTAAAAACCTTTCCCTTTTGCCGCGCGGCCAGCGCCGGCCCCTGCACGCCTTCGCGTGCACACACCATTTCGGAGTTCTCGATGTTCCGTTCGTTTCTTCTAGGCGGCGTTGCCGTGACCGCCCTCATTGGCGCCTCCGGTCCCTCCTGGAGCCAGGCCCATACCCCCGGCGTGGAAAGCGTTGTCGTGACGGCCACGCCCCTGTCCGGAGCCAATCTGGCAACCATCCCCGCCCAGGTGGACGCCGATCAGATTCTACACCAGGGCGGATCCAGTCTCGCCGATGCGCTTTCCAGCATCCCCGGCGTTTCCAGCACCGGCTTCGCCGCCGGGGCCAGCCGGCCCATTATCCGTGGCATGGATGCCAACCGCGTTCGCATCCTGGAGGACGGGACATCCAGCTCGGACGCTTCCGATATCGGACCGGATCATGGCGTGCCGATCGATCCCATCTCGGCCCGCAGCATCGAGGTTGTGCGGGGGGCCGCCACCCTGCGTTACGGCAGCCAGGCGATCGGCGGGGTGGTCAACGCGATCAACAACCGTATCCCCCTCACCCTGCCGGACAAGCCGTCCGGAGAAGTGCAGGCTGCATTCGATTCCGTTTCCAATGCCGGCCAGGGCGCCGTGCTCGGTGACCTGGCCATTGGCAACTATGCCTTTCATGTCGACGGCTTCTATCGGCATACCGACAATTACGACACGCCACTGGGGCAACAGGCGAACAGCTTCTTCCGCGGCGATGGCTTTTCGCTGGGCAGTTCCTATTTTTTCGGCAAGGACAGCGACAACCGCGTGGGCGCGGCGCTGGTGCATTACGACTCCAAATATGGCGTGCCCAGCGACGTCACCTATATCAACATGCGCCAGACCAAGCTGCTGGGCGGCTCGTCGCTGAATCTCGGCGGCGATGTGTTTCGCACCCTGAAAGTCACGGGCTCCTATGGCAATTACAGCCATGAGGAAATCGACCCGACCAACAACAACGATATTGCCGCGACCTTCAAGAACAAGGAATTCGACGGCCGTGCAGAAACCCTGCTGGGCCCACTGGGCCCCTTGAGCAATTCCGCCGTCGGCATTGAGGTCCAGAACCGGCAATTTTCAGCGCTGGGGGATGCCGCCAACTATCTGTTGCCGACACTGACCCAGAATTATGCCGGCTTCCTGTTCACGGAGATGCCCCTGGGCACGAGACTACATCTTCAGGCCAGCGCGCGGGCGGAAGCGATACAGATTGAAGGCACGCCCTCGACCGGTCGCCAAACAGGCCGCGGCTTCGTACCCATGAGCGCTGCCCTTGGGGGCGTGTTCGACCTGACGGATACAGTCAAGCTGGGCCTGACCGGATCGACCACTGCGCGGGCGCCGGCACAGACGGAGCTGTTCTCCCGCGGCCCCCATGACGGGCCGCAGACCTTCGAGACCGGCGATCCCAACCTGAAGATGGAGCGCGCCAATTCGCTGGAAGGCACGGTGCGGCTGCGCTTTCCGGAATTCACCTTCGACGGCAGCGCCTATCTGACCTCCTTTGACAATTACGTCTATGGCTCGCTGACGGGACGCAACTGCGACGAGACAGGCGTCTGCGCCTTCGGCTCGCCGGATCCGCTGCGCGAACTGAATTATGTGCAAAGAAGCGCCAGTTTCCGGGGGCTGGAAGGCAAGGCGGCCTATGATCTCTTCCACACCCAGCATGGCGTGTTGCAAGTGACCGCGCTGGCCGATTATGTGCGCGCAACGCTTTCCGGCGGTGTCAATGTTCCGCGCATACCCGCCTGGCGCGCGGGCGGCGGGCTGGAATGGCAGAGCGAGACGTTCGACGCCGGCTTCCAGATTATCCGGGTCGGCGACCAGAACGACCCCGGCCCCTTCGATACATCCACGCCAGGCTATGTGTCGGTTGACGCCCAGCTTTCCTGGCGTCCTTTCCCGGAAAACAGCAAGATCGAGATAGCCTTGATTGCCCACAATCTGGCTGACGAGGTCGTGCGCAATCCCGCCTCGCTCAACAAGGATCTGGTGGTCGGCACGGGCCGGAATATTCGGCTGTCGTTACGGTATGCGACGGACTAGGCATTGCGCTTCCCAACTTGTCATGGCCGGGTCAAGACCGGCCATGACAAGTTGGCTTAGTCGAACAGGTCTAGTTTGGTCCCGCACACCCGCGCTTCGTGTTGCAGCAGCTTGCGCTTGAGCGGCAGCCCGCCGCCATAGCCGGTCAGGTTGCCATCGGCACCGATCACCCGGTGGCACGGAACAATCAGCGAGATGGGGTTGGCGCCATTGGCCCGCCCCACGGCGCGGGCGGCTTTGGGAAAGCCGATGCGCCTGGCCACGACGCCATAACTGGTTGTCGTGCCGAACGGAATGTCCAGCAGCGCCTTCCACACTTTCTTGTCGAATTCCGGGCCCTCGGCGGCAAGCTCGAACACAAAGTCGCGTCGCTTCCCTTCGGCATACTGGTTCACCTGGCGCTGCACATCGGCCAGCTTGCGCGCATTGTTTTCGGCCTCCGGATCCACCCTGGCCGCCCCGGCGGCGCGCAGGTTAAATCGCAGCAGCCGGTCTTCCTGGTCTACCCAGGCGGCGAATGTCTGGAACGGGGATTCGATAAGGCTCCAATAGCGTTTGCTCATGCCGCCGCCCTCGTCTCGCGAAGATAGGTCCAAAGATGCATGGTGGCGATGCTGCGATGGGGCGCGAAAGCCGCCATCAGCCGCGCCGTGCCTTCCGTATCGGGACGTTGCGGCAAACCATGCAGATGCTGCAAGGCTGTGGCCAGAGCGCTGTCGCCGACCGGCGCCGCATCGGCGAAACCGCCACGCATCAGCACATAGCGCGTGGTCCACAGGCCGATGCCGCGCTGCGCGGTAAGCGCGCGCTCCGCCGCGATCGCCGAACCCTCGCCCAGGGCTTCGACCTCCAGCCGGCCAGCAGCCACTGCCTGCGCCGCCTCTACCAGATAGCGCGCCTTGGACCGCGAATAACGGCGGGCCGCCAGATGGGCCAGATCGATATTGGCGACGGCTTGCGGCGTGGGATGGGCGCGCATGGCGCCGATCTTCTGCCCGGCCAGCAGGATCATCTCCCGCCGTAGGGCCGATGCGAAAACGATGTTGATCTGCTGACCGATGATGCCCCAGCACAGGGCATCAAAGCCGCTGGGCAGAAGCGGCATGCGAAGGCCCCGCCGCGGGGCAACGAAAGCGGCATGCCGGTTCTCAAAGCTGCTGACATCCAGCGACAGACCCAGCATGCGCAGGGATGCCTGGTGAAGGGCCGACATGGCGTTGCGGCCCAGCCTTTTTTCGCCATACACCCTCACCCAGGCCTGGCCGGGCTCGATGCTGATTTCCACGACCGCGGGTCCGTCTTCTGTGGGCATGGCCTTCCAGATGCGGTTGCCCTCGCTTTTTTCGCTGACCGCCTCGGGATCGCGCGCGTGATAGGCGAGAATTTCCCTGGGCCGATAGCCGGCGGGAAGCTGAAGCAGGAAGACCTGCGCGCCATCCAGGGCGCGATAGGCGCCTGGCGTCATGCGCATCCGTTCCAGGAACTGGCGGTGGAACACCGATTCCGATTCAAAGCCGGCGCCGAATCCGACTTCCGCCACCCTCTGGGAACCGGACAGCAGCTCGTGGGCCGCGCGCTTCACGCGCTGACGCCGTAGCCATTGCACCGGCGCCAAATGGGCATGGTCGCGGTAAAGATCGGCCAGCTTGGTGAGACTGACACCGGCGGCCCTGGCCAGCGCCGAGGCATCCGCGAATGCTTCCGGCTGCGCTGCAACCCGCGCCGCCAGACCTTCGAACAAGGACAGGTTCTCGTCCTCGCCCTTGTAGTAAAGGTCGGGCCGGCAGCGCTTGCAGGCGCGCAGGCCCGCCGCCCTGGCTTCCACTTCGGTGGTGAAGAGCTGCACATTCTGCGGCCTTGGCGGACGGGCCGCGCACGACGGCATACAGTAGATCCCGGTGGTCATCACGCCCAGGATGAACCTGCCGTCGAATTTTCCTGGGCGCGCCTCGGCGCGGTCCCAGGACATCGGTTCCGGTAACGTCATGGGCAGGAGACTAGCGCGGCATGCACTGCGCCGCCTCCTGAATTTCCCGGTAGATATTGGCTTCCATGGCCAGATCGGAAGACCAGGGGGCGCGAGCCCGGCATTCCGCCGGGCGCCTGCGCGAAGCGAAGGCGTGATAGTCGCGGCCGGAGGGGGATCAAAATAAAACGGCCGCCGGACGATACATCCGGCGGCCGGTTCTTTTAGCGAAGCAATGCCGCTATTCGGCGGCCGGTTGCGGCGCTTCCAGCGCGGCGACGGGCTGCTGTTCGGCCTGTTCCGCCTGGATGGCGCGATCGCGCTCCGTGGCAATGTGACGGAGACGCGCGATGGCGCCGCCGGTGCCCGCCGGGATCAGGCGGCCCACGATCACATTCTCCTTCAGGCCTTCGAGCATATCGACCTTGCCATTGACCGCCGCGTCGGTGAGGACGCGCGTGGTTTCCTGGAAGGAGGCCGCCGAGAAGACCGAACGGGTCTGGAGCGAGGCCTTGGTGATGCCGAGCAGGATGGCGCGGCCTTCGGCCGGCTTGTGGCCCTCGTCCGCTGCCTTCTTGTTGGCGATCTCCAGTTCCGACGCATCGACATGCTCGCCGGCGATCAGGGTGGTTTCGCCGCCCTCTGTGATCTCCAGCTTCTGCATCATCTGACGGCAGATGACTTCGATGTGCTTGTCGTTGATCTTCACGCCCTGCAGGCGATAGACGTCCTGGATTTCCTTCACCAGATAAATCGCCAGTTCCTCCATGCCCTTGATGCGCAGGATGTCATGCGGCGAGGGATTGCCTTCGACGATATAGTCGCCCTTCTCCACATAATCGCCTTCGCGCACGCTGATATGGCGGCCCTTGGGGATCAGATACTCGGTCGGCTCCAGCTTCTCGTTCTTCGGGCGAACGATGACGCGGCGCTTGTTCTTATAGTCCTTGCCGAACTCGACAAAGCCGTCGGTCTCGGCCAGCACGGCCGCTTCCTTGGGCTTGCGGGCTTCGAACAGTTCCGCCACGCGCGGCAGACCGCCGGTGATGTCGCGGGTCTTGGCGCCTTCTGTCGGGATACGTGCCAGCACGTCGCCGGCATGCACCGTCGAACCGTCTTCGACCGACAGAATGGCGTCGGGCGAAATCGCATAACGCGCCTCCCCGCCGGCCGGCAACTGCACCGGCTTCCCCTTCTTGTCGAGGATGACGATAGTCGGCCGCAGGTCGGGGGCGTTCTTGGAGCCCGTGCCGCGGCTGTCCATCACGACCTTGGACGAAACGCCGGTCTTTTCGTCCGACACTTCGCGAACCGTGACACCGAAGACCAGGTCTTCATATTTCACGTTGCCTTCCACATCGGTCAGAACCGGAAGGGCGTTGGGATTCCATTCCGCCAGGCGGTCGCCACGCTTGACAGTCTGGCCCTCATCCACCCGGAGGCGCGCGCCATAGGTGATGCGATAGGTGGCCCGTTCCTGGCCCTTGTTGTCGGTAATGATGACCTGCATGTTGCGGCTCATCGCGATCAGTTCGCCGTCGGAATTTTTGACGACATTCTTGTTCGCGATCCTGATCTTGCCGTCATAGGACGCCTCGATCTTGGACGAGCCCGCAACCTGGGCCGCACCGCCGATATGGAAGGTGCGCATGGTGAGCTGGGTACCCGGCTCGCCGATCGACTGAGCCGCGATGACGCCCACCGCCTCGCCGATATTGACCGAGGTACCGCGCGCCAGGTCGCGGCCATAGCACTTGCCGCAAACGCCTTCCGGCAGTTCGCAGGTCAGCACCGAGCGGACGCGCACCTTCTGCACATGCGCCTGCTCGACCTTTTCGGCCAGATCTTCGGTCACTTCCTTGTTGCGCTTGATGATGATGTCGCCGGTATCCGGATGCTTCACATCCTCGGCCGTGGTGCGGCCCAGGATACGCTCGGTCAGCGAAGCCACGACCTGGCCGCCATCGATTTCGGCCTGGACGGTGACACCCTTCTTGGTGCCGCAATCTTCGGACGTGATGATGCAGTCATTGGCGACGTCCACCAGACGGCGGGTCAGGTAACCGGAGTTCGCGGTCTTCAAGGCGGTGTCGGCCAGACCCTTGCGGGCACCGTGG
>CAYFKU010000081.1:0-1010 GCA_964343955.1 uncultured Rhizobium sp. | reverse complement strand
CACCGTGGGTGGAGCTGAAGTACTCCAGCACGGTAAGACCTTCCTTGAAGTTCGACAGGATCGGCGTCTCGATGATCGAGCCGTCGGGACGCGCCATCAGGCCGCGCATGCCGGCAAGCTGCTTCATTTGCTGCGGCGAACCGCGGGCGCCGGAATGGCTCATCATATAGATGGAGTTCATCTCCAGGACGCGGCCGGTATCGGGATCGATCTTCGGCTCGGAGATTTCCTTCATCATTTCGGCCGCGACCATGTCGGTGCACTTGGACCAGGTATCGACAACGAGATTGTACTTCTCCTTCTCGGTGGTCGCCGCATCCTTAAAAAACAAATCATATTCGCGCACCCGGTGACGGGTCTCGTCGATCAGCTTCACCTTGGTGTCCGGCACGACCATGTCGTCCTTGCCGAAGGAGATGCCGGCCTTGCAGGCTTCGCGGAAGCCCAGCGCCATCAGGGCATCGGCGAACAGCACCGTCTCCTTCTGGCCGCAGTGACGATAGACCTCGTCAATGAGCTGGCTGATTTCCTGCTTGCGCAGCAGGCGGTTGACCAGCTCGAACGGGATCTTCGGATTGCGGGGCAGGATTTCGGCGATCAGCATGCGTCCCGGCGTGGATTCCACGCGGCGGGTGATCGGCTTGCCTTCGGCATCGACGGTCTTGTAGCGCGCCTTGATCTTGGCATGCAGCGTCACCGACTTCGAGAACAGGGCATGCTCGATCTCGCCGATGTCGTTGAAGGTCATGCCCTCGCCCGGCTCCTTCGGCCGTTCCTGCGACAGGTAATAGAGACCCAGAACGATGTCCTGCGTCGGCACGATGATCGGCTTGCCGTTGGCGGGGCTGAGGATGTTGTTGGTCGACATCATCAGCACGCGCGCCTCGAGCTGCGCCTCGAGGCTGAGCGGCACGTGGACGGCCATCTGGTCGCCGTCGAAGTCGGCGTTGAAGGCCGTGCAGACCAGCGGGTGCAGCTGGATCGCCTTGCCCTCGATCAGCACGGGCTCG
>CAYFKU010000080.1:296-9380 GCA_964343955.1 uncultured Rhizobium sp. | reverse complement strand
CTTGGCACAAATGCGATCTCTAAACTAACATCACAACCGGACCACTCAGTGGGGGTCGGTCAGCCATCGACCCAGCCGCCCGGCGCGACAGTCAGTTTCAGCGCCGCGATGCGGCCCCTGACCTGGCCGGAGACAACAAGTTCCCCATCCACTTCAAGAATGCCGTCGATCGCGGTGCGCGGACCAAGCACCGATGGCGAAGCATCAGCCTGGGCTTGCGCGGTCTGCGATCCGGGCCGCCCCAACAGGGAGCTTGAGCCCACGGACCGGCGGGCATTCGTAAGCATGAACAGTTCCGTTCACGACGGCACGCCCCCCAGCGCGTGGCGATCATGACAGAATGAAACGTCAGAACAAGTGTGGCCCGATCAGCGCCAAGCGTGGCGGTGATGCATCAAGTTCGTTCGATGCTGAAACCTTCAGGACGATGATTCAATTTTCCCGGCGCGCGCCCGCCGTGACGCGGAACTCGGTGGCCGGGATCATGGCCGGATACGGCAAGGCCTTGTGAAGCGCCGGAAAATGCCCGGTCCTGTGATCTTGTGGTCTGGCGGCCTTGCGGCCTTGCGGAAAAAGGAGAAGGATCGCGGCAAAACGGGCAGGGGGCTGCCCGCATAACAAAGAGGGGGAACAGCCATGAGGACGTCCTATCTTGCCTGCATCGCGGCTGCGGGCCTGTTGTTCACCGCCACCATTGCGTCATCCCAGACCAACGATGCCGCCTCATCGGGCCCGGCGGCGAACGGTTCGCCCGCCTGGTTCCTGCAGGACATGAGCGGCATGCGGGCGACACGCGCCAAGCCGACCGCCGATGGCGGCATGGCGGGCTGCGCCGATGACATCGTGAAACTCTGCCGTCACACCAGCGGTTCGACTCAGCGCTATTGCCTGTTGCAGAACAGCGCCAAGCTGTCGGCCCGGTGCAGGGAATCCGCCACCGCGCTGGAAGCGGAATCGCTGAAGCGCACCCTGGGCACGCCCTATTGCTTCCGCTCGCCGGTCTGCGATCCGCCGGCCGAACGCGGCGGCGACAGGCTTGGCGTCAAGGCCGTGGAATGGAAACAGACCATGGGCTATGGCTTCTCCTATCCCATCGCTTCGCCCGAGGGCGAGAAATACGGCATGGTCGCCGTCGCCACCGACTCCAAGGACAATCTCTGGGGTCTGCAGCGCAATCCGGAAGGGCGGCCGCAACTGTTCAAATGGGATGCGGCGGGCAAGCTGCTGCTGACCGTCGGCGACAATGTCATCACCCATCATGCCAAGGCGCATGGCATCGCGGTCGATGCCCAGGACAATCTGTGGATCACCGATGCCGCCGGCGCCACGGCCAGGAAGATCAGCCCCGACGGCAAGCTGCTGATGACCATCGGCACGCGCGGCCATCGCGGCGACTGGGACGAGGCGCGCGGCCAGCGCCTGCTGTGGGAGCCGCTGATGGTGGCCTTCAACAGGCAGGGCGACATCTATATCGCCCAGGGCCACGGCCATGAGAGCCCCAACGACACCAACTCCACCGACCAGACCAACAACAGCGGCGCGGCGCGCATCCTGCGGCTGGACCGCAACGGCAAGTTCATCCAGCAATGGTGGGGCAATGCCGTGGGCCAGGGCAAATTCACCATGGCGCACGGCTTTGCCGTCGATCCCCGCAACGGCGATGTCTATATCGGCGACCGCGAGGAATATCGCGTCGTGGTCTATACCGGCGACGGCAAGTTCCTTCGCACCATGCAGATGCGAAACCTGATCTGCGCCCTGTATTTCGACCGGGACGCCAATCTGTGGGTCGCGTCGGGCTGGGACGGCCAGCATCTGAAGGTCAACAAGCAGACCGGCCAGGTGCTGGGCGCGATCGGCAACGGCAACGGCACGGGCGTCGGCCAGTTCTTGGAAGCCTCCTATGCGACCTTCGACAGCAAGGGCAATCTTTGGACCGGCGACACGGCGCGCGGCCGCATCACCAAAATGACGCGGGGCGGCAAACCGGCGGCGCGCTGAGCGGCGCGCGCCGGTGCCGGAATTCACCGGGATTGAGCCCTACACAACCTGGGACGGCGCCTTCACGCCCCAGGAGCTGGACGCCATCATCGCCTGGGGCGACGGCCTGAAACAGGATCCCGCCACCCTCCTGGACAATGCGGCCGAACAGAACCGGGCGGTTCGCAGCACGCGCATATCCTGGATCGAGGAAGGCCCCGACACGCTGTGGCTGTTCAAGAAGCTGGTGGGGCGGCGCGCAGCATCAACCAGCAGGCCTATGGCTTCGACCTGGAGGCGCTGGAGCCGCTGCAATATACGGTCTATCTGGCGGGCGAGGGCAGCCATTACGGCTGGCATGTCGATCATGGGCGCACGCCGCGGCGGCGCAAGCTGTCGCTGGTCCTCCAGCTTTCGCATCCCGAAGATTATGAAGGCTGCGAATTGCAGATTTATGCCTCGACACAGGTGGATACCGCGCCCCGCACGCGCGGCACCCTGATCGCCTTTCCGTCCTATACCCTGCACCGGGTGACGCCGATCACGGCGGGCATGCGCCGCTCGCTGGTGATGTGGTGTTCGGGGCCGCGCTTTCGATAGCCGGTCCGATGTCGCGCCGGCCCGTTATTCCGGGCGCCAGATCGCGATCCCGCGCGCGTTCCGGGCAGGCACCTCGATCATGTAGGAGGGAACGCCGCCGTTCGGGTTGCCGCTTATGTTCCAGAATTTCTCCACCTTGCCGTCCGCATCGGGCTGCTGGAGCACAAGGGTCGTCATGCCGTATCGATACCGCGCCGCATAGACGTCATCGCCGCGCGCATTGGTGCCCAGATAGTCCACCGCTTCCAGCTTTCCATCCGGACATTCCGGCGCGAAGGCGGGATGCTTCGGCCATGCCTTCTGGTTCTGGTCATCCACGCAATTGGGCACCAGCCTGGGAAGCCGCGCCATCTGCTTTGCCCGCATGCTGAAAACTTCGTCCTGGCACAGCCAGTGGGACAGGCCGAGCAGGCATCCCAGCGCCGCTTCCGTTCCGGTGCGCGGCGGCGGCGCGTCTGCGGCCTTGGCAGCCGCCGCGGGCGTAAAAAGCAGCGAGGCGGCAAGGGCGATTTCGGCGGGACGGGCCATGCGGCGCTGGCGTCCTATCGGGGATTTTCCAGCCGGTCGTTCATCAGGTCGCCGATCTCGCTCCGTTGCAGCACGGCGGTGCGGCCCGGCGTCATGTGATAGAGGCCCTGCAGATAGGCGAGGTCGAACTGGGTCAGGCTTTCCACCGTTTCACTTTTGCAGCCCGACGCCATGCGGTTCACGATGCTGGGCAGCTCCTGGCAGGAATAGGGCGCGTTGATCTGGGTCAGCGCCAGCATGGAAATGTAATCGGCCAGCGGCACGACCTGCTGTCCCGCCAGCTTGGTGGAATCGACCACGATCAGCACATGGGCAAAGCCGGTGCGGATGCCGTCATTGAGGCGGCTGCCGGTGGACGCGCGGAAGGGCGGCAGGTCCAGCATGTGCCCCGGGCCGCCGTTCAGTATGTCGCCGCCGGTGCCGGTCGTTCCCGACTGGTTGGCGACATTGCTGCCGTTCACCAGCTGATGATCCGAGTCCAGATAGGTGCGGCCCTTCACGTCGGTGGTTTCGGTGGCGTACCAGGTCTGGATGGGCCGCGTCACCTTGGCCAGGGCGTCGGCCTGGGCGAGAGAGCTGAACACGCCCAGATAGCCGGGCATGGTCTTGCGCACCGTATCCAGCAGCTCCTGGGGCGTGGTGGTGAAGACGATCTCGATATTGGGCGAGCAGGCCGGATCGGTGTTGACCTTGGCGCCCGCCGCCAGCGCCACATATTTGATATGCTGCGAGATGAAGGCGCCATAATGTGTGTTCTGGCCCGTCACCATCGGGCAGATTGGTTTTTCCCAGCGCGCCATCTTGCCGGTCAGCGGGCTGGGCGCGGAAAATGTGCGGCTGAAATCGTGATAGGCGCGGCGCGAACCCTGGACCGTGACGCTTTCGGTGGAAGTTGCTGTCTGGGTGGCGGTTTGGGCCGATGCCTGCAGCGCGCCCGCCAGCAGCAATCCTGAAAGGGTGACGAGCCGGATGGTCTTTCTGGTCATGCCCGCGGCTCCTTGTTGTTAACGCCAACATAGCCCAATTCGGGCCGGTCTGCGCGCCCCGGTTGCAGCGCCTTTATTGTTGCGCTTTGGCACCCGCCCGGCCGGTTAAGCATGGAATGCCCGGCCCTGGGGCCGGTGGCACCGGTCCTGCACGCCCCTTGCCCACCGAACCAATCCGGGAAGGGATGCTATGCCTGCCAGGGAAAACCGGCCAGACCGCGTGCTGATGCTCGCCCTGGCCGTCATTCTGGCCACCGCCAGCGCCGCCATCGGCTCGGCCATGGGCTATCGCGCCGGCGCGCCTGCCCAGGCCGCGCCCGCGCCCATCGCCGATTCGGTGCTGGCCAAGCTGGTGACCGAACATCGCTGCCTGTCCGAGGCGTTATATTATGAAGCGCGGGGCGAAGGCCGCCGCGGCCAGCAGGCGGTTGCCGAAGTGGTGTGCCACCGGCTTGAGGCCGAACGCTACGGCCATTCGATCTGCGCCGTGGTCCATGAGGGCGCGGGCCGCCACGGCTGCCAGTTCTCTTTCACCTGCAACGGCGACTTGGCGCGTGCGCGCGAGGATGACGCCTGGGAAGATGCCGAACGGCTGGCGGCGGCGATCCTGACGGGCGAGGTGCGGCTGGCCAATGCGACCGCCGGCGCCACCCATTATCACGCTCTCTATGTGAAGCCCTTCTGGGCGCCCGCATTGAAGAAGACCGCGCGCATCGGCGGGCATGTCTTCTATCGCACACAGGATCGCGACGGCAGCGCCCGCCAAAGCTGACGGGCGCGCGGCCTTTTTCGTTCGGGCGTTGCCCGGGTCAGTTCGGGCGAGGCGCGGGCGGCGGCGCGTTCGGATCGACCGAACCCATGCCGACAACCTCTCCCGATGCCAGGATATGGTCCTTCATGGCGCCGGTCAGCTCGTCATAGGTGATGTCGGCCTTGGCCGGAATGGTCGTATCCAGCGCGAAGACCTGCATGTGATAGGGATGCTTGGGGCCCGGCGGCGTGCGCGGGCCCATATAGGGCTGGGCCGCGGCGCGGATATTGGGGCCATAGCTGGAGCCCGGCGGATTGCCGGTGGGCGCCATGCCCGCCTCAAGCTTCGTCACGGTGGCGGGGATGTTGTAGAGCGTCCAGTGCAGGATGGGGGCGCCGCGCACGATCGCGCCGGTGTCCTGCATGATCACGACATAGGATTTCGTGGCGCGCGGGCCCGCCGTCCAGGCCAGGCCGGGGAAGTTGTTCCCCCGATACTGCGTGTTCTCATAGGGAATGTCGCCGCCTTCCTTCCAGGCGGGCGTGGTGACCGTCAGCTTGCCCTTGGCGGGAAACTCCACCAGCGCATTGGGCCGGGCCGGCACGGCGGCGGTTTGTGCGACGGCGGCCGTGGCCGCCAGAACGATTGCGGAAACCGCGAACATCATGCGCTTCATGGGCCCGTCCCTTTTTATGTGGTTCGGGCGGGATGATGTCGGGATTTGGGGGGCCTGCAAAGGGGTAATCCGGGCCCCAAGTCCCATCAAATGAAGGCCCCGGCTTTCGCCGGGGCCGTTCCGTCAGAAATTGAACCACATGCTGGTGCCGCCATATGGCCGGTAATAGCCGTCGTCACGGTCGCGATGGCGCCAGTACCAGCGCCGCTGCGCTTCGCGGCGTTCGCGCCATTCCTGGCGGGCGCGCCAGTCATGGCGCCAGTCGCGGCGCTGGCCATCACCTGCATCGATTACCGCTTGGTGGATGACGTGGTCCGTTTCTTCGACGCCAAGAAGCTAACCGAGGATTACGACCAGGTGTCGCTGGCCGGCGCCTCGCTGGCCGCAGTGTCGGACAAATTTCCGTCGTCCAACGCCGCTTTCTGGGATCATGTCGGCATCGCCAAGCAGCTTCACCACATCAAGAAAGTGATCGTGGTGGATCATCGCGACTGCGGCGCCTACAAGGTGGCGTTCGGCAAGGACTTCAAGGGCGAAGGCGCGGCGGAAAGCGCCCAGCACAAGGCGGTGATGCAGCAGGTCAAAGCCAGGCTGGCCAAAACCCACCCCGATCTGGCTAGCGAATTCTATTTGATGGCGCTGGACGGCAAAGCGGAACGGATTGTCTAGAAGAAAAACGCGTTATGAACGCGTTCGTGTATGCAGCTTGGGAGGTTGCATACTTCTCTACATCCGCTTTGGGCCCAGAAGCGGACATGGACGCGTGGCGGGCATCAGGCTTCGACGATCTTCGCGCGGCCGTGAATCTCGTGCCAGGCGGGAAAGCTGGTGGCGCCGGATTTGACCTGGGCCAGGGCGGTCTCCTCGGCTGCCTGGACGGCGCGCAAATTCTTCAGCACCGCTTCGGCCTGGGCCAGCGGTATGACCACCACGCCGTCTTCATCGCCGACAACGATGTCGCCGGACGCGACCGGCACGCCGCCCAGCAGGATGGGCGCACCGACCTGGCCGGGGCCGCTGCTGGCCGGCGAATTGGGATTGATGCCCATCGCAAAGAGCGGCATGCCCGCGGCGGCGATGCCGGCGCGGTCGCGCGCCAGGCCGTCGGTGACGAAGGCGGCGATGCCCTTGTTGTGCATCATGCCCGCGGCCAGATCGCCGATCACCGCCGTGCCGGTATAGCCTTCATTGGTGCACATGATGACATCGCCGGGCGCGGCCTCGATCGCGGCGCCGATCCAGGCCTGGATGTCGGCGGGATAGGCATGGGCGGTGAGGGCAGGGCCGCAGAAACGCGCATTGCCCGGATCCATCGGCTTGATGCGCCAGTCGAGCGCGCCCCGCCCGCCCATCGCATCGGTGAGGTGCGAGGTGGCGGCGCCGCGAAAGCCTGCGACCAGCGCGGCTGCGGGGCGGCGATGCCCGCGATGAATGGTCAGCACCGGCTGGTTGTCGATCATCCTGTCTTTGCTCCTGTGCGGCCGGCTATTGTGGCCCGCTTGCCTAGCGCGTGCCGAATTTGAACAGCGTCACTTCGTGCATCGGCTTGTCGGGCGTCACCACCGTCGATGGAAAGTTGGGGTGGTTGACGGCATCCAGATAGCCTTGCGTCTCGAAGCTGATGGCGTCGAAGGTGCCATAGCTTTTGCCGCCCTTGCCCACGACCTTGCGGTCGCCGATCAGATGGGCCCAGATCACCACGCAGGGGTGCGTGGTGGAGACATCCATCACGATGCCGGTTTTGGGATCGGTAATGCGGGCCGCCGGGCGCAGGGTGCCGGGCGCACCGTTGATCACCATCTCAAGCTCGATGCCCTTGCGCATCGCGATCTGCGGCCAGTCGGAATGCTGCACATCGCCCAGGCGGACGGGCTTGCGGAAATCGGCGGGCGTGCCTTCGACGGGCAGGATCTCGCCGGTCACCAGGTTGCCGGCATCGGCGGGGGTGAAGCGGTCGGCAAAGACCTGCAGCATCTGGTTGCTCACATCGCCCCTGCCTTCGCCCTGCAGGGTGAACATCGCATGATTTGTGAAGTTGGCGACCGTGGGCCGGTCGGACGTGGCGCGATAGTCCAGCTTCAGGCCATTGTCGCGCGTGACGGTATAGGTGACGGTGGTGGTCAGGGTGCCGGGAAAGCCCGCCTCGCCATCGGGGCTGACCAGGGTGAGGATCAGGCTGGGCTCGGGCCCGTCCTTCATGCGGGCCTTCCACAGCTTGTTGTTGAAGCCCGCCGTGCCGCCATGGATGACGAAGGGCGCGTTGGGGTCTTTCTTTTCGAGCTGATATGTCTTGCCGTCCAGCGTGAAGCTGCCGCCCCGGCTGATGCGCCCGACATAGCGGCCCACCAGCGCGCCGTAAAAGTCGCCGGCCTTTTCATAACTGGCGAAGTCGTCATAGCCGATCTGCACATCGGTCTTGCCGCCCTGTTTGTCGGGCACCATCAGGCTGACGATGCGGCCGCCGAAATTGGTGATCCGCGCTTCCAGGCCATGGCCGCTGGTCAGGGTGAACAGGCTGACCTTTTCGCCGCTTCTGGTGGTGCCCCAGTCTTGGGCGGTGATATTGGCGGCATCGGCCGCGCCGGCGGGCAGGGCCAGGCAGACGGCCGTGAGAAATGCGCGCAACAAGGTCTTCATGGCGTGGCCCCCCAACATTTTTGGCGAATATTTTGGCGCACGCTAACGCAAACGGTCAAAGCTGGACAGGGGACGCGCCAGGCCCGATGCTGGGCAAAAGCGGGGCGGGGGATATGGCGGATTTACCGGTCGATGATGCGCTGGCGGGGCCGGCGGCTGCGCGCCGCTGGAAATTCTTCGACCAGCCGCGCGGGGTGCTGCTGATCGCGGCCACCGAATTCTGGGAGCGTTTTTCCTATTACGGCTTCATCGGCCTGATCGCCCTGTTCATGACTGCCGATCCGGCCACGGGCGGGCTGGGGCTGGAAAAGGGCCAGACCCTGAAGCTGTTCGGCGTCACCACCGGCTGCATGTTCATGGCGCCGTCGATCGGGGGCTGGATTTCCGACCGGCTGATCGGGCCCTTCCTGGCGGTGGTGCTGGGCTGTGTGGGGCTGGCGGGCGGCAATTTCCTGCTGGCGGCGGCGGGCACGGCATCGGCGCATGCCGCGGGCATGGCGATGACCTTCTTCTATGCCGGGCTGGTGGTGATGGTGGCGGGCGCCGGGCTGTTCAAATCCAATGTCAGCGCGCTCCTGGGCCAGCTTTATGCCGAAGGCGACAAGCGGCGGCAGGACGGCTTCATGCTCTTTTATATGGGCATCAATATGGGGGCCTTCGTGGCGCCCTATGGCGCGGGCACCATCGGCGAACTGGCGGGCTGGCGCTTCGGCTTCCTGGTGTCGGGCATCGGCATGGCGATCGGGCTTGTGGCATTCGTGTGGATGAGCCGGGGCCTGTTCGCGCCCTATGTGCGCCCGGGCGCCGACGGCGCGGCGACGGCGAAGCTGCCCTGGCGCGATCCGGGCGTGCGGCTGATCCTGATCATGATCGTCTTTGCCGCCGTCTATATGGTGGGGCAGCAGACTTATGGCGGCGTGATGAAC
>CAYFKU010000080.1:0-286 GCA_964343955.1 uncultured Rhizobium sp. | reverse complement strand
TGAACCTTTATGTGCGCGACCGGGTCAGCCATGACGTGCTGGGCTGGCAGGTGCCGACCACCTGGTTCCTGTCGCTCAATCCGCTGATCGTGATCCTGGGCGGGCCGCTGGTGTCGCGCTTCTGGACGGCGCGGCTGGGCATCGGCAAGCGGCTGGCGGCGCTGGATCGCATTCTGGCGGGCACGGTGCTGATGGCGCTGTCCTATGTGCTGATGGGGCTGGTGGATGTGGCGGCGGGGCAGGGGCTGGTGGCGCCGGTCTGGATCATCGTCTTCTATATCGTCAT
>CAYFKU010000079.1:0-9463 GCA_964343955.1 uncultured Rhizobium sp. | reverse complement strand
GGAAGGGCCCTCGTGGGGGGACTCCCCGCCCCTCGGCAGCCGGGGCCGGGCGACGGCGGAAGCTTTCATTGACCTTCTCGCGGAAGGCCTCGCGGTAAAAGCCGGCCACGCTGGGATCGGTGATCTGTTCCACCATTTCCCTCAGCCGCTGCTCCAGCCCGGCGCGGCGCTCGGGGGTGGAGAGGTCCTTGCCCTCGGTTTCGGCCTGCCAGAGAAGCTGGGAAAGGGGGATGGCCCCCTCCAGCAGGGCCTTCATGGCGGCGGCGCCTTCGGCGGCGATGAAACTGTCCGGGTCCTCGCCGGACGGCAGGAAGGCAAAGCGCAGGGAATGGCCGGGCTTCAGATGGGGCAGGGCCAGGTGCGCGGCGCGATGGGCCGCCTTGAAGCCGGCGGTGTCGCCATCGAAAGCCAGGATCGGTTCCGGCGCCGTGCGCCACAACAGATGGAGCTGCTCGTCGGTCAGGGCCGTGCCCAGCGGCGCGACGCTATGGGCAAAGCCGGCCCGCACCAGGGCGATCACATCCATATAGCCTTCGGCCAAAATGATGGTTCCCGCTTTCAGGGCGGCCGCCCGGGCGGTGGCGAAATTGTAGAGCTGGCTGCCCTTAGAAAAGAGCGGCGTTTCCCCGGTATTGATGTATTTGGGCTTGGCATCGGCCTCCAGCGCCCGCGCCCCGAAGGCGATGGTGCGGCCGCGCCCATCGCTGATGGGAAACATCACCCGGTTGAAGAAAAAATCGCGCATCGGGCGGCCATCTTCGGCCGGGCGGGCCAGGCCGGCCGCGATCATGTCGTCCTGGGTGACGTTGTGGCCCGTCAGATGGGCGATCAGCGCGTTGCTGCCGCCCATGCCGCCGGAAGAGGGCGCATAGCCCAGACGGAACTGCCTGGCCGCGGCCCCATCCAGGCCCCGGCCCTTCAGATAATCCCGCGCCGCCTTGGCGGACGGTTCGAAGAGCTGGGCCTCATAGAATTTGGCCGCCAGCTCGACGATGTCATAGAGCGATTTCTTCTTCTGTTCCCGCGCCTCGTCAGCCTCGGACCAGCGGGGCAGTTCCACCCCGGCTTCGCCCGCCAGCTTCTCGACCGCTTCGCGGAAGGAGAGCCCCTCGGTCTCGACCAGCCATTTGAAACAGTCGCCGCCCTTGCCACAGCCGAAACATTTGTACAGGCGGCGCTCGTTCTCGACCTTGAAGCTGGGCGACTTTTCATTGTGAAAGGGGCAGCAGCCCCACATCACCCGGCCCTTGCGCACCAGCTTGACCCGGCGGCCCACCAGGGCGACCAGGTCGGTCCGGTTCCGTATTTCCTCCAGCAGGCCGTCGCCATAGCGCATGGGGCCCATTCTAGAGGGTAAATGCGGGTTTTTGGGGAGATTCGCGCCATTTTCGGAAATGGCGGCTGTGCATGATTTCTTTAGGCTGACGTACCAGTCTGTACAGGCTATTTTACCGCTACCGGGCCCGCAAAAGAGCCCACAAAACGGAAATGCCCATGACGTTCGAACACTCCCTGGCGGTGCGCAACGCCCTGATCGCCGATGCCGAGCAGAGGCTGGCCCTGGCGGACAATCAGGCTGCCATCATCGAAACGGTGCGCGAACATGCGCGCGGCATCTGCGGCAGCGACGGCATCACCTTTGTGCTGCGCGAGGGCGAGCTGTGCCATTATGTCGAAGAGGATGCGATCGGGCCCCTTTGGAAGGGCCAGAAATTCCCCATGTCGGTCTGCATCTCGGGCTGGGCCATGCGCCATGGCGAGACAGCCGTGATCGAGGATGTCTTCGCCGATCCCCGCATTCCCTATGACGCCTATCTGCCGACTTTTGCCCGCAGCCTGATAATGACGCCGGTGGGCACCCGCAATGTCGCGGCGATGGGCGCCTATTGGCGCAACCGGCGCCAGTTCACCGATCTGGAAGTGATGACGGTCAAGACCTTCAGCGCCCTGGTCGGCGGCGCGCTGTCCGAGTTGCTGGACGCCTAGAGCGTCTTGGCGAAATGAAAGGACGGGATCGTCATTCCCGTCCGGAAATAGAATTTGTGGGCACCGGTGCGCTGGGTGCCGGAATCCAGACTGAAAGTCCGGCAACCGGCCTTTCGCGCCGTCTCTTCCAGCCAGTGCATCAGCGCCTGGCCATGACCGTTCGAGCGGCGATCCTCGCGCGTCACCAGATCATCGACATAGAGCGTCTTGCCGGTGGCAAGACATTCCAGCAGCCGGAAACCGGCCACGGCCACGACCTCGCCCTGCTCTTCCACAAATGCCAGACGCCAGCGTTCCTGCGCCATCTGGCGGCGCGCCTGGGCAACAAAACTGTCTTCCTGCTCGAATTGCGGCCGTAATTGCCGCATCACGACGAAACAGCGACGCAGGTCGGCGTCGCTATCAGCGAGTTTGACAGAAGTCATTTCCCCGAGAGAGCGTCTTTAGAGGCGGCGCTTGCCTTGCTGAAATCCATCTGGCCGGCAAAACGTTCCTTCAGCACCGCCATCACCTTGCCCATATCCTTGATCGACGCCGCGCCCACTTCGGCGATGGTCTTGGCGACCGCGTCCTTCATCTGGGCCTCGTCCATCTGGGCCGGCATGAAGGACCGGATGATGGCGATCTCGGCTTCTTCATTCTCGGCCAGTTCGGGGCGGCCGCCCTGGCGATAGACGGCGGCGGATTCCTCGCGCTGCTTGATCATCTTGGCCAGCAAGGTGAGGATCTCGTCGTCGCCCAGAAGCTCGCGCGAGGTTTCGCTGCGGGCGGCGATGTCGCGATCCTTCAGCGCCGCCAGCACCAGGCGCACCGTGGCCAGGCGCTTGGCGTCCTTGGCCTTCATGGCCTCTTTCATGGCGTCATTGAGCTGGGCGCGCAGGGACATGAGAAAAACTCCGAAATTGGGGCCGGAAGTTACCTTCCCCTTATTCCAGAGGCCAGCCTCCCCCGCTCGCGGCACGCGCAAGCGGCGGAGGTGGCTTCAACGTGCGAGGCACTTGCGAGGGCGGAACCGCCCGCTGCGCCAGCGCGAAAGTTGAAGCCGGAGGGGGCAACAAATAAGGGGATAATTCCAACCACCTGAATTCAAAGGATAAGTTCTGGTTGACCGGCGGGGGCTGCCTACCTATTTTCGCGCAAATTCGAGGCTTCCCATGACCGACACATCCTCTGCCCCCTCCGCCGCCGCGGAGCCCGTATTTTCGCGCGCCAATTTCAGCAGAGGCGGCTTGATGCTGGCGGACGGCACCTTCTTCGAGGGCACCGGCTTCGGCGCCGCCGGCAGCGCGGTGGGCGAGGTCTGCTTCAACACCGCCATGACCGGCTATCAGGAGATCCTGTCCGATCCGTCCTATGCGGGGCAGATCGTGGCCTTCACCTTCCCGCATATCGGCATCGTCGGCACCAATGGCGAAGACATCGAGACCACCACCCCGGTGGTGCGGGGCCTGGTGGTCAAGGCCGATGCGGAACATCCGTCCAACTACCGCGCCATGCTGGCGCTGGATGCGTGGCTGAAGAAGCACAACATTCCCGCCGTGGCCGGCATCGACACCCGCGCGCTTACCGCGCTGATCCGCGAAAAGGGCATGCCGCATGGCGTGGTGGTCAATCTGGGCAATGGCGAACTGGACCGCGAGGCGCTGATCGGGCAGGCCCAAGGCTTTGCCGGCCTGGAAGGCCTGGACCTGGCCAAGGACGTGACCTCGCGCCAGAGTTATAAATGGGACGAGACGCCCTGGGCCTGGAATGAGGGTTACGGCAAGGAAGCCAAGCCGTCATTCCGCGTCACGGTCATCGACTATGGCGTCAAGCGCAACATCCTGCGCCTTCTGGCCGGGATGGGCGCCGACATCACCGTTGTGCCCGCCAATGCCAGCACCGAAGAGGTGATGCGTTCAAACCCGCATGGCGTGCTGCTGTCCAACGGCCCCGGCGATCCGGCGGCCACGGGCAGCTATGCCATTCCCACCATCCAGGGCGTGATCCAGACGGGCACGCCGGTGTTCGGCATCTGCCTGGGCCATCAGATGCTGGGCCTGGCGCTGGGTGCCAGAACCAAGAAGATGGCGCAGGGCCATCATGGCGCCAACCATCCGGTGAAGGACCTGACCACCGGCAAGGTCGAGATCGTGTCGATGAACCACGGCTTCACGGTGGATCGCGACAGAGTGCCCGAGAGCGTCAACGAGACCAATGTCTCGCTGTTCGACGGCACCAATTGCGGCATCGCGCTGAAAGGCAAGGACGTGTTCAGCGTGCAGTATCACCCGGAAGCGTCACCCGGCCCGATGGACAGCCACTATCTGTTCGAGCGTTTCGCCGAAGCGGCGAAGAAGCGGGCTTGATCCCTACTGTCAGGTACCGCGCCCGTTAGCGCCGGAATTCCACGACGTCGAGCAGCGACTCCTGCACCGCCGGAATTTCCAGCCGTAGGTGATTGGGACCAATGCTGGTGAGGACGCCGATCTGGTCGTCCGGTGTCGCGCGCGCGCCCAGCGACGCGGAATTGCCGGAATAGGTGTGCAGCGGCTCGCCCCGGGCGCTGGACGCGCCCAGGTAAACCCAGGAACCGCTTTCCGGATAAAGCGCGCCCTGGAAGCGCTGGGTGCCGCTGGTCTTCTGCAGCATCAGGCCGCCATTGCGGGCGTGGATGCTGCACGTGAACCAGGCGCTATAGACCATGTAGCTTTCCATGCCGCCCAGCTTGATCTGGCGGCAGCGCCAGTTGCCGGTCAGCGCGCCGGTGGGAATGCCCTGGCCCGGCGGTTTCATGATGCCGGAAATCACGCCCGCATCGCCCTGACCGCGGCCGCGCTGCGACTCAGCGATGGCGGCGGCGCGTATCTGGGGCAATTGCGCCAGGCGATCGAGATCGGCGCGGCTGGCCAGATCCTGCCAGGCGGCAAAACAGGGCGTTGCGGCCAGCGTCAGCGCCGCAAAAAAAGCCGTCTTAAGTTTCCCGCCCATCGGGATGCTCCTGGCCATTCTCAAGGGGAGTCCATCCTTTCAGATCCGCGGTCGGCGGCATGCCGATCACGTTGAAGCCGGAGTCGACGAAATGAATTTCGCCGGTGACGCCACCTGCCAGGTCACTAAGCAAATACAGTGCCGCCCCGCCGACATGGTTAAGTTCGACGGTTTTCTTGAGCGGCGCATGGGCCTTGTTCCACTTGAACACGGTGCGGGCATCGCCCACCGCCGCGCCCGCCAGGGTCCGCATCGGGCCGGCCGATATGGCGTTGACCCGGATCGCGTCCCGGCCCAGGTCGGCGGCGAGATAGCGCACCGAGGCTTCCAGCGCCGCCTTGGCCACGCCCATCACATTGTAGTTCGGCATCACCCGCTGGGCGCCCAGATAGGTCAGCGTAACCAGCGCGCCGCCCCTGGGCATAAGCCGGGCCGCGCGCTGCGCCACGGCGGTGAAGGAATAGCAGGAAATATCGAGGCTTCTGGCGAAATTGGCGCGGGACGTATCGACATAACGGCCCTTCAGCTCGTCACGGTCGGAAAAGGCCAGCGAATGCACCAGGAAGTCGATGCTGCCCCATGCGCGGCCCACCGCGTCGAAGGCGGCGTCGAGCTGTTCGTCGCTTTCCACATCGGCCTGCAACAGGATGCTGGACCCGATCGAGGCCGCGAGCGGCCCCAGGCGCTTTTTCTGGGCGTCGCCCTGGTAGGTGAAGGCGATCTCTGCCCCCTGGGCGGCCAGCATCTGGGCGATGCCCCAGGCGATGGAATGGTCGTTGGCCACCCCCATCACCACGCCGCGCTTTCCGGCCATCAGTCCCGATCTGGCGTCAGCCATGACCTGCTCGCCGGGCGTATCCTGTTTCATTCTGGAACATCATTTCTCAAGGCGCTGGAAGACCAGCGAGGCATTGGTGCCGCCAAAGCCGAAACTGTTGGAGAGGGCGACATTCATATCGGCATTGTCGATGCGGCGGCGCACGATATTGGCGCCTTCCACCGCGGGATCCAGGTCCACGATATTGGCGCTTTCGCAGATGAAGCGGTTCTTCATCATCAACAGGGTGTAGATCGCCTCATGCACGCCGGCCGCGCCCTGGCTGTGGCCCGTGAGCGACTTGGTGGCGCTGATTGCCGGCGTCGTTGCCCCGAAAACGGTCTTGATGGCGTTGATTTCGGGAATGTCGCCCACCGGCGTGGAGGTGGCGTGCGGATTGATGTAATCGACCGGCGCCTTCACATGTTCCAGCGCCATCTGCATGCAGCGCACCGCGCCTTCGCCCGACGGCGCCACCATGTCGGCGCCATCGGCGGTGGCGCCATAGCCCACCATCTCGGCATAGATTTTCGCGCCCCTGGCGCGGGCGTGTTCCAGTTCTTCCAGAACCAGGATGCCGCCGCCGCCCGAGATCACAAAACCGTCGCGGTTGAGGTCATAGGCGCGCGAGGCGCTTTCCGGCGAGGCATTGTATTTGGACGACATGGCGCCCATGGCGTCGAAAAGCTCGGACAGGGTCCAGTCCAGTTCCTCGCCGCCGCCGGCGAACATCATGTCCTGCTTGCCCCACTGGATCAGCTCGAAGGCATTGCCGATGCAGTTGGCCGAGGTCGAACAGGCCGAGGAGATGGAATAGTTGTAGCCCTTGGTCTTGAACCAGGTGGAGAGATTGGCGCTGCAGGTCGAGGACATCGCCTTGGGCACCGCGAAAGGCCCGACGCGCTTGGGCGAATTGTTCTGGCGGGTGATGTCGGCGGCTCCGACAATGGCCTTGGTGCTGGCGCCCCCGGAACCGACGATCAGACCGGTGCGCGGATTGGATATGTCTTTTTCCTCCAGCCCGGCATCGGCGATCGCCTGGTTCATCGCCACCCAGCAATAGCCGGCGCCGTCGCCCTGAAAGCGCCGTGCCCGGCGATCCACCACTTCATCCAGATTGATCTTCAGGCTGCCATGCACCTGGGAACGGAAACCCAGGCGGATGTAGTCGTCCGCCGCGACGATGCCCGAACGGGCATGGCGCAGGGACTCGGTTACCTCTTCGGCGTTGCTGCCTATGGAAGAAACAATGCCAAGGCCGGTAACGACCACGCGTCTCATGGGATCCTTCATGCCCTCATGCCTCGACAAGCCCGGCAGGAGGATTTTTGTTTGTCTGCGCCCAGCGCTTGCCGAAGGGCGGGAATGTTGCGTTATGCCGAAGCGGGGGCGGCGGAGTTTTGAGCCAGGGCCGCGGCGGCGTCGGTAAAGAGGCCGACCTTCAGGCCCTTGGCTTCATAAACAACCTTGCCATCCACCTTCATGATTCCGTCGGCAATGCCCAGGACCAGCTTGCGCATCATCACCCGCTTGAGTTGGACGATGTAGGTGATCTTCTTGGCGGTGGGCAGGACCATGCCGGTGAATTTCACCTCATCGACGCCCAGGGCGCGGCCACGGCCCAGCCCGCCCATCCAGCCCAGGAAGAAGCCGACCATCTGCCACAGCGCATCCAGGCCCAGGCAGCCGGGCATCACCGGATCGCCCTCGAAATGACATTGGAAAAACCAGAGGTCGGGATTGATGTCGAACTCGGCCACCACCTCGCCTTTGCCATGCTCGCCCCCATCCTCGGTGATGGAGGTGATGCGGTCGAACATCAGCATGGGCGGCATGGGGAGCTGGGGATTGCCCGGGCCGAACAGTTCGCCACGGGCGCAGGCCAGAAGGCCCTGACGGTCAAAGGAGGATTGGCGCAACACCTTGTCCACGGCTTGGTTCTTCCTTGAAAACTCTGATGTTTCTCTGGCGTTTCTTCGAAGGTCTTTGGGCGGTTCCCTAGCCGAAAAGGCCCGAACAAAGCTACCGCCGAAAACGTCTTCTTGCTTAGAAAGGTTCTAACGTATATCCTTCGTATGGTAGCAGTCTTGCCCTGCCCCTGACAGGCGAGCAACCTGCCCGGAAAAGAATTGAATATCGATGTCCAGGACGATGCGAGAACCCAGGGAAATGACCGCCAAGGAGGTTGCCGCCATGGCGACCGGCCGGCTCCGGCAGGCCGGGTTGCGCCCCACCCGCCAGCGGGTGGAACTGGCGGGGCTTTTGTTCCGGGACCAGGACCGGCATGTGACGGCGGAAAGCCTGCATGACGAGGTGACCCAGGCGGGCCTCAAGGTTTCGCTGGCCACCGTCTACAACACCCTGCACCAGTTCACCGATGCCGGCCTTTTGCGGCAGTTCATCGTGGATGCCTCGCGCAGCTATTTCGACACCAATACCGGCGATCACCAGCATTTCTTCCTGGAAAAGGAAGGTTTGCTGATCGACATTCCCGGCGACACGATCGCGGTTGCGGGCGTGCCTGCCCCCCCGTCGGGCCTGGCGGTGGACCGGGTGGACGTGGTTGTCCGCGTCCGGCGCAGCCCCGGCTAGCGCAGGCCCTTCCGCCTCAGGCATCGGACATGCCGTCCTGAGAGTCATTCTCACAACTTAGAATCATTCTAAGTTATTGACAGGCCCTGTCGGCCCGGACAGTCTTGCGCGTGAGGAGCACCGCGCGCGCGGGAGCGACCTGAAAGAAATTTCCATCGCATGGAGGGCCTATGCCTGCACTGAAGAACACCAAGACCTGGGAAAATCTGAAAGAGGCCTTCGCGGGCGAAAGCCAGGCGAACCGCCGCTATCTCTATTTCGCGCAGAAGGCCGATGTCGAAGGCTATAACGATGTCGCCGCCGTGTTCCGCTCCACCGCGGAAGGCGAGACCGGCCACGCCCATGGCCATCTGGAATATCTGGAGGAAGTGGGCGATCCGGCGACCGGTGAGCCGATCGGCGCCACCGACGCCAATCTTAAGGCTTCGATCGCGGGCGAGACCCACGAGTATACCGACATGTATCCGGGCATGGCCAAGACCGCCCGCCAGGAAGGCTTTGACGAAATCGCCGACTGGTTCGAAACCCTGGCCAAGGCCGAAAAATCCCATGCCGGCCGCTTCCAGAAAGCGCTGGATGGTCTTGGTAAGTAAGCCCCTCCGCCCTGCGCTGGCTTAATCGGCGCTTCGCGCCTCGCCAGCTACGGGCACCTCCCCTTCTTGTGTGCTTCGCACATGAAGGGGAGGGTGGGCCTGAGTTTTCCTGGAGTCCTGCATGACCGGCGAAGGCAGTCTTGACGCGCCCAAGCGCGAGATCATCAATTGGCAGGATCCTGATTTCGCCGATCCCGCGAAGCTCGATGCGGAGATGCGGCGCGTCTTCGACATCTGCCACGGCTGCCGCCGCTGCTTCAATCTGTGCGATTCCTTCCCACGCCTGTTCGATCTGATCGATTCCAGCCCGAAGGAAGATGTCGAGCATCTGGCCTCGGAAGACTTCAAGCCTGTCGTCGAAGCCTGCACGCTTTGCGACATGTGCTTCATGACAAAATGCCCCTATGTTCCGCCGCATCCCTTCATGCTGGATTTCCCGCACCTGATGCTGCGCCACCGCTTCGTGGAGGCAAAAAAGGGCAACAAGGATTTCGTGCAGCGCCAG
>CAYFKU010000078.1:4372-9472 GCA_964343955.1 uncultured Rhizobium sp. | reverse complement strand
GTTCAGAGACATTGTGCGGCGGCACAGAGGTCGCCATGCCCACTGCAATGCCGCTCGCGCCATTGGCGAGCAAATTGGGAAAGCCTGCGGGAAAAACTTCGGGCTCTTCTTCCTCGCCATTATAGGTGGTGCGGAAGGGCACGCATTGTTCATCCAGCCCGTCCATCAATTCGACAGCAGCAGCGGTGAGGCGTGCTTCGGTGTAGCGCATGGCGGCGGCATTATCGCCATCGACATTGCCGAAATTGCCCTGGCCGTCCACCAGCGGATAGCGCACGGAAAATTCCTGGGCCAGGCGCACCAGCGCATCATAGATCGCTTGGTCGCCATGGGGATGGAACGAGCCCATCACGTCGCCAACCACCTTGGCGGATTTTTTAAAGGCGGAATCCGGATCGAGCCGCAACAGGCGCATGCCATAGAGGATGCGGCGGTGAACGGGCTTCAGTCCGTCACGCGCATCGGGCAGCGCCCGCTGGGTGATGGTGGAAAGCGCATAGGCAAGATAACGCTCGGCCAGCGCCTTGCTCAGGGGTTCGGATCGGATTTCGTCTGGAACAGCAACCATGGGGGACTTTTAGGCCGATTCGGCGGCACCGCGAGCGATGGTTTCAAGTCGCAGCCTTGCCTGCGGCATCTGCTTGCCGTGCGATTTCAACGCCCGCTCCAGCAGGAAATAGCCCGTCAGGGCCAGCCCCGCCGCGGTTTCGTCCGCGCCGGGTTCCGGCGCGGCGCTGTCCAGAAGAAAGGCCGGAAGGCGAAATATGCGGGATGCATAAATCCCGGCGGCATGACGGGAGACGGCGCGGCCGCTTTTGGGCGAAACATAGGTCAAGTCGCTCTTGATCCCGGTCGCGGCACATTCCGTCAGGTCAAGCCCAAAGCCCAGCGCCTCCAGCAGGCCGGCCTCCCAGCGCACATAGAGCGGCAGCCAGTGAGCCATGTCATGCGCCATCATGGCATCGAGCAGGATTTCGCCGCTGACAAAGACCGCCGCATGCGCTTCGCGCTCGGGCATGGCGGCACAGGTCATGGCGGTGAAGGCGTTCAGCCCCGCCAGCGCCTCGCGGCTGTCCATCAATTCGCCGGCGCGCGCCCGCGCCAGCTCGCAGTTGAAACTGCCCAGATGCTCCTCCAGGCGCGCGCGCCAGCCGACATGCAAGCTGTTGCCCGGCTGAAGGGTGGGTTTGACCCGGCGCGAGGCGCCGCCGCGCACGAGGCCCGCATGACGGCCATGATCGCGCGTCAGCAGCTCCAGAATAGTTCCGTTCTCGCCCAACGGCTTCGAAGACAGCACGATGGCGTCGTCATTCCATTCCATGTCCGGTTTTTGCCATCAATCGGGCACCGAAGCCATGCCCTGCTGCGGCGCGGGCTCACTCGCTGGGAAAGTCCAGCCCGATTTCCCGGTAATGCTCGCTATTCTCGGCCCAGTCCTCGCGCACCTTCACAAACAGGAACAGGTGCACCCGCCGGCCGAACAACTCCTCCAGCTCGGTGCGCGCCAGTTCGCCGATCTTCTTGATGGTCGCCCCACCCTTGCCCAGCACGATCGCCTTCTGGCCGTCGCGCTGGACATAGATCACCTGGTCGATGCGGACCGAACCATCCTTGCGCTCTTCCCATTTTTCGGTTTCGACCGCCGAGGCATAGGGCAATTCATCATGCAGGCGCAGATAGATCTTCTCGCGCGTGACTTCCGCCGCCAGAAGGCGCGAGGGAATATCCGCCGCCTGGTCTTCCGGATAGAGCCAGGGACCTTCGGGCATGCGCGCCGCCACCCAGGCCGCGACATCAGGCACCGCCTCGCCCTTCAGGGCCGAAATCAGAAAAATGTCTTCGAAAATTTCTTGGGTGCGGAATTTCTCGACCAGGGGCAGAAGATCGGTGCGCTTCATGCCGTCGATCTTGTTCAGGACCAGGGCGGTCTTGCGGCCCTTGCGCTCCTTCAGCCCTTCCAGGATCGCCATGGTGTCGCGCGCCGCGGGCGCCCGCTCGTCCAGATCGTTGGCGTCCACGATCAGAAGCACTGCATCGGCTTCCTCGGCGCCCGACCAGGCGCTGGTCACCATGGCGCGGTCCAGCCGCCGCCGCGGCCGGAAGATGCCCGGCGTATCGACAAAGATGATCTGCGTCTGTCCCGCGATCGCGATACCGCGCACCGGCATCCGGGTGGTCTGCACCTTGGGGCTGACGATGGCGACCTTGGAGCCCACCAGAGCATTGATCAAAGTGGATTTGCCGGCATTGGGGGCGCCGATGATGGCGCAGAAGCCGCAGCGTTGAGTCATGGTCCTATGGTCTTTTCGAATTGGGCCAACAGCCTGGCCGCCGCATCCTGTTCCGCCTGGCGCTTGGAGCCGCCCTGGCCCAGCGCCGGATCGTGGCCGGCAACCTTCGCCTCCACCACAAAATGGGGGGCATGGTCGGGCCCTTCCTGTCCCTTCAGGGTATAGACCGGGGCCCCCTTCGCCCTGGCCTGACTCCATTCCTGCAGCCGCGTCTTGGCATCCCGACTGTCGGTGGCGGCATCGGCGAACATCGGACCCCACAGCCGCTCGATGAAGGGACGCGCAGCCTCCATGCCGCCGTCCAGATAGAGGGCCGCGATCACCGCCTCCATGGCGCTGCCAAGGATCGGTCCCTTGCTGCGCCCGCCGGCGGCTTCCGAGCGGGTCAGTACCAGATGGTCCCACAGACCGATCTGTTCGCCGATCCTGGCGCAGGCTTCCCAGCGCACCAGGCTGTGCACCCGGCGGGTCAGCGCGCCTTCGTCTTCATCGGGATAGAGCCGATAGAGGGTTTCGGAGACCACCAGGGCCAGCACCCGGTCACCCAGAAATTCCAGGCGCTCGTTGGAAAGGGCGGCATTGGCGCCGGCATGGGTCAGCGCCCGCTTCAGCAGCGCTTCGTCCCTGAATTGATATCCCAGCTTGTCGGACAGTGCCCCGGTCGCAGGGTCGGTCATTTCGCCAGGGCCAAATTACTTCACCAGGGTCAGGATGCGAGAATAGCGGACGGCGAAGGGCCACTTCCACACTTCCCAGAAATGCGCCGAACCGTCGGTGGAGAAGAAACGGAACAACGCCCGGCCTTCCAGATTTGCGGCGGGCACATAGCCCACATCCTCGCGGCTGTCGCTGCTATTGTCGCGATTGTCGCCCATCATGAAATAATGGCCGGCCGGCACCACAAATTCCTCGGTATTGTCCATCGGGCCGTCGGTATATTTGTCCAGCACGACATAGCTTTTGCCGCCCGGCAGGGTCTCGCGATACTGGGTCCAGCGCCCCGCAACGCCATCCAGGTCGCCGACATAATCCTCGACCTTCTCACGCGGCACCGGCTTGCCGTTCAGGTAGAGGACATCATTCTTCATCTGCACCCGGTCGCCCGGCAGGCCGATGACCCTCTTGATGAAGTCGGTGGAATTATCGCGCGGGAATTTGAACACCACGACATCGCCGCGCTGCGGATCGCGGCCCATGAAGCGGCCTTCCATATATTTGCCGAAAGGCCAGGCGCCGAAGGGGAAAGTATAGCGGCTATAGCCATAGGCGAACTTCTCGACGAACAGATAGTCACCGATCAGCAGCGTATTCTCCATCGAGCCCGAGGGAATATTGAAGGGCTGGAACAGGAAGGTGCGGATCACGATGGCGATCAGGCCGGCATAGATCACCGTCTTGGCGAGTTCCCCCCAGGATTCGCCATGTTGCTGCTTGGCCGCCGTCTTGGTGTCCGTCATGAGGCTTTGATTTCCTTGTGCGGGGAGGAAGAAACGGGGCGGAGGCAGGCCTGTCAAGGCGTCAGCTGTTAATCTTTGACCGCGGAGATGATGACAATGGCCTGCGCCAGGGGGAAATCGTCGGTAATGGTCAGGTCGATCTGGGCGCGGTGGCCCGCGGGAGTGATTTTTTCCAGCCTTTTCAGGGCGCCCCCGGTCAGCGCCATGGTGGGCTTGCCGCCCGGCAGATTCACCACGCCCATATCCCGCCAATAGACACCGTGGTTAAGGCCGGTTCCCAGCGCCTTGGCGCAGGCCTCCTTGGCGGCAAAGCGCTTGGCATAGGAGGCGGCCCGCTCAGTCCGGCGATCCGATTTGGCGCGCTCGATATCGGTATAGATGCGGGCGAGAAATCGCTCGCCAAACCGTTCGATGCTCTTTTCGACACGCCGGATGTCGATCAGGTCGTTGCCGAGACCCAGTATCATGGCCCGGCTTCATCCATAAGCGCCCGCATCCGTCGGATGGAAGCTTCCAGACCGATGAACATCGCCTCGCCCATCAGGAAGTGTCCGATGTTCAACTCCCGAATCTGCGGGATGGCCGCAATGGACTTCACATTGTCATAGGTGAGGCCATGGCCGGCATGGATTTCCAGACCGATGCCCGCGCCATATTCGGCGGCGGCGACGATCCGCTCCAGTTCACCCGCCGCGCCATGGGCATAGGCGCCGGTATGCAGCTCCACCACCGGGGCGCCCAGCGCCTTCGACGCGTCAAGCTGCGCCCTGGCCGGTTCGATGAACATCGAGACGCGAATGCCGGCAATCGTCAGCGCCGCCACGATCGGCTTCAATCGTTCGAACTGGCCGACGCAATCGATCCCGCCCTCGGTGGTGCGTTCCTCCCGCTTCTCCGGCACGATGCAGGCCGCATGCGGCTTGTGGCGCAAGGCGATGGCGGCCATCTCGTCGGTCGCGGCCATTTCCAGATTCAGCGGAATGGACAGGGCGGTGCTGAGGCGCGCGATATCGCTGTCGGAAATATGCCGTCGGTCCTCGCGCAGATGCGCGGTGATGCCATCGGCGCCGGATGTTTGCGCCAGGATGGCGGCGCGCACCGGATCGGGATTGTCGCCGCCGCGCGCCTGCCGCACCGTGGCGACATGGTCCACGTTCACGCCGAGGCGCAGCTTGCTCACGCCAGCCCTCTGGACCCCGGCTTGACGGCGGGGATGTTGCGCAGATGCGGCGGCAGCTTGTCGGCCGGCCAGGCCTTAACCTTCCATTCCGCCAGCGCGATCAGCGGCACACCGACCTTGGCGCTGCCGCCGGAACGGTCGATCAGGCAGCAGGCGGCGACAACCTTGGCGC
>CAYFKU010000078.1:0-4362 GCA_964343955.1 uncultured Rhizobium sp. | reverse complement strand
TTCACCGCCGCACCGTCGGTGACGTCGCATTTCTCGGCGACAACCTTGGCGCCGGTCTTCTTGATAGCGGCGATGCATTCGCGCGACGACACGCCGGTGGAGACGATGTCTTCCACCATCAGCACCTTCTGGCCCTTCTTCAGGGTAAAGTTGCGGCGAAGCTGAAACTCGCCATCGACCCGTTCGACATACATGGCGGGCAGGCCCATCTGGCGGCCCATCTCATAGCCCGGCACGATGCCGCCCACCGCCGGCGAGACGATAGCGGTGATCTCTTCCTTCACTTCGGCCTTCACCTTGGCGGCCAGCGCCTTGCAAAGCCTGGCTGTCCGCTTGGCATCCTGGAAAACCAGCGCCTTCTGCAGGAATTTGTCGGAATGAAGCCCGCTCGAAAGGATGAAATGGCCTTCCAGCAGCGCGCCGGCCTTTTTGAACTCTTTCAGAACCTGTTCGACGTTCATCTTCCCACTTCTCTATTTCAATGCACCGCGCTCTCGGCCTCGCGCACGCGATCGACCGATTCGACCGCATCCGACACCCGTAGCGCGCCCAGGATATTCTGCAAATGAGGCACGTCGCGCACTTCCACATCCACGACAAAATCGAAGAAGAGCGGATTGCGCACCGCCACCTTGAGATTGAAGATATTGCCGCCATTGCCGGCGATGGCTGTCAGCACCGTGGCAAGGCTGCCCGGCGCATTCTTGACCCTGACCGCAACGCGCGCCACCGACAGGCCCATGTCGGACGCGCCCTGCCCCCAGCCCACATCCAGCCAGTCATTCATGTCCTGGGCCTTGTCCAGTTCGGCACAGTCGATGGTGTGAACCACCAGCCCTTCACCCGGCGTGTTGATGCCCACGATGCGGTCGCCCGGCAGCGGATGGCAGCATTGGCCAAGGGTATAGGAAATGCCTTCCGTCAAGCCGCGGATGGAGATGGGCTTGACCTCGCCCGGCGACGGCTTCTTGGCAACCTTGCCGGCGCGCTTGGCTTCCGGGAAAACGGCGTGCAGCACTTCGTGGCCGCGCAGGGCGCCCCGCCCCACATCGGCAAAGACATCTTCCGCCTTGGCCAATCGCAATTTCTTGGCCACTTCCTCGATCGCCTTGTCGGTCAGCTCGCGGCCGTCATCGCCAAATGTCTTTTCCAGGATCTTGCGGCCGAAACGGACATGCTCGTCGCGCTGGGCATGACGCAGGAAGCGGCGGATTTCCGCCCGCGCCCGGCCCGTCACCACAAACTGCTCCCACATGGGGGACGGCGTGGAATCCTGGGTGGTGATGATTTCCACCTGATCGCCATTCTTGAGGGGCGTGTGCAGGGCGACATGGTTGCCGTTCACCTTGGCGCCCACGGCGCTGTTGCCCAGGTCGGTATGCACCGCATAGGCAAAGTCGATCGGGGTGGCGCCCTTGGGCAGCGAGATCAGCGAACCCTTGGGGGTGAAACAGAAAACCTGGTCCTGATAGAGCGCCAGCTTGGAATGTTCCAGCGCCTCTTCCGCCGTGTCCCCCTTCTCCAGAAGGTCCACCATGTCCCGCAGCCAGCCATAGGTGACGCTGTCGGTATTGTTGGATGCTTCCGGCACATGCTCGCGGTAGCGCCAATGGGCGGCGACGCCGCGCTCGGCCACGTCATGCATGTCCTGGGTGCGGATCTGGATTTCCACGCGCTGCTTTTCCGGGCCGATCACCGTGGTGTGGATCGAACGATAGCCGTTCGGCTTGGGCGTCGAGATGAAATCCTTGAACCGCTCCGGCACCATCTGCCAGTTGGTGTGGATGATGCCCAGCGCGCGATAGCAGTCGCCAACCGACCCCACGATGACCCGGAAGCCGAATATGTCCGAGAGCTGTTCGAAGCTCAGCTTCTTGGTCTGAAGCTTGCGCCAGATGGAAAAGGGCCGCTTGCCCCGGCCATAGACCCAGGCTTCCAGCCCATGCTCGGCCAGGCGCCGCTTGATCTGGTCGGCGATGCGCCCCACCCGGTCGCCGCCCACCATGTCCAGGCGCGCAAAATGCGTGACAATGGAATTGCGCGCTTCCGGGTCCAGTTCGGCGAAGGCCAGGTCTTCCAGTTCCTCGCGCATGTTCTGCATGCCGATGCGCCCGGCCAGCGGTGCATAGATGTCAACCGTCTCCTGCGCGATGCGGGCGCGCTTTTCGGGCTTCTCGATGTAACCCAGGGTGCGCATATTGTGGAGCCGGTCGGCCAGCTTGACCAACAGCACGCGGATGTCGCTGGTGATGGCCAGCATCAGCTTGCGGAAATTCTCCGCCTGCTTGGTGCGCTCGGAAAAAACCTCGAGCTGGGACAGTTTCGTGACGCCATCGACCAGATTGGCGATCTCCTCGCCGAATTTTTCCCGGATGTCGTCATAGGTGACCAGCGTGTCCTCGATCGTGTCGTGCAGCAGCGCCGTCACGATGGTGGGCACATCGAGCTTGAGGTCGGTGAGAATGGCCGCCACTTCCAACGGATGGGCGAAATAGGGATCGCCCGACGCCCGGAACTGCTTGCCATGGGCGGTCATGGCATAGACGTAAGCCTTGTTCAGGATGGCTTCGTCGGCGTCCGGGTCATAGGCCAGCACCCGCTCGACCAGGTCGGTCTGGCGCATAAGCCGCCGGCGGCCGCGCATCGGCGCGGGCACGGTTTTGACGGCCGGACTTTGCGCCGGAGTGGATGTGGTCGGGCTCATCCACCCGAATATAGGCAGTTTGCCGGTAAATCAGAACCTGCGAACGCAGAGAAAAGGCGGTTTTCCGCCAAATCGGAGCCGGAGATTACTCTTCGTAGTCGGCTTCCGGCTGCGGCTCGGCGCGGCGCTGGCCTTCCGTGGTGAGCGCGCGCAGCAGTTCTTCCTCGGTGACTTGGCGATGCGAGGGATCCTCGCGGTCGTCGGTCTCGGGACGGGCCTCCTCCGGCTCGTCCACTTCCGCATGCTTCTGCAGCGAGCGGATATAGTCTTCCTTCGCTTCGTCGGGCTTGATCAGCTTGCCGGCGATCTCGCGCAGCGCCACCACGGGGTTCTTGTCACGGTCGCGTTCCAGCATCGGCTCGGCCCCGCCGGAGAGCTGGCGGGCGCGGAAGGCCGCGGTCAGCACCAGGTAGAAACGGTTGGGGATCTTGTCGACGCAATCTTCGACAGTAACGCGAGCCATGAAGTGTCCTTCACAATCAATCGGTTAGCGGCAAAAGCCGCCACCTTTTTCGGGGATAGCCGGGGATCATAACAGAAAAGTCCGGGGCGGCATAGCCCCTTAAGGGGACAGGACTTTCGGGCTGTCCCGATCCGGCAAAAGGGCCAGGAGGTCGGAAACACCCTGCCCAATCACGGGGTGACGCCAGCCGGGGGCGACATCCCGAAGCGGCACCAGCACAAAGCTGCGGGCGGCGATCCGCGGATGCGGCAGGATCAGGCCGGGGCCGGCCTGCTGCCGCCCTTCATAATCCAAAAGATCCAGATCCAGGGTGCGGGGCGCGTTGGGCGCGGAACGCAACCGGCCCAACGCAGTTTCCACACCATGCAAAAGCATCAAAAGTTCAACGGGTTGGAGCGTGGTCTGGACGACCGCAACGGCGTTGACGAAGGGCGGATCGGCGGGGTCGGGCCAGGCCGGGGTGCTGTAGAAGGGCGAGACACGAAGGATTTCAACAGCCTGGCGTTCCAGCTCACCCAGCGCGCGCTTGAGCGTGTCGGCGGGTGGACCGGCGTCGGACGGAAGATTGGCCCCTAGGCCGATCAGAATCATGGGCCCGCGCCGGCGGATAAGGCGCGCCGCCTTTTCGTTTTTTTGGCAGGTCTGGAGGCCATATGCTGTTTTACCCGTCCGAAAAGCTCGCATTGTTCATCGACGGCGCCAATCTTTACGGCGCGGCCAAGGGTTTGCAGTTCGACATCGACTACAAGCGGCTGCTGGAGCTGTTCGCCCGCAAGGGCACCCTGGTGCGGGCCTTTTATTATACCGCGGTGGCCGAGGACCAGGAATTCTCGCCCCTGCGGCCGCTGGTGGACTGGCTGGATTATAACGGCTTCTCGGTGGTGGCCGAATCGTTGAAGGAAATCACCGACGCCCAGGGCCGCCGCCGGGTCAAGGGCAACATGGACATTTAACTGGCCATCGATGTGATGGAAATCAGCGCCGTGGTGGATCATGTCGTGATCTTCTCCGGCGACGGCGATTTCCGCCGCCTGGTCGAAGCGGTGCAGCGCCGCGGCAAGCGGGTCAGCGTGGTATCGACCATCCGCACTTCGCCCCCCATGGTAGCGGACGAATTGCGCCGCCAGGCCGACAATTTCATCGAGCTGGACGACCTGAAAAGCCAGATCGCCCGCGACGGGACCAAGGCCAGCGC
>CAYFKU010000077.1:6446-9655 GCA_964343955.1 uncultured Rhizobium sp. | reverse complement strand
GGTATATTCGGGATTGGTAACGCCCTGGCGCTTGGCGGGCTGGCCCACCAGGCGTTCGCCGTCGGGGGCAAAGGCGACAATGGACGGGGTGGTGCGGGCGCCTTCCGCATTCTCGATGACCTTAGGGGCCGAGCCCTCCATCACCGCGACGCAGCTGTTGGTGGTGCCCAGATCGATGCCGATTACTTTAGCCATAGGGTGTTCCTCTCATCGGGCATGGCATCCTGGCCCCTGAGGCGCCTTCCGGTCCATCCCATTGAAATACCTAACAAAATAAGCTCTGGGTGAAACCCATGCTTACACAAGGGGGTATATAGGAAGGGGGGCGGGAAATGCCAAGGCGGCAGCCCGTTTTTCGCCCGCTTCCCAAGGAGGAATCTGGCCGCGCCTGTCATGAAAGGGCAGGCGCCGCGAGAAATGCCAGCCAGCCCAGGCAGGGCAGGAAAGCCAGTCCCGCCAGCGCATTCTGGCGCAAAAAGGCCGCCAGGGTCAGGAGCATCGCCAGAACCAGAAGCAGGGCGGGCAAGGGCCCGGGCCAATGGCGCCAGAACAGGCCCAGCACCAGTTGGGCGGCGTAAAGCGTCATGGCCCAGCTCTTCCACCCGCCGTTCCGCCAGGCCAGCCAGGCGGCAAGGGCCATCAGCAGGTAATCCAGCGTCCATGCCGGGGCCATGAGCCAGGCCGGGACCGGGGAAACCGACGCCGGCTTTGCCAGGGACGCCAGGGCGCCCATGGCCAGGGTGCCGATCAGGATCAGCTTCAGGGCGCGCCGTGTCCCGTCATCGGCCTTCAGGTCCAGCAAATTCAGGTCCGCGCGCCGTGATCGGCCAGCACTTGCGCGATGCAGGCGGACAGTTTCTTGGCGAAAGCGATATGCAGGAATTCGTTGGGTCCATGCGCATTGGAATGCGGCCCCAGCACACCCGTGACAACAAATTGCGTCCCGGGAAATTTTTCGCCCAGCATGGCCATGAAGGGAATGGAGCCGCCTTCGCCCTGATAGGCGGTGGGCTTTCCGAATGCGGCCCGGCTGGCCTTGTCGAGCGAGGTTTCCAGCCAGGGCGCCAGCGGCGGCGCGTTCCAGCCATTCTCGCCGCGTGGCGCATCGAACACCACCTGGGCGTCGTAGGGCGGGTCTTCTTCCAGCACCGCCTTCAGGGCCATACGCGCCTTTTCCGCATCGGCTGTCGGCGGCAGCCGGAAGGCCAGCTTGGCGGTGGTGTAGGGCAACAGCACATTGCCGCCATTGGCGGGCTGGGGGTAGCCGGCGATCGCGGTCAGCGCCAGTTGCGGCGACCAGGTCTTGGCCAGGATCTGCTCGGCGCCGCCCTTTGTCATGGGCCTGGTCTTCCCCGCGAAGGGATAGCCGGACCAGGTCTCATCGCCCAGAATTTGCGCCGTGGCCTTGGCCTGGGTCTGACGGTCCGCGGGAATCTCGACCGACAGATCCGGCAGCTTGATGCGCCCGGTGACGGGATCTTCGATGCGCGCCAGAAGCTGGGTCAGAATGCGAAAGGATGACGGCACGATGCCGCCGGCGGCGCCGGAATGCACGCCCTCGGTCAGTACGCGCACTGTCAGGGTGGCGATCACCATGCCGCGCAGCGAGGTGGTGAGCCAGAGCTGCTCGTAATTGCCGCAGCCGGAATCCAGGCAGACCACCAGATCGGGCTCGCCGATGCGCGACGCCAGATGATCGATATAGAAGGGAAGGTCGGGCGAGCCGGATTCCTCCGACGCCTCGATCAGGATGACGCAGCGGGCATGGGCGACGCCCTGTTGCTTCAGCGCCAGCAGCGCACCGATACTGGCGAACATGGCATAGCCGTCATCGGCGCCGCCACGGCCATAGAGCTTGCCGTCCTTCTGCTTGGGCACCCAGGGGCCATAGCCTTCGTCCCAGCCTTCCATCTCCGGCTGCTTGTCGAGATGGCCGTACATCAGGACGGTCCCGCCGGAGGACCGTCCGCTGCGCTCCGGGCTTCCGGTCGCTGCGGGTACTTCGATCATGATCAAGGGCGTGCGCCCCGGCAGGCGCACCACCTCCAGCGACGCGCCGGCAAACGCATCGAGCTTGCTGTTGGCCCAGGCGGCGAACATCGCCACCGCCCGCTCCATATGGCCGTTCTTCTCCCAGTCGGGATCGAAGGTCGGGCTCTTGTTGGGAATGCGAATGTAATCGGTCAGCGCCGGAACGATTTCGTCATCCCAGAGCCGGTCCAGGAAGGAAGCGGTCTTTTCAAAGATCATCAGCGGTTGATGTCGTAAGCGGCCACCACGGCGGCGTTGTAGATTTCACTCATCTTGGCGCCCAGCGGCGCGATCTGCACCGATTTTTCCAGCCCCACCAGCATCGGTCCCATGACGCTGGCGCCGCCCATCATCTGCAGCAGCTTGGTGGAGATGGACGCGGAATGTATCGCCGGCATGATCAGCACATTGGCGGTGTCGGTGATGCGGGCGAAGGGATAAAGCGCCAGCTTGTCCTTATCCAGCGCCACATCCACGGCCAGCTCGCCGTCATATTCGAAATCCACGCCGCGATTTTCCAGGATCTGCACCGCCTCGATGATGCGCTCGCTGCGTTCGCTGCGGGGAAAGCCGAAGGTGGAAGACGCCAGCAGGGCCAGGCGCGGCGTCAGGCCGAAGCGCTTGGCGGCCGCGGCGGCCTGGATGGCGATATCGGCCAGCTGTTCCGCGGTCGGCATTTCGGTCACCGATGTGTCGGCCACCAGAACCACCCGGCCCTTGGCGAAAATGGCCTGCATGCCGATCGGGCGCTGGCCCGGCGGCGGGTCCAGAACCTGGCGCACATCCGACAGGGCATTGGCGTAATTGCGCGTCACGCCCGTGACCATGGCGTCGGCATCGCCGGCCTTGAGCATGGAGGCGGCATAGACATTGCGGTCGTTGGTGACCATGCGCACCGCGTCGCGATACAGCGCGCCGCGCCGCTGCACCCGCCGATAGAGCGTGTCGATATAGGGCTTGGCCTCCTCGGCCGAACGGGGTGCCCGGATTTCCACCAGATTTTCGTCCAGGCCCGCCTTGCGCAGCCCCTTTTTCACCTCGTCAACCCGGCCCACCAGGATGGCCTTGCCCAGGCCGGAATTCTGGAAGGCGGCGGCGGCGCGTATCACCGAATCTTCCTCGCCTTCGGCAAAGACGACGCGCTTGGGCTTGGCGCGCACCGCATTGGTGACCATCTG
>CAYFKU010000077.1:4740-6436 GCA_964343955.1 uncultured Rhizobium sp. | reverse complement strand
GATGTAGGTGTAGTTCTGGAAGTCCGGCGGCGGGTTGGTGACCATCTGGAACAGGCCGGCCGAAGGATCGAGCCTGGCCGAAAGCTGGAACTGATAGGCATTGAGGTCGGCGATCTGCTTCCTGGCGACGCCGGTCTTCATGGCTGCTTCCGCCACGGCGGCCGAGACGCGGCTGATCAGGCGCGGATCGAAGGGCGAGGGGATGATGTAGTCAGGGCCGTAAACCGGACGCGCGCCGCGATAGGCCGCCGCCACCTCGTCGGGCACATCCTCGCGCGCCAGGGCGGCGATCGCCTCGGCAGCGGCGATCTTCATCGCCTCGTTGATGGTTGTGGCCCGCACATCCAGCGCGCCGCGGAAGATGTAGGGGAAGCCCAGCACATTGTTGACCTGGTTGGGATAGTCGCTCCGGCCCGTCGCCACGATCACATCGCCGCGCACCGCCTGGGCGTCTTCCGGCGTGATTTCCGGATCGGGATTGGCCATGGCGAAGATGATCGGCCGCGCCGCCATCGAGCGCACCATGTCCGGCGTCAGCGCGCCCTTGGCCGAAAGACCCAGGAAGACGTCGCAGCCCACCATGGCGTCGGCCAGGCTGCGGGCCTTTGTCTCGACCGCATGGGCCGACTTCCACTGGTTCATGCCTTCGGTGCGGCCGCGATAGACCACGCCCTTGGTGTCGCACAGGATGATGTTCTCGCTCCTGGTACCCATGGACTTGAGCAGCTCGATGCAGGCGATGCCGGCGGCGCCGGCGCCGTTGCACACCACCTTGATGTCCTGGATGTTGCGCCCCGTCAGATGCGCGGCATTGATGACACCGGCGGCCGAGATGATGGCGGTGCCATGCTGGTCGTCATGGAACACCGGAATGTCCATGAGTTCGCGCAGGCGCTGTTCGATGATGAAGCAGTCGGGCGCCTTGATGTCTTCCAGATTGATGCCGCCGAAGCTGGGGCCCAGATAGCGCACGGCATTGATGATCTCATCGACATTCTTGGTGTCGAGGCACAGGTCGATGGAGTTCACATCGGCAAAGCGCTTGAACAGCACCGCCTTGCCCTCCATCACCGGCTTGGACGCCAGCGGGCCCAGATCGCCCAGACCCAGGATGGCGGTGCCGTTCGAGATCACCGCCACCATGTTGCCCTTGGCGGTATAGTCATAGGCCAGCTCGGGCTGCTCGGCGATGCGCAGCACCGGAACCGCAACGCCGGGGGAATAGGCCAGGCTCAGATCCCGCTGGGTCGCCATCGGCTTGGTGGGCAGGATTTCCAGCTTGCCCGGCTTGTCACCGGCATGAAAGGCAAGAGCTTCTTCGTCGGTGAAGGATGGGCGGGACATCGGTTTCAACCCTGATCGGCTTGGTGTTTTGGGAATTTTCCACAGAATATCCATTGATGGGGCGATTGCATCAAGCTTGGATGCCGCAGGTCCGCGCATCTGTCTGCTATGGTCGCTCGCATGAGCGAGATGGAATTGCAGGCAGATCCGGCGGGCGGCGATGTCACCCCGATGATGGCGCAGTATCTCGCCATCAAGGCCCAGCATGCGGATTATCTGTTGTTCTACCGCATGGGCGATTTCTACGAGCTGTTCTTCGCGGATGCAGCAAAGGCGTCGGAGGCGCTGGACATTGCCCTGACCAAGCGGGGCAAGCATCTGGGCGAGGACATTCCCATGTGCGGCGTGCCGG
>CAYFKU010000077.1:525-4730 GCA_964343955.1 uncultured Rhizobium sp. | reverse complement strand
TGGGGCTATGACATACCTATTTTCGGCAGTCCGGTGGCGACCGCCGAGGCCTATCTGGAAAAGCTGATCCGCAAGGGCCATCGCGTCGCGGTATGCGAGCAGACCGAAGACCCGGCCGAAGCCAAGAAGCGCGGCTCCAAATCGGTGGTGCGGCGCGAGGTGGTGCGGCTGGTGACGCCCGGCACGCTTACCGAGGATGCGCTTCTGGAGGCACGGGCCTCGAACCTTCTGGCGGCGCTGGGCCGCAGCGGCGCCGATTTCGCGGTGGCTTCCGTCGATATGTCCACCGGCGAATTTTCCGTGGCCGCGCTGGCGCGCGAGGAGATCGCCACGGAGCTGGCGCGCCTTTCACCCAGGGAATTGCTGCTGCCCGACAGCTTGCTGGTGCAGGAAGACCTGGCGTCGCTGTTCAAATCGCTGGGCACCGCGCTGTCGCCGCTCCCCGCCAGCCGCTTCGATTCCGCCAATGGCGAAAGAGCGCTGAAGGCTCATTACAATATGCTGTCTCTGGATGGGCTGGGCGCTTTCAGCCGGGCCGAACTGTCGGCGGCCGGATCGCTCATTGCCTATCTGGAGCTGACCCAGAAGGGCGCGAAGGTCGCCCTGCAGCGCCTGGCGCGGCTGTCACCCGCAAAGTTCATGGGCATCGATGCCGCCACCCGGCGCAATCTCGAACTGACCCAGACCCTGTCGGGCCAGCGCCATGGTTCCCTGCTGGCCCAGATCGACCGCACCGTGACCGCCAACGGCGCGCGGCAACTGGCGGCGCGTCTGGCCGCGCCCCTCACCGATGTGAAAGAGATCGCGGCGCGGCATGACGCGGTGGACGCTTTTGCCAGACAGTCCGAACAGCGCCGGCAGGCGCGCGAAGCCCTGCGCGCCGCGCCCGATATCGCCCGCGCGCTGGCGCGGCTGTCGGTGGGGCGTGGCGGGCCCCGTGATCTCGCCAATTTGCGCGATGGCGTGAAGGCGGCGCGGGCCCTGCGGGAAAATCTGCGCAAGGAATCGCTGGCTGGCGAAGCGCTGACGGCGAGCGAGAGCCTGGCGCGGAACATCGCCGCCGTGTCGCGCCTGTCGGACCGGCTTGACTATCTTCTGGTGGATGAGCCGCCCTATCTGGCGCGTGACGGCGGCTTTGTGAAAATGGGCGCACATGCGCCGCTGGATGAGTTGCGGGCGCTGCGCGACGAATCCCGCCGCGTGATTGCCGGTCTGGAAGGCCAGTATCGCCAGGCCAGCGGCGTCACCCAGCTCAAGATCAAGCATAACGGCGTGCTGGGCTATTTCATCGAAGTGGGACAGAGCCACGCCGACAAGCTGATGGCCGACAAGGAAACCTTCCGGCATCGCCAGACCATGGCGGGCGCGGTGCGTTTCTCCACCGACGAGCTTGCTTCGCTGGCCTCGCGCATCGCCGAAGCGGCGGAAAGCGCGCTGGCGATGGAGCAGGGCCTGTTCCAGGAAATGACCATGCTGGCGCTGGAATATGGCGAAGCATTGTCGGCCGTCGCCGAAGCCCTGGCGGTGATGGATGTCGCATCCGCTTTGGGCGAGCTGGCCGTCGCGGCCCGCTATGTACGCCCGCAAATCGACAATGGCCTGGCTTTCCAGATCACGCGCGGCCGCCATCCCGTGGTGGAAGCGGCATTGCAGTCGGCAAATGCCGGTCCCTTCGTGCCCAATGACTGCGACCTGTCGCCGAAGGCAAAGGGGCGGCTTTGGCTGGTCACCGGTCCCAATATGGCCGGTAAATCCACCTTCCTGCGCCAGAATGCGCTGATCGCCATCCTGGCGCAGATGGGTTCCTTCGTGCCGGCGGAAGAGGCGCGCATCGGCATCGTGGACCGGCTGTTCTCCCGCGTGGGCGCGGGCGACGATCTGGCGGCGGGACGTTCCACCTTCATGGTCGAGATGGTGGAAACCGCGGCCATCCTCAATCAGGCAACGCCGCGCTCGCTGGTCATATTGGACGAGATCGGGCGCGGCACCGCCACCTATGACGGCCTTGCCATCGCCTGGGCGGCGGCCGAGCACCTGCACGAGACCAACAAAAGCCGCGCCCTTTTCGCCACCCACTATCACGAGATGGTGGCGCTGTGCGAAAGGCTGAAATCCATGGCCTGCTACACCATGAAGGTGCGGGAATGGAATGACAGCATCATCTTCCTGCATGAAGTGATCTCGGGTGTCGCCGACCGTTCCTATGGCATCCATGTCGCAAAGCTGGCGGGTCTTCCCGCGGCGGCGGTGGCGCGGGCCGAAGAAGTGCTGCGCGCCCTGGAAGAAGGCCGCGAAGGCCACAAGCCGCTAGCCCGGATCGACGATCTTCCCCTGTTCGGCGCCACGGCGCCCCAGCCCAGGGGCAGCCAGGTGGAAGCCGCGCTGAAGGACATCGAGCCCGACGCGCTGACGCCCAAGCAGGCGCTGGAAGTGCTTTACGAGCTGAAGAAGAAGCTGACATGAGAAAAATCAGCCTCGTCCTCCTGGCCCTGTGCGCCGGCCTGCCGGCGGCGGCACAGGACCATTCGACCTTCGACGCCTATCGCAAGGATGTCGAAGCCAAAAAATGTGAGAAGACCGAAGAACCCGCCATCACCATCTTCCAGTGCGACGCGGATATGACCTTCTATTACTTCACCAAGTCGCTGCATCCCGCCCATCCCAGCGTCGTCGAACGGGCGCTGAAGGAAAACAGGGAGGGCGTCTATTTCGTGGAAAACGGCCGGTCCTTCGGCCCCGACAAGACGCAAGGCGCCTTCGAAGCTTGGCTCAAGGAATTCAAGGCGCTGGACGAGCAGGTCCGCCAGGACATCGCCAGGGAACAAGCCAAGACCAGGCCGTGACCTCTCTTGCTAAGCTTCCGGTCCTAATGCCAGCATCGCCGGCATGAGCGATATGGCCGCATCCCGGGCGCCCCGCAAATTCCTGGTGGTGATCGACAAGACGCCCGAATGCACGGTGGCTTTGCGCTTTGCCACGCGGCGCGCCCAGCATACCGGCGGCCGCATTACCCTCATGTGTCCCACCCAGCTTCCCGACTTCCAGCAATGGCGCGGGGTGGAAGAGATCATGCGCGACGAAGCCCATGCCGAGGCCGAAGGCATGCTCTATGAGGCCGCCAAGATCGTGAATGACCTGTCGGGCATCGTCCCGGAACTGATCATCCCCTTCGGCCTCAAGACCGAATGCGTCGCCCAGATCATCCGGGACGACAGGGATATCTCGATCCTGGTGCTGGCTTCGGGTACCGGCAAGCAGGGGCCGGGGCCCCTGGTTTCGATGTTTGCCACCGCCGTGCAGGCGATCCCGGCGACCATCGTGCCAGGCAATTTTTCCGATGAGCAGATCGACGCCCTGGCCTGAGCGCGCGGGGCTTGCACGCGGGCTTCGGCGGACCGATAAACCCGCCCCATGGGCAAGCTTCTGGTCGCCATCGCCGTCGGCATCGTCTTTGTCGTGTTGTGCCTGGGTCTCTATACCCTCTGGAAAGGCGGCGACACGGCCCGCACCTGGTCCAATAAACTTATGCGGATCAGGGTGTTAGCTCAGCTTATCGCCATCATTATCATTATGGCGGTGCTGTATCTGGCGCAACGTTGAGTTTCCGCCCCCCCGCCTTTATGTAAGCCGCCTTCTGTGGGACCTGAACGAGCACTGCCATGGCCAAGACTTTGTACGACAAGATCTGGGACGCGCATCTGGTGGCTTCGCCGCCGGGCGAGACGCCGGTGCTCTATATCGACCGGCACCTGGTGCATGAGGTGACCAGCCCCCAGGCCTTCGAGGGCCTGCGCATGACCGGCCGCAAGGTCCGCCGCCCGGAACTGACCCTGGCGGTCGCCGACCATAATGTTCCCACCAAGGACCGGGACCAGGGCATCACCGAGCCGGAATCCAGGCTGCAGGTCGAAACCCTGGAGAAGAACGCCAGGGATTTCGGCGTCGAATATTTCCCGATGAACGATATCCGCCAGGGCATCGTCCATATCATCGGACCGGAACAGGGCTGGACCCTGCCCGGTACTACCATCGTCTGCGGCGACAGCCATACCTCCACCCATGGCGCCTTCGGCGCCCTGGCCTTCGGCATCGGCACTTCCGAGGTGGAACATGTGCTGGCGACCCAGACCCTGCGCGCGCAGCATTCCAGGAACATGCGCGTGACGGTCAACGGCAAGCTGCCCGACGGCGTCACCGCCAAGGAC
>CAYFKU010000077.1:0-515 GCA_964343955.1 uncultured Rhizobium sp. | reverse complement strand
ACAACGCATGGGGCGCTTGGAGCGCTCAGCCTGGTGGTCGGCACCACTCAAACGCTGCACGCGCTGTCAACGCAATGCGTCTTGCAAAGGCGAGCGAAGACAATGAGGATCAATTTAGAGGGGTCAGCACAGCGGGGAGTCACGGCCAAGGACGTGGTACTGGCACTCATCAGACGCCATGGAATTGCCGTAGCCTCGGGGTTCGCGATTGAGTACTCGGGAACCTCAGTTCGGGCGATGTCAATTGCGCAGCGCATGACCCTGTGCAACCTGACGATCGAGGGCGGCGCCCGTGCCGGCCTGATCGCCGTCGATGATGTCACGCTCGACTATGTGCGCGGCAAGCCCCGCGCGCCCAAGGCCGGCGCCTGGGAAGCGGCCGAGAAATACTGGCGCAGCCTCACATCCGATCCCGATGCCAAATTCGACGCCGAAGTGGTGCTGGATGCGCGCGACATCGTGCCGATGGATGACGACCAGCTGATCGAGCTTGGAAAACCTTCGCAAGGGCATCC
>CAYFKU010000076.1:1047-10288 GCA_964343955.1 uncultured Rhizobium sp. | reverse complement strand
GCCTGGGACGACAATTCGGCGGCGCGCGACCTCGGCGGTCAGGAAGGCGCCCAGATCATGCCCTGGCGCGAATGGCCGTGGGAAACGATCGCCGCGCTGGTCCTTTCGCCGGGTGTGCCGCTGACCCATCCCCAGCCGCATGGCGTGGTGGAACATGCCACAAGAGCCTCCGTTCCGGTGATCGGCGATGTCGAGCTGTTCGCGCGCGAGATCCGGCCCAATCCTGAACTGCCGGGCAAGGCGCCCGTGATTGCCATTACCGGCAAGTCCACCACCACGGCGCTGGTCGGCCACATCCTCAAGGAATGCGGCTTCGACGCCCAGGTCGGCGGCAATATCGGCAAGTCCGTGCTGGAACTGGCGCCGCCCACGTCCAAGACCATCTATGTGCTGGAAATGTCCAGCTTCCAGATCGACCTGGCCCCCGGCCTGACACCGGATGTGGGCCTGCTGTCCAACATTTCGCCCGACCATATCGACCGTCACGGCAGCATGGAAAATTACGCCGCCATCAAGGCGCAACTGATGAAGCAGACGGCGAGAGACGGACAACTGGTGATCGGGGTGGACGACGAATTTTCGTCCGCGACTTTCACCCAGGCATCGGCGGCGCGGGGTACCCAGGCCCATCCGGTTTCGGTGGGCAAGGTGCTGGGCCGGGGCGTCTTTGTGGTCGATGGCGCGCTCTACGATGCGATGGGCGGCCGGGCCGTCAAGGTTATGGACATGGCTTCCGCGCCGCGTCTTCCGGGCGCGCATAACTGGCAGAATGCGGCCCTCGCCTATGGGGCGGTCCGCCCCTATGTTTCCGACATGAAGGCGATAGCCGCCGCCATCGCGGGCTTTCCGGGCCTTGCCCATCGCATGGAAGACGTCGGCCGCATCGGCAAGACCGTCTTCATCAACGACTCCAAGGCCACCAATGCCGATGCCACCGCCCGGGCGCTGGCGGTTTATCCCGATATCTTCTGGATCGCGGGCGGCAAGCCGAAGGAAGGCGGTATCGAGCCCCTGTCGGGCTTTTTCCCCCGCATCCGCAAGGCCTATCTGATCGGCGAGGCGGCGCCGGCTTTTGCCCGCACCCTGGACGGCAAGGCGCTGTATGAAATGTCGGGCACGCTGGATGTCGCGGTGGCGCGCGCCGCGGCAGATGCGGCGGCATCGTCAACGTCCGCCCCGGTGGTGCTGCTGTCGCCGGCCTGCGCTTCCTATGACCAGTTCAAGGATTTCGAGCAGCGGGGCGACATGTTCCGGTCGCTGGTCGCTAGGCTGCCGCGGGGAAAGACAGCATGATCAACCGGGCGGACAAAAGCGGCTTTGCCAACTGGTGGTTCACCGTGGACCGGGTGGCGCTGGGCTGCATGCTTGCGCTTGCCGGCATCGGCCTGATGCTGGCTTTCGCCGCCAGTCCCGCCATCACCGGCGGCCCGCTCACGGGCGGCGATTTCCGCTATACGGCGCGCCAGATCCTGTTTGCCATCATGGCGGTGGGCATTCTTGCCGGCGCCTCCCTCCTGCCCCTGCGCCAGATCAAGATTCTCGCGGCCGTGACCTTCGCAGGCGCGCTGGTCGGGTCATTCCTGGTGCTGTTCATCGGCGCCGATGTGTATGGCGCGCGGCGCGAGCTGGACCTGGGGCCCATCGCGCTGCAGCCGTCCGAATTCCTCAAGCCCAGTTTTGCCATCCTGGCGGCGGCAGTGCTGGCCGATCGCCAGCCCCTTTCCATTCCCAAGCCGCTCCTGACTTTCCTGCTGCTGGCGCCGGCGCTGCTGATCCTTTTGCGCCAGCCCGATGTCGGCCAGACCGGCCTTCTGCTCTGCCTGTGGGGCGCCATGCTTTTCTTCTGGGGCATGTCCTTCGTCTGGGTGGGCGCCGGGCTCGGCGGTCTGGCGGTGCTTGGCCTCTTTGCCTATGAGGTGTTCCCGCATGTCCACCACCGCGTGGATCAGTATATGGGCCATTCGGAAACCGGCTATCAGGCCGGGCTGGCGCTGAAGGCTTTCGCGCATGGCGGCCTCTTCGGCGTCGGCCCCGGCGCCGGCACCGTGAAATATCGAATTCCCGAGGCTCATTCCGATTCCATCTTCGCCGTGGCGGGCGAGGAATTCGGCTTCCTGCTCTGCGTGCTGATTGTCCTTCTGTTCTGCGTTCTGACCGTGCGCCTGCTGCTGCGTTCGGCGGGCAGCCGGGATTCCTTCTCGCAACTGGCGGGCGCGGGCCTGGCGGTGGTCACCGCCGTGCAGGCTTTCATCAATATGGGCGTGGCGGTGTCCCTGCTGCCGGCCAAAGGCATGACCCTGCCGTTCATTTCCTATGGCGGTTCGTCCCTGTTCGCGGTCGCCCTGACGATGGGCTTCGCCCTGGCGGTGACGCGGCAACGGCCGAAGGTGGCGCTGACCGTGCGCGACGACCCGGCATTCTTCGGGGTGCGGGCATGAGCGCGCCCGCTTCCAGCATCATCGTGCTCTCGGCGGGCGGCACGGGGGGCCATCTGTTCCCGGCACAGGCGCTTGCGGGCGAGCTGGCGCGCCGCGGCCGCGACATTGTGGTGATGACCGATGCGCGTTTCGCCAATTATGCAACCCAATTCCCCAGGGCCCGGATCGAGACCGTGCCGTCGTCGCCTTTCAACAAGGTCACCGCGCCCTTCAAGATCGCGGCCGGCATCGTCACCGCCTTTGCCAAGCTGCTGCGGCTGAAGCCCGCGGCGGTGATCGGCTTTGGCGGCTATCCCAGCGTTCCGGTGATGATGGCTGCCAATATGGCCGGTCTCAGCACTGGCATTATCGAACAGAACGCCGTGGTCGGCCGCGCCAACCGGCTGGTGATGAACAGGGTCAGGCTGGTCGCCGCCGCCTTTCCTCTGGCCCGCTTTGCGCCGTCCGGTCCGGCCAAGGTCGTGCTGACCGGTAATCCCCTGCGACCCGAAGTCGAGGCGCTCTGGGGCGCGCCCTATCCCATGCCCGAAGCCGGCGGCGAATTTCGCCTGCTGATCTTCGGCGGCAGCCAGGGCGCGCGCGCCTTCAGCGAGATTGTTCCCGCCGCCCTGACGCGGCTGCCGCGCGAGATCAAGCAGCGGCTCAGGGTCGTGCAGCAATGCCGTCCGGAAGACCTGGAAGAGGTGCGCGGCATCTATCAACGGGCTGAGATCGCGGCCGAGCTGCAAGGCTTTTTCTCCGACCTGCCGCAACGCATGGCTGATGCCCATCTGGTGATCGGCCGCTCCGGCGCCGGCACGGTCGCCGAGCTGATGGCGATTGGACGTCCCGCGATCCTGGTGCCGTTGCCCGGCGCGATGGACGATCATCAGACGCCCAATGCCGATATCCTGGCCAGGGCCGAAGCCGGCATGCGGGTGGCGCAATCGGCGCTCACCGCCGAAAGCCTGGCCCAGATGCTGAACAAGCTGCTCGCCAATCCGACCGCGCTGGCCCGCATGGCGGCCAAGGCCCATGCCCTGGCCGTGCCGCATGCCACCCAAAGGCTGGCGGATGCGGTGGAACAGCTTGCGATAAGGAATGCCGCCTGATGGCCAGCCCCGTTACCACCCGTGTTCCGCTCGATATTGGCGCCATCCATTTCATCGGCATCGGCGGCATCGGCATGAGCGGCATCGCCGAGATCATGCACAATCTGGGCTACAAGGTTCAGGGCAGCGACGCGGCCGAAAATGCCAATGTCAAACGGCTGCGCGCCATGGGCATTACCGTGCATGTCGGCCACAATGCCGACAATCTGAAAGAGGCCCATGCGGTGGTCTATTCCTCAGCGGTCAAGCCGGGGAATGTCGAATTCGACGCGGCCCGCATGCTGGGCCTGCCGCTGGTGCGCCGGGCCGAGATGCTGGCCGAGATCATGCGGCTGCGCTCCTGCATCGCCATCGCGGGCACCAACGGCAAGACCACGACCACGACTTTGGTCGCGTCCCTGCTGGATGCGGGCAATATGGATCCGACCGTGGTCAATGGCGGTATCATCAACGCCTATGGCACCAATGCGCGCCTGGGCGCCGGCGAATGGGTTGTGGTGGAGGCCGATGAAAGCGACGGCACCTTCCTGCGCCTGCCGGCCACCGTGGCGGTGGTGACCAACGCCGATCCCGATCACCTGGATTTTTACGGCACCTTCGAGAATATGCGCGATGCCTTCCAGCGCTTTGTCGAGAATGTGCCTTTCTATGGCTTCGCGGTGCTCTGCATCGACCATCCGGAAGTGCAGGCCATGGTCGGCCGCATCACGGACCGGCGCATCATCACCTATGGCTTCAGCCCGCAGGCCGATGCCCGTGCCGTGAATGTGCGCTTTTCCGAGGGCGTGTCGCATTTCGACTGCGTGTTCACCGACCGCCGCAAGGGTACCGAACTCCGCCTGGAAGACATGTGCCTGCCCATGCCGGGCGAGCATAATGTGCAGAATGCCCTGGCCGCCATCGTCGTGGCGCGCCAGCTCGGCGTGAAGGACGAGGTGATCCGCAAGGGTCTGGCCGAATTCCGGGGCGTGGGCCGGCGCTTCACCAAGGTGGGCGAGGTGGGCGGGGCCGCCATCATCGACGACTATGCCCACAATCCCTTCAAGATCGCCGCTGCGGTAAAGGCGGCGCGTCAGGCCTATAAGGGCCCCATCGTGGCCGTGGTGCAGCCCCATCGCTATACAAGGCTGCGCGATACATTCGAGCAGTTCGCCACCTGTCTGAACGACGCCGATGTGGCGGTGATCGCCCCGGTCTATGCCGCCGGCGAGGCGCCGATCGCGGGCATCAATCGTGACAGCTATGCCGAAGCGCTGCGCGCCCATGGCCACCGCAATGTCATCACCATCGAAGGCGAAGAGGATCTGGCCGCCGCCGTCGCCCCCTATGTCAAGCCGGGCGCCGCCATTGTCGGCACGGGCGCTGGCTCCATAACGGGCTGGATGCACAATCTTCCCCAGAAGCTGGCGAAAAAGCTGGAGGGGCCGGTTTGACCAGGCCCTGCGACATGCTTCCGCCGGTGCGCGGGTCGCTCACACTGGGCGCTCCGCTCAGGGACCTGGTCTGGTTTCGCGCCGGTGGTCCCGCGGAAGTGCTGTTCCGTCCGGCCGATGCCGAGGATCTGGCGGCCTTCATCGCCGCCCGACCGCAAGGCCTGTCCGTTTCGGTGGTCGGCGTGGGCTCCAATCTGCTGGTGCGCGATGGCGGCATTCCCGGCGTGGTGGTGCGCCTGTCGTCGGCCTTCGGCAAGATCCAGACCGATGGCCTGCGCGTCCGTGCTGGCGCCGCGGCGCTGGACGCCGCCGTGGCGCGCGCCGCCGCCGATGCCGGCATTGCAGGTCTTGAGTTCCTGCGGGGCGTGCCGGGCACAATCGGCGGCGCCCTGCGCATGAATGCCGGTTGCTATGGCCGCGAGATCAAGGACATTTTTGTCGAAGGCACGGCCATCAACGGCCGGGGCGAGAAAGTCACGCTCGCCGCGGCCGACATGGGCTTTGAATATCGCAGGGCGGCCCGGGCAGGCGATGACTTGATTTTCGTCGAAGCGGTGTTCGAAGGCGTGCCGGACGACCCCGCCGCCATCAAGGCCCGAATGGAAGAATTGTCCGCCAATCGCGAGGCCAGCCAGCCCATCAAGTCCAGGACCGGGGGCTCGACCTTCAAGAATCCGCCGGGTCACAAGGCCTGGGCCCTGATCGATCAGGCGGGCTGCCGCGGCTTGATGATGGGCGCAGCCCAGGTCAGCGAGAAACATACAAACTTCCTGATCAACACCGGCGAGGCTTCGGCGGCCGAGCTGGAAGCCCTGGGCGAGGAAGTGCGCCGGCGGGTGAAGGAAAAATCCGGCATCGCGCTGGAATGGGAGATCAAGCGGGTGGGTGTGGCCGCGGGCGGCGGAGCGGCCCATGCATAAGCACCCCTTCCACAGGATCGCGGTGCTGATGGGCGGCCGTTCCGCCGAACGCGAGGTCTCGCTTTCGTCGGGCCGCGGGGTGGTCAATGCGCTGCTCGAGGAAGGCTTCGACGCCTTTGCCCTCGATCCCGGCGACAATCCGGGCCAGCAGCTTTTTGAAGCCGCGCCGGATGCGGTCTTCAATGCCTTGCATGGCCGCTTCGGCGAGGACGGCACGGTGCAGGGCCTGTTGGAGCTGATGCGGATTCCCTACACCCATTCGGGCGTCCTGTCCTCGGCCCTGGCCATGCACAAGGAACGCACCAAGGATATCTACCGCGCGGCCGGACTGCCCGTTGTCCATTCCATTGTCGCGGACCGCCGCGATGTGGCGAACCGGCACCTGATGGAGCCGCCCTATGTGATCAAGCCGGTCAATGAGGGGTCTTCCGTGGGCATCTATATTGTCCGCAAGGGCGACAATCGCCCCCCGGCGGAGCTGGCCGGCGAAACCTGGAACCTCTCCAGCGAAATGATGGTGGAGGAGTTCGTGCCGGGCCGCGAACTTACCGTCTCGGTCATGGGTGACCGCGCCCTGGGCGTGACCGAGATCACGACCGAGCTGGAATTCTATGACTATGAAGCCAAGTATGCGCCGGGCGGATCCCGCCATATCCTGCCGGCGGTGATCCCGCAAAAGGCGGCGGAAGAGGCGATGGAACTGGCGGTGGCGGCGCACAAGGCGCTGGGCTGCCGGGGAGTCACGCGCACCGATTTCCGCTATGACGATACGGTCGCGAATCACCGGATGATTCTGTTGGAGACCAACACCCAGCCCGGCATGACGCCCACCTCGCTGGTGCCGGAACAGGCCGCCCATGTCGGCCTCAGCTACGCCAGGCTCTGCCGCTGGATCGTGGAGGATGCCTCATGCGATCGGTGAATGTGGAGCGCAAGCCGTGGGGCAAGGCCCGCGCCCAGGCGCCGCGCGCAACCAGCCGGCGCGAATTGTCCTCGGTCCAGCCGGGCGCACCCCGCCGCCAGAAGGAACCGGGCTTGCTGGCGCGCTTCCTTGCCGGGATGGCAGACCGGCTGGCTCTTTTTGCCAGCCGCCCGATGCTGGCTCTGTGCGGCCTGGTGCTGATCCTGGTGCTGCTGGCGGCCCTGTTCGCGGGGGGCGTGATCGGCCGCGGCTTTCATGCCGTCAGCCGCACCATCGACACGATCAGCGCCGAAGCCGGCTTCGGCATTTCCGAAATCCATATCACGGGCAATCGCCGCACCCCTTACCGGCAGGTGCTCGAGGTTCTGGCCATGCAGCCGGGGCAGAGCATCTTCTCGGCCGATTTGTGGAGCGCGCAGCGCAAGCTGGCCGCGCTGGAATGGATCGCCTCGGCCGAGATCCACCGCCGCTATCCCGATGCCATTTTCGTCACCCTGGTCGAGAAGCGCCCCTTCGCCCTGTGGCAGGCGCCGGCGGATGTCCATGGCGAGGCGCCCATCTGGGTGGTCGAGCGCAACGGCAAGCTGATCACCACCCATGAGGTGGAAAAGTTCCGCCGCCTGCCCAAGCTGGTGGGCGCGGGCGCGCCCGAAAATGCCGCCGACCTGGTCGATGCCGTTCGCGCCCATCGCGCGATAACCGCGCGCATCGCCGCCTATGCGCGCATCGGCCAGCGCCGCTGGAACCTGATCCTGGACGACGGCGTGACCGTGCAACTGCCGGAAACGGGCTGGCAGAAAGAACTTGATGCCCTGGAGCAATTGATCATCGACAAAGGCATTCTGGAGCGCGATATCATCCAGATCGATCTGCGCTCGCCGACGCATTATTTTCTTCTTCTGCGCAATGGCGAGAAGAAGGATGTGGAACGGGGCAAGGAGACATGAACCAGACGGTCCGCCTTCGCGTGAACAACGAGATCCCCACCTATCGTACCGGCCTGGTTTCCGCGCTGGATGTCGGCACTTCCAAGATCGTCTGCGTCATCGGTCAGGCGGATGCCGGTTCGCTGAAGGTTTTGGGCAGCGCCCTGCGCGAGTCCGCGGGCCTGAAGGCCGGCACCGTCACCAGCCTGGAACTGGCGGAAGAGTCCATCCGCGAATGTGTCGCCGCCGCCGAGAATATGGCCGATGCCCGCATCCAGAATGTGCTGATCGGCGTCAATTGCGGCCAGCCTGTGTCGGTCACCAGCCACAGCGTCATGTCCCTGGACGGGGCCCTGGTCTCGGACGGGCATCTGCGCGAGCTTCTGGCCGACGGGCGCGCCCGCGCCCGGCTGGACGGGCATGAGGTCATCCAGTCCGCACCCACAGCCTATGTGGTGGACGAGGCGCGCGGCGTGAAAAATCCGCTGGGCATGTTCTGCCAGCGGATCGGCGTTGCCATGCATGCCGTGGCGGTCCGGCCCAGCCCCTTGCAGAATCTCAAGCTGGCGGTGGAACGCTGCCATCTGAATGTGGTGGGAACCCAGTTCGGCGCCTATGCCTCCGGCCTTTCCACCCTCACCGAGGATGAAAAGCAGATCGGCGCCACCGTGATCGACATGGGCGGCGGCACGACCTCCATCGCGGTATTCGTCGAAGGCCATCTGGTGCATGCCGATGTGGTGCCCATCGGCGGCTTCGCCGTCACCAATGACATTGCCCGCATGCTGGCCGCGCCCCTGGCCGCTGCGGAACGTGTGAAGACCCTGTATGGCGCCGCCATCGGTGAGATGGATGCCGGTGCCGATGTGGTCGCCGTCGCCCAGATGGGCGAGGAAGGCGATGACGCCGCCTTGCGCGTGCCGCGCTCCATGCTCACCCGCATCATCCAGGCGCGCCTGGAAGAGATATTCGGCGAGGTCCAGACCCGGCTTCGCGCATCTGGCTTCGATGTGGCCGCCGGCCGCCGCGCGGTGCTCACGGGCGGCGCCTGCCAGCTCGCCGGTACGCGCGAACTGGCGGCGCGCATCCTGAACAAGCAGGTCCGCATCGGGCGGCCGGCAACCTTTACGGGTCTGGCCGCCGCGTCCGCCGGACCCGACTATGCCACCGCCATCGGTCTTCTGATGGCGGGCGCGACCATGCCGCCCGAGCTGCTCAATCCGGAAATCGCGATCAGATCGGGCGCGCCAAAGCCGGAAAGCTGGCTTGGCCGGTTGACCCGCAGGTGGCTCTGATGATTCAACAAATACAACAGCGAATCGGTTGGGGATTCTGGTGTGCCGCAAGGCGTTTGAACCACAGAGGGTCCGGCCGGCCCTCTCAAATTGAGGAGTGACGTCATGGCGATCAACCTGAAAGCCCCCGAGAGCAAGGAACTGCGTCCCCGGATCACCGTGCTTGGTGTCGGCGGTACCGGCGGCAATGAAGTCCATGTACGAAACGTGCTGTGG
>CAYFKU010000076.1:413-1037 GCA_964343955.1 uncultured Rhizobium sp. | reverse complement strand
AGTCCGGTCTGGACGGGGTCGATTTCGTGGTCGCCAACACCGATGCCCAGGCTTTGGCCCAGTCCAAATGCACCCGGCGCATCCAGCTTGGCACCACCACCACCGAAGGCCTGGGCGCGGGCGCCCAGCCGGAAGTGGGCCGGGCCGGCGCCGAGGAATCCATGGCCGAGATCATGGAACAGCTGGCCGGTTCGCACATGGTCTTCATTGCCGCCGGCATGGGCGGCGGCACGGGCACCGGCGCCGCGCCGGTGATCGCCCGCGCCGTGCGCGAGGCCGGCATCCTGACCGTGGGCGTCGTGACCAAGCCTTTCGCCCTGGAAGGCGACCGCCGCATGCGGGTGGCCGAGCGCGGCATCGCCGAGCTGCAGCAGTTCGTCCATACCCTGATCGTCATTCCCAACCAGAATCTGTTCCGCGTCGCCAACGACCGCACCACAATGGCCCAGGCCTTCGCCATGGCCGATGAGGTGCTGCATGCCGGCGTGCGCGGCGTCACCGACCTGATCGTGATGCCGGGCCTGATCAACCTGGATTTCGCCGACATCAAGTCGGTGATCAGCGAGATGGGCAAGGCGATGATGGGCACCGGCGAGGCCGAGGGCGAGGAGCGCGCCATCGACG
>CAYFKU010000076.1:0-403 GCA_964343955.1 uncultured Rhizobium sp. | reverse complement strand
GTCCTGATCAACATCACCGGCGGGCCCGACCTGATGCTGTTCGAGGTGGAACAGGCGGCCAACCGCATCCGCGCCGAGGTCGATCCCGACGCCAATATCATTTTCGGCAACACCATCCTGCCGGACATGGAAGGCCGCATCCGCGTTTCGGTGGTGGCGACCGGCATCGATGCGGAACTGACCAAGATGCCGCTGCCCACCGAGAAGGTGCGCACCCTGCATCCCCACCTGAATCTGGCCAAGCCGCGCATGGCCGAGCCTGCCCCCGCGCCTGCTCGTCCCGCTGCCCCGGCTCCGGCCGCGCCGCAGCCCTCCTATCAGGCGCAGCCTGTCGCCAATCCGGTGCACGCCACCATGGATGCCCTGGCCACGCAGATGGGCGCCGAGAAGAGCCCCGCCGAGG
>CAYFKU010000075.1:0-10425 GCA_964343955.1 uncultured Rhizobium sp. | reverse complement strand
CCCAACCCTTGACGGGCCCCCGACCCCCTCGCTAAGGCCACCTCCATCTTTGCCAGGAAATCCCCATGTCCCAGTCCCAGCTCGCACCCGACCAGCAGGAAATCCGCAAGCTGGCCAACGCCCTACGCATGCTGTCGGTCGATGCGGTGGAAACCGCCAAGTCGGGTCATCCAGGCCTTCCCCTGGGCATGGCGGATGTGGCCACGGTCCTCTTCTCCCGCTTCCTGAAATTTGATGCGAGCCAGCCCGGCTGGGCCGACCGCGACCGCTTCGTGCTGTCGGCCGGCCATGGCTCCATGCTGCTTTATTCCCTGCTCTGGCTGACCGGCTATCCGCACGTCACCATCGAGGATCTCAAAAGGTTCCGCAAAATCGGCAGCCCCACCGCGGGCCATCCCGAGCATGGCGACCTGCCGGGCATCGAAACCACCACCGGTCCCCTGGGACAGGGCATCGCCAATGCCGTCGGCATGGCGCTGGCCGAGCGCATCCTGAATGCCCGCTTCGGCAACGAACTGGTCAGTCACAAGACCTATGTCATCGCCAGCGACGGCGATCTGATGGAAGGCATCAGCCATGAAGCCATCGGCCTGGCCGGACATCTGAAACTGTCCAACCTCATCGTCCTTTGGGACGACAACAATATCACCATCGACGGTTCGACGGCCCTTTCCACCTCCACCGACCAGCTCAAGCGGTTTGAGGCGGAAGGCTGGACAACCGACATCTGCGACGGCCATGACGCGGCCGATATTTTCCGCGCCCTGAACAAGGCGCAGGGCGCCGACCGGCCGGTCCTGATCGCCTGCCGCACCATCATCGGCTTCGGCATGCCGGGCCGCCAGGGCACGCAGAAGGCCCATTCCGATGCGCCGGGCGCCGAAGTGGTCGCCAACACCCGCAAGGAGCTGGGCTGGGCGTATGAGCCTTTCATCGTTCCGGACGATCTGCTGAATCAATGGCGCGCCATCGGCAAGCGCGGCGCCGGCGATTATGCCGCCTGGGCCGCGCGCAAGACCGCCAGCAGCCGCGCCCGGGAATTCGAAGACACGGTCAATGACGTGATCCCAGCCTCGCTGGCGCGCGCGCTGGCCGGGCTGAAGGAACAACTGTCCAGCGAAAAGCCCAAGGCCGGCACCCGCAAGATGTCGGAAAAGGCGCTGGAAGTGATCAATGGCGAGCTGCAGAACACCATCGGCGGCTCGGCCGACCTGACGCCTTCCAACAATACCCGCAGCAAGGGCCTGGTCGCGGTGAGCCCCGGCGATTTCAACGGCCGCTATATCCATTACGGCATACGCGAGCATGGCATGGCCGCGGCGATGAACGGCATGGCGCTGCATGGCGGCATCATCCCCTATGGCGGCACCTTCATGGTCTTCAGCGACTATTGCCGCCCGGCGATCCGCCTGGCCGCGCTGATGGGCATTCGCGTCATTTTCGTGATGACCCACGACTCCATCGGCGTGGGCGAAGACGGTCCCACCCACCAGCCGGTCGAGCATATGGCCGCCCTGCGCGCCATTCCGAACCTGAAGGTCTTCCGCCCCGCCGACGGGGTCGAGACGGCGGAATGCTGGGAACTGGCGATCGCGGATTCGCGCCGCCCCAGCCTTCTGGCCTTCTCGCGCCAGGATGTGCCGACCGTTCGCCAGGCGCACACCAGCGAGAATCTGTCCGCAAAGGGCGCCTATGAGCTGATCGGCGACGCCAATGCCAAAGTGACCTTCCTGGCCACCGGCACCGAAGTCAGCATGGCGGTGGAAGCGGCCGAGATCCTGAAGGCCGAAGGCATCGGGGCGCGCGTCGTGTCGATGCCGAGCTGGACCCTGTTCGAGGAACAGCCGGAAGATTATCGCAAGAAGACGCTGGGCCCGGGCACCGTCAAGGTCGCCATCGAGGCCGGCGCCCGCGAAGGCTGGGACCGCTATATCGGTTCAGAGCTTCTTGGCGAAGGCGGCGCCTTTATCGGCATGCACAGTTTCGGCGCCAGCGGGCCTTACAAGGATGTTTACGCCAAGTTTGGCATCACCGTGGAAGCTGCCGTGGCGGCCGCAAGGAAACTCTTGAACAGGTAAACCAGGGGATGGCCGGCCCAAGCCTTTGCCGGCCATGACAAGGAGAAAAGACATGGCAATTCGGGTTGCAATCAACGGCTTCGGCCGCATCGGGCGTCTGGTGCTTCGCGCCATCGTGGAATCGGGCCGCCGCGATATCGAGGTGGTAGCGGTCAACGATCTGGGGCCGGTCGAAACCAATGCCCATCTGCTGCGCTATGACAGCGTGCATGGGCGCTTTCCCGCCCAGGTAAGCGTGGATGGCGACATCATGACCGTCGCCGGCCACAAGATCAAAGTAACCGCGATCAAGAACCCGGCCGAGCTGCCCCACAAGGATCTGGCCGTCGATATCGCGCTGGAATGCACCGGCATCTTCACCGCGAAGGACAAGGCGAGCGCCCATCTGACCGCCGGCGCCAGGCGCGTGCTGGTCAGCGCGCCCTGCGATGGCGCGGATATCACCGTGGTCTATGGCGTCAATCACGACAAGCTGACAAAGGATGATGTGGTCGTTTCCAACGCATCCTGCACCACCAACTGCCTGGTGCCGGTCGCCAAGGTGTTGAACGATACCGTCGGCATCGAGCGCGGCATGATGACGACCATTCACAGCTATACCAACGACCAGCCCAGCCTGGACCAGATGCACAAGGATCTTTATCGCGCCCGCGCCGCGGCCCTCAGCATGATCCCGACCTCGACCGGCGCGGCCAAGGCTGTCGGCCTGGTGCTGCCGGAGCTGAAAGGCAAGCTGGACGGCGTGTCGGTGCGCGTACCGACGCCGAACGTCTCGCTGGTCGATCTGAAGTTCGTCGCCAAAAAGCAGACCAGCGCCCAGGAAATCAACGACGCCATCAAGGCGGCCGCCGCCGGCCCGCTGAAGGGCATCCTGGATGTGGTGCATGACAAGCTGGTGTCGGTGGACTTCAACCACAATCCGGCTTCGTCCAGCTTCGCGCTGGACCAGACCAAGGTGATGGACGGAAACTTCGTCTCGATCATGACCTGGTATGACAATGAATGGGGCTTTTCCAACCGCATGGCCGACACCGCCGTGGCGATGGGCAAGCTGATTTAACAGCAATCCTGTCATGCCCGCGAAATCGGGCATCCAACCCGTGATCTGGATTTTCGAAGTTGGATTCCCGCTTGCGCGGGAATGACAAAAGGGAAAAACAAAATGGCGTTCAGAACTCTCGATGACCTCGATGTGAAGGGCAAGCGCGTGCTGGTGCGCGCCGACCTGAATGTGCCCGTGGCAGAGGGCAAAGTGACCGACGCCACCCGCATCGAGCGCCAGGCGCCCACCATCCGGGAACTGGCGGACAAGGGCGCGAAGGTCGTCGTGCTGAGCCATTTCGACCGGCCCAAGGGCAAGGTCGTGCCGTCCATGTCGCTGAAGGTCCTGGTTCAGCCGCTGGCAGAGGAAATCGGACGCCCGGTCCGCTTCGCCGACGACTGCATCGGGCCCGACGCCGAGGCGGCCGTCGCCGCGCTGAAGGATGGGGACGTCCTCTTGCTGGAGAATACGCGCTTCCACAAGGGCGAGGAAAGCAATGATGCGGCGATGACCGGCCAGCTCGCCGCGCTGGGCGACATTTTCGTCAATGACGCCTTCTCGGCCGCCCATCGCGCCCATGCCAGCACCGAAGGCGTGGCCCGGCTGCTGCCCAATGCCGCCGGCCGCTCCATGCAGGCCGAACTGGAACATCTGGAAAAGGCGCTGGGCAATCCGGAACGTCCGCTGCTGGCGGTGGTGGGCGGCGCAAAAGTCTCGACCAAGATCGCGCTGCTTGAAAATCTGGTGACACGCGTCGAAACCCTGGTGATCGGCGGCGCGATGGCCAACACCTTCCTGGCCGCCGAAGGCTATGCCATCGGCAAGTCGCTCTATGAGCCCGATCACCTGGAGACGGCCCGCAAGGTCATCCACATGGCCAATGAATCCGGCGCCGTGATCCTGCTGCCAACCGATCTGGTGGTCGCGAAGGAGTTCAAGGTGAATGCGCCCCACCGTACCGTTTCGGCACGGGACATCGGCCCCGACGAGATGGCGCTGGACGTGGGCCCTGACAGCATTAAGGCTTTTGAGAACCGCCTGTTGACCACCCGCACCCTGGTATGGAACGGACCTTTCGGCGCGTTTGAAACCGAGCCCTTCGACAAGGGAACCGTGGCCGCGGCACAAAAGGTCGCGTCGCTGACCCGGTCCGGCCAGCTATTGTCGGTGGCGGGCGGCGGCGACACGGTGGCAGCCTTGGCCCATGCCGGCGTGGAAGGAGACTTCACCTATGTCTCCACCGCGGGCGGGGCCTTCCTGGAGTGGCTGGAAGGTAAGGAATTGCCCGGGGTGGAAGCGCTCTCGGGAAAGTGAAATAGAGGAAAGACGATGAATCTCGCGGAACTGAACAAGATCGCCAATCAGATGGTTGCCCCCGGCAAGGGCATCCTGGCGGCCGATGAATCCACCGGCACCATCCAGAAGCGCTTCGACAAGATCGGCGTGACGAACAATGAAGACAATCGCCGCGACTATCGCGAGCTTCTGTTCCGCACCGAAAAGACCATGCGCGAGCATATCGGCGGCGTGATCCTGTTCGACGAGACCATCCGCCAGAAGGCCAAGGACGGCACGCCGCTGGTCAAGCTGATCGAAGCGGCCGGCTCCGTTCCCGGCATCAAGGTCGATCAGGGCGCCAAGCCGCTGGCCGGCTCGCCGGGCGAGACCGTGACCGAGGGCCTGGACGGGTTGCGCGAACGCTTCAAGGAGTATCACAAGCTGGGCGCGCGCTTCGCCAAATGGCGGGCGGTGATCGACATCGCCCCCGGCATCCCCAGCCATAACTGCATCAACGCCAACGCCCATGCCCTGGCCCGCTATGCGGCCCTGGCCCAGGAAAACGGCATCGTTCCGATCGTCGAGCCGGAAGTTCTGATGGACGGCGACCATGACATCCAGCGCTGCGAGGACGTCACGGTCTGGACCCTGAAGGAAGTCTTCCAGCAGTTGTTCTATGCCAATGTGGCGCTGGAAGGCATCATCCTGAAGCCCAACATGATCGTGCCGGGCAAGAAGTGCGCCCGGCAGAACAGCGTTGCCGAAGTCGCCGAGCGCACCGTCAAGGTGCTGAAACAATGTGTGCCCTCGGCCGTGCCGGGCATCGCCTTCCTGTCGGGCGGCCAGTCGGACGAGGATGCTACCGCGCATCTTTCGGCCATGAACGCCCTGGGCGGCCTGCCCTGGGCCCTCACATTCTCTTACGGCCGCGCCTTGCAGGCCGCGCCGCAAAAGGCCTGGAGCGGCAAGGCGGAAAATGTGGCGGCGGGCCAGGCGGCATTCGCCCATCGCGCCCTGATGAATTCGCTGGCCGCGCTCGGCAAGTGGAACGCCGCGGACGAGAAAAAAGCCGCGTGAGCGACCGCTGCAGACTTTACCTGATTTCGCCGCCGAAGCTCTCGGCGGCGAATTTTTTGGGGCCGCTGAAGGAAGCGCTGGGGGGCGGCGATGTCGCCTGTTTCCAGCTTCGCCTGAAGAATATCGGCGACGATGAAATCCGCCGCGCGGTCGATATCTTGCGGCCCGCGGTGCAGGCCGCCGGCACGGCTTTCATCCTCAACGACCGCCCGGACCTGGCCGCCGAGCTGGGCTGCGATGGCGCCCATGTCGGGCAGGAAGATTCGAGTTACGCCGAAGCCCGCCGCCTCTTGCCCAAGGGCATTGTCGGCGTCACCTGTCACGACAGCCGTCACCTGGCGATGGAAGCGGGTGAGGCCGGCGCCGACTATGTCGCCTTCGGCGCCTTTTTCCCGACCCAGACCAAGGAGCCGAAAACCAAAGCCGACATCGACCTCTTGCGCTGGTGGAGCGAGATGATGGTGGTTCCTTCCGTCGCCATCGGCGGCATTACCGTTGAGAATGCCCCCGCGCTTGTGGAAGCGGGCGCGGACTTCCTGGCCGTGTCGGCCGGGGTTTGGGAACATGGCCAGGGACCGCGCGAAGCGGTGCGCCAGTTCAACACGCTGTTCGCGGCATGAAGGAACGCCTGCTGGGGTTCCTGTTCGTCGGCATCCTGATGGTGGGGGTCTGGGATCTCATCGCTGACAAGCTGCACCAGAAGCTGTTCGCGGACTCGGTCTGGCTTCAGACCCACTGGTATGTGCCCTATCTGGTCGTGCCGGGCGCCGGCCTGCTGGCGCTGGCCTTCAGCTTCGGTTTCTTCCGCCCCAGGGGTCCGCGGCTCGCCGATGCCGCGGCCTTGGCCATCACGGCGCTGCTGCTCTATCTCACCGTGGGCGCGTCCTTTTCCTGCTGGAAATGGTGTTTCTGACCACCCTTGTCATGGCCGGGATTGGCCAGGCCATGACAAGTTGAGATTGCGGGAAAGGCTGCTATAACCCGCCCGCTCTTTTTCGATGCGCTATCGCTTCGCTGCTTGAGCGCTGTTTGAACCCGCGAACCGTCCTTAACCCCCGCCCCCGGAGGCTTTAACGCTCATGGCCAAGATCACCGGCAACGAAATCAGCCCAGGCACCCTGATCAATTACGACGGCGGGCTGTGGATCGCGGTCAAGACCCAGAAGGTGAAGCCCGGCAAGGGCGGCGCCTACAACCAGGTCGAGCTGAAGAATGTCACCAGCGGCACCAAGCTGAACCAGCGCTTCCGTTCCGACGAGGCGGTGGACGAGGCCATCCTGGACAAGAAGGACTTCCAGTTCCTCTATGCCAATGGCGAGATGCTGACCTTCATGGACATGGAAAATTACGAGCAGATCGAACTGTCAGTCGATTTCGTGGGCGAGGATCAGGCCCAGTTCCTGCAAGACGGCATGAAGATCCTGGTACAGCTTTATGAGGGCAAGCCCATCGGCATCAAGCTGCCGGTGCAGGTCGTCTTGACCGTGGCCGAGGCCGATCCCGTGTTGAAGGGCGGCACGGCGGCGCCTTCCTATAAAAGCGCGGTGCTGGAAAACGGCATGAAGATCCAGGTGCCGCCTTTCATTGCCGCCGGCGAGAAGATCATCGTCGCCACCGAAGACGGCTCCTACGTGCGCCGGGCTGACTGAGCGAAGCCAGGCGAGCATAGCGAGCCGTCCGGCTTCGCGACCAAAGGAAAAGACATGGTTGCTTACACCTCTCCCGCTCTGAACGTCATGGTCGCCGCTGCGCGGAAAGCCGGTCGCCCGCTGATCCGCGACTTCAACGAGCTGGAAAACCTCCAGATCTCGATGAAGGGCCCGGCCGATTTCGTCACATCCGCCGACAAGCGCACCGAGCGCATCCTGATCGAGGAACTGTCCAAGGCCCGTCCCGGCTATGGCTTCCTGGGCGAGGAAGGCGGCGCCGTCGCCGGCGCCGACAAGAGCCACCGCTTCATCATCGATCCGATCGACGGCACCACCAACTTTATGCATGGCATTCCCCACTTCGCCATCTCCATCGGGCTGGAGCGCGAAGGCCAGCTGGTGGCGGGCGTGGTGTTCAATCCCGTCACCGACGATCTCTATACCGCCGAAAAGGGCCATGGCACCTATCTCAACAACAAGCGGCTGCGCGTGGCGGCGCGCAAGGACCTGGCGCCGTCGGTGATCGCCACCGGCCTGCCCTTCTTAGGAAAAGAAGGCCATGCCCGCGCCAGCGCCGAAATGGCCGAGGTGATGAATGTCACCGCCGGCATCCGCCGCTTCGGTTCAGCCTCGCTCGATCTCGCCTATGTCGCGGCGGGACGTTTCGATGGCTTCTGGGAGCATAGCCTTCAGGCCTGGGACGTGGCCGCCGGCGTCGTGCTGGTGCGCGAGGCGGGCGGCATGGTCAGCGACCTGCACGGCGGCGCGGACATGCTGTCCAGAGGCAGCGTCCTGGCGGCGAATGAGTATCTCCATCCCCAACTGTTCAAAGTGCTGAAGGGCGTCAAGGCCGCGTAAGCGCAAATCCGCGCGGCAACTGATAAATCCGGGAAGGAAATCCAAGCCCATGCGAGCTTTCCTGCGGTCCCTGATATATGGCCCGGAAAAAGCGCTAACCGCACTGGACCTGGATGCGATCGCGGCGGCCGCACCCCGATCCAGCGCGGGCTATGACGAGCGGATCGCGCTCGCCGGCCGTATCGAAGGAATGTTTTCCGCCTTCTCCATGGCCGTCCTCGACACGGCGCTGGGTTTTCAGTCCGCGCGCGGCGTCACGGGCGACATTCTGGAGATCGGCACCTTTCGCGGGAAATGCGCGGCCCTGATGGCCCAGCACCTGCGGCCGGGCGAACGCCTGACCCTGGTGGACATCGCGGATTATCTGGACAGGGCCGCGCTGGAGCCTTTGAAGGACCGGATCGATTTCATCCTGGCGCCGTCGGACCGGCTGGCATCCACGATGCCGGGCTACCGCGCACGGCGGGGAACATTTCGCTTCATCCATATCGATGCCAGCCACGGCTATCGCGAAACCCAGCACGAGCTGGGGCTCGCCGAGCATCTGCTCGGCCGGGGCGGCATCATCGCCATGGACGATTTCACCAACCTGAATTTCGCGCAGAACATGGCGGCGATCTTCCATTATCTCTTCACCCGCAAGACCGATCTGCGGATGTTCCTGCTGACCTACGAAAAAGCCTATCTCTGCCGCAAGGGCGATTCGGACTTCTATCTCAAGTGCGTGCTGGAACAGGCGGTGCCGGAAATGCGGGGACGCGGCATCGACGCCGTGATTGCGCGCACATCTTCCAGCCGGAAATTTCATCCCTTTTACCTGCGGGCCCGGCAGGCGGCGGACCGCACGTCCTTTTACGGCGAAGAAAGCTACCGGGCGGAAATCCTGGCCGGCTGGTAGCCCCGCGCGCGAGCCCGCCGCGCCGATGCAGAGGCTTCGGCAAGCGCTAGCGAATCTTGCCGGCGCTGTTTTCCAAAACCACGTCGCGGACCCTGGCGGTCAGCACATTGGCAGCCAGGTGCGAGCTGAAACCCAGGCCCACATAGAATGGCCCATTGGCCTTGAAAGTGACCGGTGCACCCTGGGCATGCAGCGGCTCGCCCTGCCAGCTCACATAGAGCTGGAAGGCATCGCCCTTCTTCTCGATGCCGAAACGGGCCGGATGAAAGATCTGCGGACCTTTTTCATCCGTGCCGGCGCGCGGTTGGCGCTGGGAGCGATATTCCACATCGGTCATCATCGCGCCCTTGTCGGCGCGCCAGGCGATATGGACCATGCCGTTGCCGTGCTGGGCGGCCATGATCTCGCGGCTATCGTCGTCCAGGCTGTCGCGAATGACCAGCGCCACCTTGCGGTCATGAAAGTCGTTGATATCGGGCCAGACGACCGACGCCGCCAGCGACACATCGCCGGACATCTTCTTCCAGAGAAAGCGGAACTCGTCGCGCTGGTACCAGATGTTATAGCCGGCGGAATTGATGGTGTAGGTCCTGGTGGCCGCGTCATAGCTGGCGCTGCCCGGCGCCAAGGGGCCACCGACATCGCTCTGACCCTCGAACTGGCCGATGGGCGTGTTGACGGTGACGGTGGGGCGATGGAAATCCGCGGGCGGCGCGACCTGCTTGTGCGTGGCCGATTGCGGCAACGCCCAGTCCGGCACATCGATGCCCGGCGGCGCCGGCGGGGGCACAAGGGATTGGGCAAAGGCCGGCGACACAGACAGCATCACCAGGGCCACCAACTGACCAACGCGCATGAAAGCCTCCCCCGGAGGCTTATACGTGCCCCGCCGGAACAAACTGCCTTCGATTGCCCGAAAGTTCAACGATCAGAACTCGATCACCGTCCGGATGCTCTCGCCCGAATGCATCAGGTCGAAGGCTTCGTTGATGCGCTCCAGGGGAAGCTTGTGCGTGATCAGGGGATCGATGCTGATCTTGCCGTCCATGTACCAGTCCACGATCTGCGGCACTTCGGTGCGGCCGCGCACGCCGCCAAAGGCGGTGCCCTTCCACACCCGGCCCGTCACCAGTTGGAACGGACGGGTCTTGATCTCCTGCCCCGCCCCGGCTACGCCGATGATGATGCTCTCGCCCCAGCCGCGATGGCAGCATTCCAGCGCCTGTCGCATCAGATCGACATTGCCGACACATTCGAAGCTGTAGTCCGCGCCACCCTTGGTCAGTTCCACCAGATAGGGCACCAGGTCGCCCTTCACCTCTTTGGGATTGACGAAATGGGTCATGCCGAACTGGCGGGCCAGGGCCTCGCGCGCCGGATTGATGTCCACGCCCACGATCATGTTGGCGCCTGCCATCCGCGCGCCCTGGATCACATTCAGCCCGATGCCGCCCAGACCGAATACCACAACATTGGCGCCCGGTTCGACTTTCGCGGTCCTGATCACCGCGCCGATGCCGGTGGTGACGCCGCAGCCGATGTAGC
>CAYFKU010000074.1:1456-10697 GCA_964343955.1 uncultured Rhizobium sp. | reverse complement strand
CGAAAATCCCATTATGAGCAGCAGGCGCCGGCGGGTTCGTCCGGTGATGCGCCCTGTTCATATCCTTTGTGCAGATGCCTTAAGGATGGTCCATGTCCCCAACGCGTCGTGCCGTGCTTGTTGCGGGTTCTGCCGCTGGTCTGGTGTCCTCCGGCTGGGCAGCCCGCGCCGCGAACGCGTCGCTAGGTCCATCGCGTGAACTTCTTCGCCGCGCCCTGGCCGCTTTGGACCGTCACGGCGCCGAGATTGCAAATCGTGACCTGATTGCGGTCGCCGATTTTTCACAAGCTTCGCGCGTGCCCCGCTTTCATCTGGTGGAAACAGCAACTGGCCGGATCAGCTCCCATCTGGTGGCGCATGGCCGCGGCTCCGATCCCGGCCATACCGGCTGGCTGGAGCGCTTCTCCAACGCCAACGGATCGAACGCCAGTTGCGCCGGTGCCTTCCGCACCGACGGCTACTATGTCGGCGCCCATGGTCGCTCCATCCGTCTGACCGGGCTCGACCCCAGCAACAGCAATGCCCAGGCTCGCGGCATTGTCGTCCATGGCGCCTGGTATGTGAGTCCGGAAATGGCCCGCACGCATGGCGTGCTTGGCCGCAGTGAAGGCTGCTTTGCGTTCAGCACCGAAAGCCTGAAAGAAGTCATGGGGCGCCTGGGCCCCGGCCACATGATTTACGCGGACAAAGTCAGCGCCTAGCACATTCGCGCCTGGCGCGGGTGAAAAGCGGGCAGCCGACGCGCGCCAGGCATCAGTTTCTGGCCGGCGCAATCCGGGAAAATCGCAGCGCGCGAACCCGCCGTGTCAGGCCGATGTCCAGCGCGGTGACACGGCCCCCGGCATCGCGGCGAAATCGCGCCAGGCCGGTATGAGCTCCGGAGGCCGTGTCATAGAGAAACGCATCCTTATAGATGGGGTCGAGGCGCATGGCGGCTGCAGCCGGCCGCCCCCTGTTTTGCATCGCGAGATGCCCCTCACGTTCCTCCACCGCATAGACCGTGTCGATCTCATCGCTCTTGTAGGATCCCGCATAGGCTGACAGCGCGGCGCGATCGGCCACCGCGGGTGCGTTGCGAAGATGCGGCTCGGCATTGCCGTCATTGTCTTCCAGCACGAACTTGTCATTGCCCTCGAAGCGCAACAGACCGTCGCCCGCCCGCAGCGCATCGGCACTTTCGATCCGCAATATTTCCCCGGATTCCTTGCGCAAGGCGCCATTGGCCCACACCAGGGCGAAAGGCATGCCCGTGCGCTCGCTGACGAAAAGCCCGGCGCGGCCCGGCATGTGCGCCTCGGCTCCGGCCGGGCCCGGTGCCTGGCCGATCAGCGGGTCCGCAATTTCATAGCCGTGCAGGGCTGCCGACCGTCCCACATCGCCGGCATTGCACAGAATGGCGATCGAGAGGTTCCTGGAGGGGAAGCGGGCAAGCCATGTGCGATATCCCGCCGTGGCTCCGTCATGGGAAATTTCCGCCAGCCCGTTGCGGCTGGTCACCCGCACACCTCGGGCATATTTGATCCGCCGTCCGTCATTCAACAGGGCCTGACGTTCCATTTCCCGAGCGACAAACGATCCCAGGCGCTGTTGATTGAGCGCATCGTTCCAGGCGAGTAGATCCTTCACGGTGGTGAGCAGACCGCCATTTCCGATGACATTCTCGAACGGCATCTGCTGTTCATAAGTAGTGCCGTTGCGGACATAGGCGATGGAACGATCCGCCACGATCCGTCTGAAGTCGTCGCGCCAGGATGTCGATGTCATGCCCAGCGGCTGGAAAATCCGGTCATGCGTGAATCGGGGAAAGGGCTGGCCGCTTACCCGCTCGACGATGATTGCGAGCAGATTGTAACCGGTGTTGGTGTAGCTGTATTCGGCGCCGGGAGCATAGTTCAGCCCTGTCTGCCGCGCCGCCATGGCCAGGACATCCGCCTGGTTCATCGCCCGCGTGGTTCTGGGCCAGCCGGCGATCTCGGCCAGCGTTCCCCAATCGCGCAGCCCGCTGGTGTGGGAGAGCAGATGGCCGATGGTAATCGTCGCCCCATAGTCGGGCATCTCGGGAAGATATTTGCGGATATCGTCATCCAGGCCGACTTTGCCCTCCTGGGCCAGAAGCAGAACGGCCGCGGCTGTGAATTGCTTCGATACCGATCCGGCTTCGAAGATCGAGGCGGGGCTGTTGGGCACATGATGTTCAAGATCGGCCGACCCAAAAGCCGCCAGCCTTGTCTGCCCGTCCTGACGGATACCGATGGCGCAGCCCGGCGATGCCGGGGAATTCCATGTCGCGAAGATGCGGCCCAGGTCGGGCGAAGGCTGTGGCGCGCAGGCGCAGCCAAGTCCCGCCGTGACCAGGGCGACATAACGGACCATTTTCATAAGGCTTTCCCCAAACCTGCCTTGCGGCCTGTTGCAGCCCTGCGTGTACGGGCCTTCAGGCGATTGTCTTTCACACCGGCAGATTAATTTTGTTCACGACCGAGCGTAAGACCAGATTGGAGGAAAAGCGCGCGACGCCCGGCAACCGCCGCAGGACGGTGGCGTAAAGCCTTTCCAGGTCTTCGAGATCGCTCACGGCGACACGCAGCAGATAGTCCGGCGTACCTGTCAGCAGCGAACATTCCATGACCTCCGGGATTTTCGCCACAGCGCGCTCGAATTTCACCACCTCATCGTCCGACTGGTTCGCCAGCCCGATCGAGATGATGGCAATGATGCTCAGTCCGATGGAGGCAGGGTTGATGCGCACGGTATAGTTCTCGATGACGCCGCTCTCCTCCAGCTTTTTCAGCCGGCGAAAGCTGGCGGACTCCGAGATATGGGCAACCGCGGCGAGTTCGGAATTGGTTGCCCGGCCATTGCGCTGCAATTCCCGCAGGATCGCGCGATCGGCAGGCTCCAGGGCGGCTGGAATATTTTTTCGCTTTTCGCTTCTTTTTGCCATTTTTCTTCCGCAAGTCGGCTGCTTTCCGCAGTTTGCGGTGAAAAAAACCGCGCCTCAAGGGGTAGAGTTCCGAAAGGTGGCCGGAGCGCGCCTTGTTTCCAGGGACCGCGCCCGGCGCCTTGTTCGCATGAGGATGACGCATGTTGCTGCTGCATTCTCTTTGAGAAAGGACCCAGGCGAGGCCATGAATCTGCAAGGCAATTTATCCTTTGAGCGTTCTGCGTCTTTGGTTGCGGAGAATGCGAAGTATGTTGCGGGCGGTGTGAACAGCAATTTCCGCACCGGGATGGCAGGCGGTCCGCTGGTGTTCCAGCGGGGCGAGGGTCCCTATCTGATCGATGCCGATAACAACCGGCTGATCGATTATTATTGCGGCATGGGCGCCATGGTGCTGGGTCATACGCCGTCGGGCGTGCAGCAGGCGGTGAAAGACCAGGTCGAGAAGGGCATTCTTTACGCTGGCCAGTCCGAGATCGAGTTCGAGGCCGCGCGCCTTCTGTGCGAGCGCATTCCCTCGGCCCAGCGCATCCGTTTCGGCTCGTCCGGCTCGGAAGTCGCCCAGGCCGCCTTTCGCCTGGCCCGCGCCGCCACCGGCAAACGCATCATCCTGAAGTTCGAAGGCCATTATCACGGCTGGTTCGACAATATCCTCTGGTCCACCGCGCCGGGCGAGAATGCCGCCGGCCCCGAGGATGCGCCGGTGCTGGTGCCGGGCAGCAAGGGCCAGGACCCGATCGATGCCGCCGGGCTGGATGTGATCGGCTGGAACAACCTGGAACGGCTAGAACAGCGTCTGGCCAGGGGCGATATCGCGGGCGTGATCATGGAGCCCGCCATGTGCAACCAGGGTGCCATCGCCCCGGCCCCAGGCTTTCTGGAAGGGGCGCTGGCCGCCTGCCGCAAGCATGGCGCGCTTCTGATCTTCGATGAAGTCATCACCGGCTTTCGGCTGGGCCGTTCCGGGGCGCAAGCGCGTTTCGGCGTGACGCCCGATCTTTCGATATTCGCCAAGGCCGTGGCCAACGGCTTCCCGGTGGCCGCGGTCGTGGGCCGGGCGGATCTTCTGGACATGTTCGCCGGCGGCGGGGTGCTGCATGGCGGCACTTTCAACGCCCAGCCCGTCACCATGGCGGCGATGGTGGCCACCCAGCAGGCGCTGACGCAGGACCAGTATGCCGCCGCTTCAAAGCGCGGCGTCCGCCTGCGCGACGGTATCGCCGGGATCTTGCAGGGCGCCGGCCTCAAGGCCCAGGTCACCGGCTTTGAGCTGATGTTCCATGTCGGCTTCGGGCTGGATGCTCCCGCCAGGAACTATCGTGACCTGCTCAAATCCGACAAGGCGCTCTATGTACGCTTCGCCCATGCGCTGCTGAAACGCGGCGTGCGCATCCTGGAGCGCGGCGCCTGGTTCGTCTCCTTCGTCCATGACGATGCCGTCATCGACGCAACCCTGGATGCCGTAAAGGGCGCAGCAAGGGATATTGCCGGCTAGTTCAAAACCGGCGCCAGTTGAGGTAAATTGCCATGGGGCACAAGACAGGTTTGGGGGTTGCATCATGATCGATCTGACACGTCGCACATCCATGCTGATGATGGGTGTGGCTTCCGTATTCGGCGCCATGGCGCGCCTTCCGGCCATGGCCCTGACCAGTCTGACCGCGCGTCCGCGCCGCCCGGTGACCGATGCCGACAAGGGGCATGTGCTCACCTTGGCCAAGTCCAACAAGACGATTGTCGGCTATAGCGACCAGATCACCGTGCGCCCCGGCGAAAAGATCACCTTCTTTGCCAGCACTTATGCTCCGGGCGATTACAAAGCGTCGCTGGTGCGGGTTATCAATGGCGACAGCCTGTCGGGCGTCGGGCGCTTTCGGGTGGACCCGGTGCCGGCCGATTTCGCGCGCAGCTATCCCGGCAGCACCCAGAAGACCTGGCCCGGCTCTTATGTGACCTTCGACCGGGCCTCGCCGTCCGGCATCACCGGCAACAAGCAGAGCTTCTCGGTCATGGCGCTGGTCAAGCCGACCATGCCGGGCAAGGGCGTGCAGTTCGTTGCCTCGCAATGGGACGATACCAGGAAGCTGGGATGGGCGATCGGCATCGATGAGCGGGGCGAGGGCGCCCTGTGGGTCGGCGAGGGCGGCGGCAAATATTTCCGGCTGCGCACCTCCCGCTATATCCAGCCGGGGCACTGGACCCTGCTCGCGGCGTCTTTCAATGCGGAAACGGGTGAGTGGCGGGTCTATGACGTGCTGCTTACCGACGAGAATTTCACGCCGGAATCGCCCAGCGATCCCTGGCATTATATTTTCGGCACGCGCCGGCTTCACGCGGACTGGGCGGTCGCCAACGGCACGCCCATGCGTTTTGCCGCCGGTTGCGGCGAGACCATGGCCAATGGCCAGCCGGCGCCCTATGCGCTGTTCAACGGCCGCATCGATGGCGTTCGGATCGCGGGCAAGGTGCTGCATCCGGCCGAAATGATCCGCATCGCGCGTGCCACCAGGCTGGACGAAGTGGCGGCCGACGATATTCGCGGTTTCTGGGATTTCAGCATCGGCATCGGCACCCTGACGGTACACGATACCTCGCCGGCCGCATGGCATGGCCGCGGCGTGAACTGGCCGCAGCGCGCCATGAAGGGCTATCACTGGACGTCCAGCAAGGACTGGCGCAAACAGCCGGGCGAGTTCTCCGCAATCTATTTCCGCGAGGACGATCTGCTGGACGCCGAATGGGTGCCCAGCTTCAGCTATACAGTGCCCGCGGGCCTGCGCAGCGGCATCTATGCGGTGCATCTGCAGCACGGAAAATCCGAACATTACGTGCCCTTCTTCGTGGCCCCGCCCAAAGGCAAGGCCACCGCGCCCACGGCGTTCCTGATTCCGACCACCACCTATCTCGCCTATACCAACTGGACGCGCAATTTCGCCCAGCTCGAACGCTATCCGGCCTTCCATTTCAATGCCGATGACATCGATTTCCTGATGCAGCATCCGGAGTTCGGGCGCGGCCTTTACGACCAGCATATCGACGGCACGCTGGTGACCCGCTCGTCCTGGCGGCGGCCGCTGCTGACCGTCACCCTGAAGACCTGGCTGCATCTGATCAATTCCGACACCCAGATCGTCGACTGGCTGGAACATGCCAAGGCGCCCTATGACATCATCACCGACGATCTGGTCGACCGCGAGGGCAAGGAGCTTTTGTCGCGCTATCGTACCGTGATCACGGGGCAGCATCCGGAATATCAGTCACCGGAAATCTTCAACGCCGTCCAGGACTATCTGGGTTCGGGCGGACGCCTGATGTATCTGGGCGGCAACGGCTTCCGCAATCCGGCCGCCTGGCGCAAGGATGGTGTGCCCGCCGTGGAATTGCGGCGGCTGAACGAGACCTACTGGACGCCCCAGAATTTCGAAGGGGAGCGCCGCTTCGAACTGAACGGCGTGGACAATCTGGAATGGGATCAAAGCTGGCCCGCGCGCATTCTGGGCCTGCAATATTGCGGCACGACCTTCGGGTCGGGGAACAGCTATTACAAGGTGCTTCCCGATTCCAAGAATCCGCGCGCGGGTTTCATATTCGCCGGCGTGAAGTCCGAGATCATCGGCGATTATGGCACCCATTTCGGGGGTGCGGCCGGCGACGAATTTGACCGCTTCGATCTTGCCGCTGGCACGCCCAAGCATGCACTGCACCTGGCCAAGTCCGAGGGCACGCCCCTGCCGGTCTGGGCCACGGGCGAGCTGGCGGCGAAGATGCGCTGGGAATATGACAACAAGAACTATGCCTCGCTGACCTTCTTCGAGACGCCGTCCGGCGGCGCGGTCTTTTCCGTGGGCTCGATGGCCTATATCGGCGCCTTGAACCATAACGGCTTCGACAATGACATTGCCCGCATCACCACCAATGTCCTGAGGCGCTTCTCCGATCCCAGGCCGTTCAAAGTACCGGTCTAGTGGCGGGCGATTCCGCCGCGCCGGCGCTGAAGGGCGATATCGGGCGATTCCAGCTTTTCGCCTTCGGCTTCGGCTCGATCATCGGTTCGGCCTGGTGCGTGCTGGTGGGAAGCTGGCTGGCGTCGGCCGGCCCGGGCGGCGCCGTCATCGGCTTTGTGGCGGGCGGCATCGTGGTCGCCTGCATCGGCGCCTGCTATGCCGAACTGACCTCCCGCATTCCGGTCGCAGGCGGGGAGTTCAGCTTCGTCCTGCACAGTTTCGGGCGGCCACTGGCCTTCTATGTCGGCTGGTTCATTGCGCTGGCCTGGATCTGCGTCGCCATCTTCGAGGGCCTGGCCATTGCCTGGCTGTTCGAGCGGATGGGAACCGGCGTGCGCGATGTCGTGCTTTACGATGCCTTCGGCACCAATGTGACCCGCAATCAGCTGATGATCGGCTGTTTCGGGGCCCCCCTGATCGCCATCCTGAATTTCGTCGGCGGCCGCGCCCTTGCCCGGTTTCACAGCCTGCTGACCTATACGTTCATTCTGGTCGCGCTCATCATGGTTGTCCTGATGGGGTTTCAGGGCAAAGCGTCCAATCTTGAGCCGCTGTTTCCCACCGCCGCGCCGGTCTGGTGGCAGGGCGCGGCAGGTATCTTCGCCAATTGTGCCTTTCTTCTCTGCGGCTTTCAGGCGATCAGCCAGGTGGTGGAGGAAAAATCCGCCCATCTGCCCTTCGCCACATTGTTCCGCATCCTGGTCCTGGCGATCGGGGCTGCCTCCGCATTCTATTGTCTGGTCGTGATCGGAACGGCTATTGCCGGCCCCTGGCAATCGCTGCCGCCGCATTCGCTTGCCTTTGTGGAGGCGACGAAGCTGCTCTATTGGGGCGATCGGCTGGTGCCGCTGGTTCTGGCCATTGCCATGCTGTCCCTGGCGAAAACCTGGAACGGCGTCTTCCTGATGGCCTCGCGCACGCTGATTGCGCTGGCCCGCGAAGGATTCCTGCCGGGCTGGATGAACAGATGGCGCGGGCGCTCCGGCGTTCCGGCGCCAGTCGTGGGGGTTATCTTTGTCCTGAATATCGCGGGCCTGGCGCTGGGCCGCGGCGCGGTGGGCCTGTTGGTCGATACGATCACCATATCGCTGGTATTCGGCTATGCCATTTGCTGCATCGCCCTGCCGGTTCTGCGCAGGCGCGATGGCATAAAGAGCGGAACTGTGGCCGCACCGACATCGGTGGTGGCGGTTGGGGTGGCCGGCTCGATCATCATGGCCGGCATCGCCGTCGTGATGCCGCCCATTCAGGCGGGCGGATTTCCGCCGGTCTATCTCATCTTCCCGGCTTGGGCCCTGATTGGGGCGGGCGTGACCTTCTTTATGCGCGGGTCCGCGCAAATGTAAGCGCGGGGCGGGAGTTCGCGCGCAAGCGAGGGCTTTAGGGATTGCGGAAAATACGCCTGGAGCGTGTTTTCCGTCCTTGCTGTCGCTCGGATCACGCGCTTCGCTCGCGCCCCGAATTGGCTGCCGCCAACTCGGTCGAACAAGGCTTCCGGAAGCCGTTCCGGCACCGCCATTCCCGCTGCATTATGGTGGTTGAAAGAATACGCCCGCATCGGCGGGAATGGCGGTGCCGGAGGGATTCGAACCCTCGATACGGCTTTTCAACCGTATAACGGTTTAGCAAACCGCCGCCTTCAGCCTCTCGGCCACAGCACCACACAAGACCTTCGGGCCGCGCTACCAGCCGAAGACCGCCAACCGGGCGGAAGGGCGGTCTTTTGCCCTAGATTGGTTTCTGGCTCAAGGCGGCTTATCGGCCGGTAAATGGCGGATTTCGGGGGCTTTTGCCTTTGGCCGCCGGAAACTGCTGCAACGCCGCGTACGATACGCCTTGCCAGGGGCAAAAGCCTGGCGCAGCATCTTGGGCAATGACCGGGCGAAGCCCGGCGGTTTTCCCGTCTTGTCGCGGGATCCGCGACAGGACCCCCAAGCTTGGAGGAGCGTCGTCATGCAAGTCAGGCACATTCTGTAGGATAAGGGCCGCGATGTCGTGGCCATCACCGCTACCGCAACCATAGCCGAAGCCGCCAGGCTTCTTACCGAGCGGCGCATCGGAGCCCTTGTGGTCAAGGACGAGGAGGGGAGCCTTACCGGCATCATTTCCGAGCGCGATCTTGTGCAGGCCATTGCCCAGGCCGGGGGCGCAGCCCTGACCGCGACAGTGGGCGACTACATGACCCCGGAACCGGAAACCTGCGGTGAAGGCGATACGGTCGAAAGCCCGATGGAGACGATGACCTATGGCCGTTTCCGGCATGTACCGGCGCTGGATGCGCAGGGGCGGCTTTGCG
>CAYFKU010000074.1:0-1356 GCA_964343955.1 uncultured Rhizobium sp. | reverse complement strand
GTTGCCGCTCTCGTCCCTTGTGGCCCAGACCTGTCCGGCCCCGGATGGAGCCCCGAAGGGCGAAAGGGTCGATGCCAACGGCTTGCCGACCACCTATTCCACACCCGCGGCAATCACCAACCAGGTTGCGGCGCAGAATGCCGGCGCGGATTCGCAAGCCGACAGCGCAAATGCGCAGTAGCGACAGGTCTATCAGGTCAAACAGCAAGCCTGATGAATCGCAGAAAAACCAGTATCAGCAGGAACTGGACCGCAGCGCGCGTCAGCAGGCGCGTTATTCACGCTGGGTGCTGCGTGGGCCTGGACAATGACAAGCAGGTTTGGATCGACAGCGCCGATATTCGCTGCAACCTGGCGGACGGCATCGTCATGACCAACCTGGACCGCACGGACCTTCACCATATGGCCGACGAGCGCCTCTGAGCCTGCCGCAACCGCGAAGGCGTCGGGCGGCCCGGTTCCTGCAATTCTTGTTGCGGCGTGCTGTGCGCTTTGCCCGCTCCGGGGATCTCGGGTCCATCGGCCCCCCGCCGAATGTGGCATTTCGGAGGACTACATCTATATATAGGTGGGGAAAGACCGGTTTTCCGGGCTTTTCCAGAGGTCCAGGTCCCGTCCAAAGGGCCTGGAAAAAAAAGCAGTTTTTTCCGCTTTTTTACGTTTGACAGTCCCAGGACCCGCCCCTATAACCCGCGCCCACGCTGCTTCGCGGCACTTCTCGCGAGACGGTGTTACCCGTTGAAACTAGACGCGAAATCGTCGTTCGGCGCGCTGTTTGACATTGTGATTTAAGGAAGGGGAACGTGGGCGGCGGCTCGGTATGCCACTCGCGTCAAGGCTCAGGCTTTGGCGCAAACAATCGAGCAACGACGCAAATCGCTCGCGTTCTTCTGCAAGACTAAATTGTACAAATGTTCGGTCGGCGAAAGCCGGCCAAACCCTAGTCAATCAGTTTTGCGAACACGCAACTGACCGGCGCCAAGCCGGTCAATAGAGAGCGTTAGCGTCGTCTGCATCACTAGGATCAAAAACATGAGAGTTTGATCCTGGCTCAGAACGAACGCTGGCGGCAGGCCTCAAACATGCAAGTCTAGGGGGTGTAGCAATACATCACCGGCGGACGGGTGCGTAACGCGTGGGAATATACCTATTGGTTCGGAACAACTGCGGGAAACTGCAGCTAATACCGAATGTGCCCGTAAGGGGAAAGATTTATCGCCAATGGATTAGCCCGCGTAGGATTAGCTAGTTGGTGGGGTAATGGCTCACCAAGGCTCCGATCCTTAGCTGTTCTGAGAGGAAGATCAGCCACACTGGGACTGAGACACGGCCCAGACTCCTACGGGAGGCAGCAGT
>CAYFKU010000073.1:0-11939 GCA_964343955.1 uncultured Rhizobium sp. | reverse complement strand
CCTTTGTACCCGGCTATGGTCCCGGTTCAACAGCAATTTTCGCGCCTCCCCGCCCCCGCAAGGCCGCAAATCCCCGTTCTTAATCAGCCGTTAGAGGCGGGAAGGCCAAAATCCCCGTGAAAAAAGCTTCACGAGCCAATCCTCATGACCAAGGCCCGGCATAGCGGGTTTGCCAGGCTTACCCAGCGGGACGTCAGTGCCGCCATATCCCGCCATGAGATGCTCTATAGCGGAAGGCTGGGGGGCGCCCGCGCCGTCTTTACCTTTTGCGATCTCTCCGGCCTCAACCTAGCGGGACGAAACCTGGCGGACGCCGATTTCACCGGCGCCATCCTGGAAGAAGCCAATCTGAAAGGAGCCAAGCTGGATTCGGCCAGCTTTTTCGGCACCGACCTGCGCCGGGCCAACCTTTCGGCCTGTTCCATGCGCCGCGCGGACCTGCGCGGGGCCTCCCTGCGGGGCGCCAACCTGATCGGCGCCGACCTGTTCGAGGGCGACATGCGGGAAGGCACCATCGCGGAAAAGGACAAATACGGGAACCTGCGCGTGCTGCAGCACGATCTGGGCCCGTCCGAGATGCCCGCCGCCATGATGAACTCGGCCAATCTGGAACGCGCCAAGATGACCGGCGCGATCGCGGTGCAGGCCGATTTCACCGATGCGATGATGAAGGGGGTCCGCCTGACACGGGCCAATCTGCGCCAGGCCCGCCTGACCGGCGCCAATCTGGAAAATGCCGATCTGTCGGGGTGCAACCTGACAGGCGCGGATATGGCCGGCTGCATCCTGATCGGCGCCAAGCTAGATTTTGCCAACACCAAGGGCGCGGACATGCGCAACGTCCTGACCGAAACGGCATCGCCGGGCACCGACCAGCTTCTCACCCTGGAACGGTTGCTGGACGAGCATTGCCGCTGGGCGGAAAGCAATGGACGCGAAGGCAAGCCCGCCGATCTTTCCGGCATGGACCTGCGCCATGCCACCCGGATGGCGCACCGGACCCTGACGGCGCTGATCGCGCCCGGTGCCCAGCTCTATGGCGTGAACATGGAGGGCGCGTCGCTACAGGGTTCCAATCTCCAGGGCTGCGACCTGCGCACCGCCAAACTGGGCGGAGCGGACCTGCGGGGGGTCAATCTGTCGGGCGCGCGGCTGAACCATGCCGACCTGCGCGACACCAAGCTGGGGCCCCTGATGATCAACGGCGCCCGCCTGCTGCCGGCGCGGCTGGACAATGCCCAGGCCCGCTATGTGGACCTGCGCCGGGCGCGTCTGTCGGGCGGGGATTTTTCCTACGCCAACCTGTCGGATGCCGACATGCGCGATGCCGATACCGGGGGCGCGGATTTCTCCGGCGCAAGACTGCCGGAACGCTTCACACAAGCACTGGCCGCTTCCGCCTAGCCTTCCGCGATTTCAAGAACACTGCAACTGGAGCGGTTTGAAAATCAGGACGCCAGCGCCGCGCTCTTGGCACGGATGAATTGTCCCAGGCGGGTCATGGACGCCTTGGCCTCGCCGCGGCCCGACTCGGCCTGGAACAGATGGCCCATCCCGTCATAGATCTCCACGCTCACCGGCACCTGGGCATCGGCGCAGCGGTCGCCCAGCCGGGACGCGTCATCGCGAAGAATTTCCAGCGCTCCGGCATGCACCATCACGGGCGGGAAATTGGTCAGGGGCGCATAGGCGGCCGAGGCATAGGCGTCGCAGGGATTGGATTTGCGCAGATAGCCGCGGGCGCACAGAAACAGCATGTCCCAATCCAGCACCGTGTCGGTCTTGCGGTTGCCGAGCATCGATGAGCCGGACAGGGACAGATCGGCCCAGGGCGACATCGCCAGCAGACCGGCGGGCAGCGCAAGGCCCGCGTTGCGCACCGCCAGCGCGACCGAAAATGCCAGTCCCCCGCCAGCCTCATCGCCGGCCAGGATGATCGAGGATGACGGGACCCCCTTGGCCAGCAGGGCGCGATAGGCGTCGATGCCGTCGCGCACCGCGGCGGGAAAGAAACAATCGGGCGCCAGGCGGTATTTCACACTGAAGGCGCGCACGCCGCTGGCCTCGACCAAGCGGCCCACCAGCGCGCGATGGCTTTCCGGGGAACCCGCGACAAAGCCACCGCCATGGAAATAGAGGATGGTGCGCGCCGGGGCCTCGCCTTCCGACCCGACCCATTCACCCCCTATCGGACCGAGCTGGCCGGGCGAATAGTCCAGGCCGTCAGGGGCGGACGCGAAGCGGGAGAAGATCGCCGCATAGCGGGCGCGAACCTCGTCGAGATCGGGCGGCGGCTTGGAGGTGATGGACTGCGGCCAGAAGCCCATGACAGCGAACCATGCGGAACGAAGCAGTTGCGCATGTAAACTAACAAAAAAAAGCGGAGCATCCCAATGGACGCTCCGCTTTTGCTTAATGGACGGGGATCAGGCCGCCTTGCTGCCCTCGATGGTCTTGAGCTCCGGGGCATTGATCTGGATGCGGCGGGGCTTCTTTTCCTCCGGCACGATGCGCTCCAGATCGACATACAGAAGGCCGTTCTCGAGCCGGGCCGCCTTGACCTCGACATGCTCGGCAAGCTGGAAACCGCGCTCGAAGGCGCGCCCGGCGATGCCCTGGTGCAGGAAGCTGGTCTGTTGCGCAGGCTCGTCGCGCTTGCCGCTGATCGTCAGGACCCGGTCCTTCACGTCCACCGACAGGTCCTTCTCGGCAAAGCCGGCGACCGCCAGGGTGACGCGGTAATTATTCTCGTCGGACCGCTCGATATTATAGGGGGGATAGCCCTGCTCGCCGGCCGATTCCAGCAGATTGATCAGCCGGTCAAAGCCGACGGTGGAGCGGAAAAAAGGGGTGTAGTCGATACGCATGGGACAACCTCCGTGAAGCGTTGTGGCGCCCGCCGGACCATCCAGCCGGGCTGAAACCGGCCCCATTGCGGCGGCCGGACAAAGGTTATTTGGGGGCGCTAATCCCGGCTTCAACCCCCTATCGGGGGCTTGAAAAACCGGCTTATGTCCATATGGCCACTTGCCGAATTCAAAGATCATGATCCCCGCCGCCACAGTGTTCGATCCCATGCCGATCAAGGCCGTGGGGGCCACCCTGCGGGCCGCCCGGTTCGAACCGGCGCCTGACGTGCCGGCACGCGGAACCTGCGTCCTGCTGAACGGCCAAACCGAATTCATCGAAAAATATTTCGAGGTCATCGACGAACTGCGCGGCCGCGGCTTTGCCGTCGCCACCATGGACTGGCGCGGCCAGGGCGGATCGGGCCGCATGACGAGCGACAGCCGCAAGAGCTTTGTCGGCGACTTCGAGGAATATGACGAAGATCTCGACACGCTGATGAACTGGGTTGTGGCACCCATGCTGGCGGCGGGGGAAAAGCCGGTGGCGCTGGCCCATTCCATGGGCGGCCATATCCTGCTGCGCCGCCTGGCGCGGCGGCCCACCAGCTTCGGCTGCTGTGTGCTTTGCGCACCCATGATCGCAATATCCTTTCGCGGCCAGCCGGAATTTCTGGTGCGCCAGGTGACGCGCTATCACATGTGGCGCGGCAAGCAGGCCGGCTGGGTCTGGGGCATGGAGGGGCGCGATCCCCACAAGATCACCTTCGCCACCCAGCTCGTGACATCGGACCCGCAGCGCTTCGAGCGCACCCAGGCTTTTTTGCGCGAGCAGCCCGATCTGCGCCTGGCGGGCGCGACCTGGGGCTGGCTGGCGGCGGCCCTGCGTTCCATGGACTGGCTGAAGCCGCAGGCGGCGCAGATCACCACGCCCCTGCTGATCGCCGGCGCCGGCAAGGATCGCATCTGCATCAGCGCCGAGGCCAAAGCCTTTGCGGCGCGCGCGCCCCAGGCCGAATATGTCGAGATCGCGGAAGCCGAACACGAAATCCTGATGGAGCGCAGCCTCATCCGCGCCCGGTTCTGGGCCGCGTTCGACGCGTTTACGGGCAGACAGCCGGCATGAAGAACGCCCCGGCCTTGCGGCGCATATTCAACGCGGCGCGAGCAGAGCCATCGCCTGTTCGTGCGCGCGCCTGTCGCCGCAGGCCAGAATGGTCTTGCCGTCGCGGCAATCGCCGCCATCCCATGCGGTAATGATGCCGCCGGCGCCCTCCACGATCGGGATCAGCGCGGCGATATCCCAGCGGCTGAAATTGGCTTCGATCACCACATCGACAAAGCCCATCGCCAGCACGGCAAACAGGTAACAGTCACCGCAATAGCGCGTCAGGCGCGCCGCCGTTTTCACGCGGGCGAAACCTGCCTGCTGCTCGGGCGAGAAATACTGGCTGGGATCGGTGGCGCAAAGAGTGGCGTCCTTGAGATCGGCGCATTCGCGCACCCGCAAGGGCGTGCGTTTTTCGCCTTCGATCAGGACCGTGCGGCCATGGACCCCCAAAAACCGTTCGCCCAGCACCGGCTGGTCAATCATGCCCAGCACCGGCACTTCGTCTTTCTCCAGCGCGATCAGCGATCCCCATTCATGGCGGCCGGTGATGAAGGCGCGGGTGCCGTCCACCGGATCGAGAATCCAGCGCAACCCATTGGTGCCGCGTTTCTCGCCGAACTCCTCGCCCAGAATGCCGTCTTCGGGACGCTCGCGGTCGATAATGGCGCGGATGGCTTTCTCGCCGCCGCGATCGGCTTCGGTGACCGGATCGAAGACGCCTTTGCCGGGCTTGTGGCTGACATCGATGCGCTGGCGAAAATAGGGCCGGATCACCGCGCCGGAGGCATCGGCCAGGCGATGGGCGAAGGAGACAAGCTTGTCGTCGATGGTCACGGCGCCTGCTTCCAGAAGGAGACAATCAGACCGCCGGTAACGATCAGGACGCCCCCCAGCAGAATGGGCGCGGTCGGCACCGTGCGGAAGGTGATGAAGGTGATGATCTGCCACATGACAAATAGCGTGGCGATATAGAGGCCCACCACCTGGCCGAACTCCAGTGGAGCCAGATTGAGGAAGGTGCCATAGCCGGTCAGCAGCGCCGCACCCAGCAGGAACAGGCCCATACGCGCAAGGCCGGGCTGGCCGAACAGCGCCTTGCGCAGGATGGCGTCGCCCGACACTTCCATGCCGGTGGCGACGACCAGAAAGCCCAGGATGGGCAAAATCTGCATCAGCTTCATTGGCGCTTCCTGCTTTGCACCGACAATAACCCAAAGCCGGGGGGAGCGCGAGAAATCCCGCGATTTACCGCAGCAACGGGACATCTGGCCATCCGGGCGGTAGCGCGCGCGGCGTGCCTAACGCAGGTGAGGAGGCGCCGTGCGCACGATGACCGAAAGGCGCGCGCCGCTAGGCTTCGGCCGCCTGCTTGGCCCGCTTGCGCATATGCGGCAAGAGCTCGCGCTTGCGCAGGCGGATCGACTGGGGCGTCACCTCGACCAGCTCATCGTCCTGGATATAGGCCATCGCCTGCTCCAGGGTCATGGGCACGATCGGCGTCAGGCGCACCGCCTCGTCCTTCGAGGTGGTGCGGATGTTGGTGAGCTGCTTGGCCTTGGTCGGATTGACGTCCAGGTCATTGTCCTTGGCGTTCTGGCCGATGATCATGCCCTGATAGACCCTGGTGCCTGGCGTGACGAACAGCTTGCCGCGCTCTTCCAGATACCAGAGGCCATAGGCCACCGCCTCGCCGTCCTCGGTGGAAATCAGCACGCCATTGATGCGGCCGCCCACCGGACCCTTGTGCGGGGCATAGTCCAGGAACATCCGGTTCATCACGCCGGTGCCGCGGGTGTCGGTCAGGAATTCGCCGTGATAGCCGATCAGGCCGCGCGCGGGCGCATGAAAGACGATGCGGGTCTTGCCGGCGCCGGTGGGACGCATATCCACCATTTCGCCCTTGCGATTGGAGATTTTCTCGATGACCACGCCGGTATAGGCGTCATCGACATCGACGGTGACTTCCTCGATTGGTTCCAGGCGCTGGCCGTCCTCGGTCTTCATGACCACCCGCGGACGGCTGATGCCGAGCTCGAAACCCTCGCGGCGCATGGATTCGATCAGCACGCCAAGCTGCAATTCGCCGCGGCCGAACACCTCGAAGGCGCCTTCGCCGGTTTCCACCACCTTCAGCGCGACATTGCCTTCGGCTTCCCGCATCAGGCGGTCGCGGATCACGCGGGACTGCACCTTGTCGCCTTCACGGCCCGCCAGCGGGCTGTCATTGACGGACAGGGTCATGGACAGGGTCGGCGGGTCGATGGGATGGGCCGGAATGGCCTCTTCCACGGTCAGATCGCACAATGTGTCGGCGACGGTGGCAGTCTCCAGACCGGCGATGGCGACAATGTCGCCGGCTTCCGCCCGCTCCACCGGCACGCGCGCCAGGCCCCGGAAGGCCAGAAGCTTTGTGATGCGCGCCTTTTCGATCACCTCGCCGGTGCGGCTGAGCACCTTGATGTTGCGGTTGGTGGTGACAACCCCCGATTCGATGCGGCCCGTCAGGATGCGGCCCAGGAAATTGTCGGCCTCCAGGGTGGTGACCAGCATCTTGAAGGGATTGTCTTCGCTGGCCAGCTTTTGCGGCCTGGGCGGGGGCACATCTTCCACGATACGGAGGAAAAGCGGCGTCAGATCCTTGCGCTCGTCTTCCAGGTCGTCCACCGCCCAGCCGTTACGGCCCGAAGCATAGAGGTGATGGAAATCGAGCTGGTCGTCATTGGCTTCCAGCGACAGGAAAAGGTCGAAGATGGATTCCAGCGTTTCCTTGGGCTGGGCGTCCTGGCGGTCGATCTTGTTGATCACCACGATCGGCTTGAGGCCCAGTTTCAGGGCCTTGGACAGCACGAATTTGGTCTGCGGCATGACGCTTTCGGCCGCGTCAACCAGCAGGACGACGCCATCCACCATCGAGAGGATGCGCTCCACTTCGCCGCCGAAGTCGGCATGGCCCGGCGTATCCACGGTATTGATGCGCACCCCGTTCCACTCGACGCTGGTGCATTTGGCCAGAATGGTGATGCCGCGTTCCCGTTCCTGGTCGTTGGAATCCATGGCCCGCTCGGCCATCTGCTGGTTTTCCCGGACCGAACCGGACTGTTTGAGCAGCTGGTCCACCAGGGTGGTCTTGCCATGGTCGACATGGGCGATGATGGCAATGTTGCGGATTTCCATAGGGACTCAGGGCTCTGGGAGGGGTGGGCGGCTTATAGACAGGGCGATGCTGCGGAGCAACAGCAGGAGGGGACCCAGCCGGCCCGACTGGGGGCTTAAGGGCATTTTTGCAGGGATTTGCTGGATTTATCGCGATCCCCCCGCCGACTTTCCGGCACACTTGTGAGAGGTTTTTCATCTATATAAGAGGCCAACAAGACCAAAATGGGTGCCGGCCCGAAGGTCGGCCGCCAGGGGAAAGCAGCATCGGGGGCCTTCACCCATTCGCCGCAGTGCGGCGGGTGCCGAATTTTACTGTTACCGCCCCGGCCCAGCCGGATTGCCAGGATCGCATCGCATGAATGTTCAGATCAGCCCCTTGCAGCCCCCGCCGACCCGGGGTGATGAGCTGGAACTGGACGATTCCGGCCGCCCCAGCCGCATGCGGACCACCATCCTGGGCGTGGCGGCACTGGCCCTGCTGATGGGCGGATTCTGGTATTTTACGCACAAGCCCGCCCCCGTGCAGCGCCGCAACATGGCGGCCCCCGTGAAGGTTGCGCCGGTCGAAGTGCGCAACATGCCGGTGGTCGAACATACGATCGGCACGGTGATCGCCAATTCCACCGTCCAGATCAACGCGCGCGTGGCCGGTCAGCTTGTGAAGGCCTTCTTCCGGGAAGGCCAGATGGTCAAGACCGGCGATCTTCTGTTCCAGATCGATCCGCGCCCCTACAAGGCCGTCTATGACAATGCCATGGCGTCGGTCGCCAGCGCCAAGGCCAAGGCCGAGCGCTATCAGCGCCTGACCAGCCAGAACGCCATTGCCGCCCAGTCCTACGACGATGCGCATGCCGCCTATCTGGAAGCGGAAGCCACGGCGGAAGCGGCGCGCCTGAACCTGGAATATACCCAGATCCGCTCGCCGGTGAACGGCAAGACCGGCGCGATCCTGATACAGCCCGGCAACATGGTGACCGCCAATACCGGCGCCAATGCCAATATGACCACCGCCAATCCGCTGGTCACCATCAATGAAATCCAGCCGGTGAAAATCTCGCTGTCGCTGCCCCAGTCCGATCTGCCGCGCATCCAGGCGCAGCTCGCCAAGGGCACGGGCCTTTTCATCACCGTCAATGTGCATGACGCCGGCGCCGAACATGACATCCAGGTGCCCGTGAATTTCGTCGGCAATGCGGTCGCCGGCAGCACCGGCACGATCGAGTTGCGCGCCACTTACGACAATCCCGACCTGGCGCTGGTTCCCGGCCAGCTTGTCGATGTCACCGTGGGCCTGGCTGAAATCCAGAACGCCACGGTGGTGCCGCGCGAAGCGGTCAACACCGGCCCTGACGGCACCTTCGTCTATGTGGTCAAGGATGGAATCGCCGAGCAGCGCTTTGTGAAGGTGTTGTTCGACAATGGCGTCAGCGATGCGGTGCAGGGCCAGCTCGCCAAGGGCGAAAAGGTCATTACCGAAGGCCAGTTGCGTGTCATGCCCGGCGCCAAGGTCACCGCGACCAGCAGAAAACCGCCCGGTGCCGGCGCAGGCCCCAAGACCAGCGGCCGCCGCCGGGTTCCCCACAAGCAGGATCATGAAGGCTAGACCGGCCTGAGGGTTCCTGCCCGACGTTCCTGAGAGTTGGAATGCCATGAATCTGTCCAAGCCTTTTATCGAACGGCCCGTCATGGCGACGCTGCTGATGGCGGCGCTGGTGATCTTCGGCGGCTATGGCTATTCCAGCCTGCCGGTCTCGGACCTTCCCAATATCGACTTCCCGACCATTTCGGTCTTCGCCAGCCTGCCGGGCGCCGATCCTGACACCATGGCCTCGTCGGTGGCGACGCCCCTGGAAAACCAGTTTTCGGCGATCCAGGGCATCGACCAGATGACCTCGACCAGCACCCAGGGCTTCACCAGCATCCAGCTGCAATTCTCCCTGGACCGCACCATCGATGGCGCCGCCCAGGACGTGCAGTCGGCCATTTCGGCAGCCACCCGCAATCTGCCCAAGGCGCTGCCGCAGCCGCCCACCTTCCGCAAGCAGAATCCCGCCGACATACCGGTCATGTTCATGGCGATCAGCTCGGACACGCTGAAGCCGGCCGAAGTGGATGAATATGCCGAAACCCTGCTGGGGCGGCAGATCTCGACCATCGAAGGCGTCGCCCAGGTCGGCGTCTATGGCAGCGCCAAATATGCCGTCCGCATCCAGGCCGATCCGGCCGCGCTGGCAACCCGCCAGATCGGCATCGACAAGCTGAGCCAGGCGGTCGCGCAGGCGAATGTCAATCTGGCGACGGGCGCGCTGAACGGCCCGACCCGTTCCACCGTCATTCATACCGGCGGCCAGCTCACCAGCGCCGCGGAATTCAACAACCAGATCATTTCCTACCAGAATGGCAGCCCGGTCCGGCTGAAGGATGTGGCGCGCGCCATCGACGGGCTGGAAAATCCCTATGGCAAGAGCTGGTACAGGAACAAGGAAGCCATTCTGCTGACGGTGTTCCGCCAGCCGGGCTCGAACGTGGTCCAGGTCACGGACGCCATCAAGAAGATCCTGCCCCAGTTCCAGGCCAGCCTGCCGCCGTCGGTCCGGCTGGACGTTGTGTATGACCGCAGCCAGATGATCCGCGCCTCGATCGACGATGTGCAGCACACGCTCATCCTCGCCGGCTTCCTGGTAGTGGGCGTGATCTTCGTTTTCCTGCGGCGGCTTTCCGCCACCATCATTCCGTCGCTGGCCCTGCCCATCGCCATCATCGGCACCTTCGCCGGCATGGCGGCCTTTGGCTTCTCGCTGGACAATCTTTCGCTGATGGCCCTGACCCTGTCGGTGGGCTTCGTGGTCGATGACGCGATCGTGATGCTGGAGAATATCGTCCGCTATATCGAAATGGGCGAAAAGCCCTATGACGCGGCGATGAAGGGATCGGCCGAAATCGGCTTCACCATCCTGTCCATGACCGTCAGCCTGGCGGCGGTGTTCATTCCCATCGTCTTCATGGGCGGCATTGTCGGCCGGCTGCTGCACGAATTCGCCGTCACCATCATCCTGGCGATCCTGTTCTCGGGCCTGATCTCCATCACCCTGACGCCGATGCTTTGCGCGCGCATCTTGAAGAGCGAGCATGGCGAGCAGCAAAACTGGTTCTACCGCCTCAGCGAGAACGGCTTCAACAAGGTGGCGGCTTTCTACGACCGCACCCTGCGCTGGAGCATCACCCACCCGCGCGTGATCCTGGGCGTCTTTTTCGCCAGTCTGGCGGCTTCGGTGCTGATGGTCTCGGTGATGCAGCAGGACTTTCTGCCGGCCGACGACACCGGCCGCATCCAGGGCAATATCCAGGCCGCCAACGGCACCAGCTTCACACAGATGACCGCCTATACCACCCAGGTCATGAAGATCATCAGCGCCGATCCCGATATCGAAGGCGTGCTGGGACAGATGGAAGGGTCTAACGGCGCCGCCGGCACCAATCAGGCGCGCATGATGATGATCAAGCTCAAGCCGCTGGGCATCCGCAAATCGACGCCGGAACAGATCATCCGCCGCCTGCGCCCCAAGGTATCGCGCATTCCGGGCGTCAATGTCTTCCTGACCAATCCCCCCGCAATCCGGCTGGGCGCGCGCATGGCCCGCTCGACCTACCAGTATACCCTGCAGGGCCTGGATCTGGCCCAGTTGCAGGACTATTCCAATCGCCTGATGGATGCGCTGCGCCAGCAGACCGGTTTTGTCGATATCACATCTGACAATGAACAGGCGATGCCGTCGGTGCAGGTCAAGATCGACCGCGACCGCGCCGCGGCCTTCGGCGTCACGCCGCTGCAGATCGAAACCGCGCTGGGTTCGGCCTTTGGCGGCCAGCGCGTCTCGCAGATCAACACCTCATCCAACCAATATGAAGTCATCATGGAACTGCTGCCGGAATATCAGCGCGACGCCAGCGCGCTGGACCGGCTCTACATCACGGGGACGGGCAACACGCTGGTGCCGCTGACCGCGGTCACGAACGTGACTTCCAGCACCGTGCCGCTGTCCGTCAACCATGCCGGCCAGATTCCGGCCGTGACCATTTCCTTCGACCTCGCGCCCGGCAAGGCCCTGTCCGACGCGGTCAGCGGCATCCGCCTGGCCCAGGAAGAGATCGGCATGCCGAATTCCATCCAGGGCAATTTCCAGGGCACCGCCGCTGCCTTCGAGGAATCGACCAAGAACATGGGCATCCTGCTGCTCATCGCCATGGTGGTGGTCTACATCATCCTGGGCATCCTCTATGAAAGCTTCATCCACCCGCTGACAATCCTGTCGGGCCTGCCCTCGGCGGCGGTGGGCGGCCTGCTGACCCTCTATATCGCCCATCTCCTGTTCCTGGCGGGCATCACGCCGGTGGACATGTCGCTGACGCTCTATGCCTTTGTCGGCCTCATCATGCTCATCGGCATCGTGAAGAAGAATGCGATCATGATGATCGACTTCGCCATCAACCGGCAGCGCGGCGACATCAGCGTCCAGCCCGAACAGGCCATCTATGAAGCGGCGATCACCCGCTTCCGTCCCATCATGATGACCACCATGGCGGCGCTGATGGGCACCCTGCCGATCGCTTTCGGCAGCGGCGCGGGCGCCGAATCCCGCCGCCCGCTGGGCTTGTGCGTGGCGGGCGGCCTGCTGCTGTCGCAGTTGCTGACGCTCTACATCACGCCGGTGATCTATTCCTATCTGGACCGCCTCAGCCAGCGCATGTCGCGCCGCAAGGCTCCGCGCCGTTCCGGTCCCAGCGTCGCGCCCGCGGAATAGCGGCAATTTCCTGCTACTGCCTGC
>CAYFKU010000072.1:3392-11995 GCA_964343955.1 uncultured Rhizobium sp. | reverse complement strand
CGCCGCGCGCAAGGGGCACCTGGTGCTGGCGCATGTGCCGATGGAAGCTCTGGGGGCGCACGATCCCGGTCCCATGACCCTGAAGAACGGCATGCAGAGCGACGAGATCGCGCGGCGCCTGTCCTGGCACCTGTCGCGCGTGCCGGGGCTGGTCGGCATCAACAATCATGAAGGCAGCCGCTTCACCGCCGATACTGCTGCCCTGACGCCGGTGATGGCGACCTTGCGGGCGCGGCATCTGTTCTTCCTCGATTCCCGCACCGGTCCCGACAGCCGCGCCATGGATGCGGCCCGCGCCGCCGGCGTCACGACGGTGGGCCGCGACATTTTCCTGGACGACGATCGCGATGCCGCTTCGGTCACGGCGCAACTGGACGCGCTGGCGCGCGAGGCGCGCCGCACCGGTGTCGCCATTGCCATCGGCCACCCCCATGACGTGACCCTGTCGCTGCTGAAACAGTGGCTGGCCGAGGATCACGGCGTTGCGCTTGTGCCCCTGGACGAGGCCATACGGCGCAAGACCCAGGGGCCGACGGCCATCGCCGCCCGCTAGCCGGGCGCATGGCCACCGGTTTCACGGCCACCCGTCCGCCTGCCCGAAATAGCGGGAAATTCTGGCCTGCCAGCCCCTTGGCGGAGGGCTGACAAGAACCGGCCATGGGCGTAACCTTCGCCCAACAAGGCGGTTCGCGGGCTGCTTTCAAAAATCATCCTGACGGGGATCAGGGGCAGGGAAACATGAAACAGGGTCTTCTGCTTTCCGCCATGGCGGTGGGGTTGGCTGGTATTGCGTCCCCCGCGCCGGCGGAACCCTGGACGCGCGGGTTTGTCGTCGGCGCCTATGAATATGCCTTCCGCTATGGCGGCCGTCCCGATTACAGCCGCGGCGCCGAAATTGAGCCCGGCGTGGACTGCCCGCATGGCAGCACCGTCTTCATGGCCAATCCCAACCAGACCCGCATGGCCATCGCGCGCCAGAAATGGCGCAGCCAGCAGGAGATCGACTGGATCACCGCCCCGCCGGGTGTGGAAAAGGTCAACACGCCGGGCCTGACCCGCCGCCATATCTGGGCGCGCGCCATGTCGTTTCGCGGCTACAGGCGCGGCATCGAAACCTATGTGAATCCCTGGGCGACCGACGATAACGGCCAGCCGCAGGTGGTCAGCAGCATCGGCGACGGCTTCGACCTGGACGGCAAGGTCAAGCCGGGCGATTTCATCAGCCCTGAGGGCGAGCGCGGAATCGACAATGCGCTGTATCGCGCCTGGGGCTGCGACGCGCCCTGGCGCGGCGGCGGCAATGCCACGCTGGATCTGCGCGCCAACGACAAGATGCAGGAGGGCCTCTACACCATGGTCATCCGCGTCTCCGGCAGCCAGGACCCGCGCAACGACAGCGACGCCACGCTGGAGATCGGCTGGTCGCCCGACAATATCGTCAAGGATGCCCGCGGCGGCGTGACGGTGGACTATTCCTATCGCCTGCCCAGGACCGCGCAATACACCAGGATGAAGGCAAGGGTCGTCAATGGCGTGGTGGAAACCGAACAGACCGAGGAGCTGCACACGCCCCGCATCGCCTGGTTCTATGACCAGACCGGCGACACCAATTTCCGCAAGGCGAAAATCCGCCTGAACATCGCCGCGGACGGCCAGTCGGCCACCGGCCTGATCGGCGGCTATCGCGACTGGCGCGACCTGTATGCGGAAAACACCTTCGCCCAGGACGGTGGCCAGCAGGGCACGCGCGAGCATGAGGATGCGGTGTCGCTCTACTATGCCCTGCGCCGCAATGCCGACGGCCTGCTCAATCCCCGGACCGGCCGCTATGACGGCATATCGAGCGTCTATCGCATCCGCGCGTCGGCCGCCTATGTGGTCGATCCCGACAGGCCGATGGACATCACCAGGCAGCCCGAGGAAGAGGCGCACAAGATCGCCTTCGAGGGCATCAAGCAGGCGGTGATCGTGGGCGCCGCGACGCGCATCCCCCAACCGGTGCCGCCGGGAACCACCGAAGCCTCCTATCCGGCGCTGGAGCATGAGATGGACGGGCTGGAAAGCCGGGAATATTTCCTCAAAACGCTCGACCGGCCGCACTATGCCGGCGAGGACGCGAACGGGACGCCGCCCTGGCTGCAGAAAAAGAAAAGACCGGCCGCGCCGGAGCAGCCCAGGCAGCAGGTACGCAACGAAGGACCGGTCGTGACCGCAGGCAACTAGATCGCGGTCACATAACAAGAAGAAGGGGGACAATCATGAAGACAAGACGCAGGACTTTCCTGGGCGGCGCGGTTGGGCTTCCCGCCGCCATGTCTGGTCTGTTGGGCAGCACGCCGGCCCTGGCCGCGCGGGCAAAGCGCGACATGCTGGCCGAGCTGAGTGTCCGCCCCTTCATCAATGCCGCGGGCACCTATACCACCCATTCCGGTTCGCTGATGCGCCCGGAGGTGATGGAGGCGATCAACTATGCCTCGCAGTATTTCGTCGAGGTGGAGGAATTGCATGACGCGGTCGGCAAGCGCATCGCCACGCTGGTGGGATCGCAGGCCGCCATGGTCACGGCGGGCGCCGCTTCCGCGCTCACCCTGGGAACGGCCGGCGTCCTGACCGGCACCGACCGCCAGAAGGTCAACCAGCTCCCCGACCTGACCGGGATGAAGAACGAGGTGATCGTCCAGAAATCCCATCGCTTCCCGTACGACCATGCCATCCGCAACACCGGCGTGAAGATGGTGGAAGTGACGAACCGCGCCGAGCTGGAACAGGCGATCAATCCGCGCACCGCGATGATGTTCTTCCTGAACTATGCCAACAATCACGGCGAGATAAAGGATGCGGAGTTCGTCGAGATCGGCAAGAAGGCGGGCATTCCCACCTTCAACGACTGCGCCGCCGACGTGCATCCGGTCGAAAATATCACCAAATGGGTGAAGATGGGATTCGACCTTGTCTGCTTCTCCGGCGGCAAGGCGCTGATGGGCCCGCAATCTTCCGGCCTGTTGTTCGGCCGCGCCGACCTGATCGCCGGCGCGCGGGCCAACAACAGCCCGTCATCGGCCACCATCGGCCGGGGCATGAAGGTCAACAAGGAGGAGATGCTGGGCATCCTGGCGGCGCTGGAATCCTTCCTTACCCGCGACCACGCCGCCGAATGGGCGGAATGGGAACGCCGCGCCAACCTGATCATCGCCAGCGTCACCTCGGTGCCGGGCGTGAAGGCGGAAATGTACCTGCCGGAAATCTTCAACCGCTGGCCGCATATCCGGGTCACCTGGGACGAAACGAAACTTGCGGCCAAGCCCGCCGACATCATTCACAAGATGCGCCATGGGGAACCGTCCATCCTGGTGTTCCCCAGCCAGGGCGGTCTCGACCTGGGCGTCATCACCCTGAAGCCGGGCGAGGACCGCATCGTGGCCCGCCGCCTGAAGCAGGAGCTGCAGGCCGGCCGCGCCTAGATTTCGAAAATTCCAACAGGACAAGCGGGTCTTCCCGGCCCGGAGGAGAAACAATGCGCATCGGTTCATGTCTGAAAGCGGCGGTGCTGTTCGCGGCCGTCATGTGCGCCGGCCCGGTCCAGGCGCAGAAGGCGGCGCCCTGGCCCGTGGTCCAGGGCAAATACTACAAGTTCGAGAAAATCGCCGACGGGGTCTATTACGCCTCGCCGGGCTTCAACGGCACGCTGTTTCCCTTCGGCAGCAATCCCTTTTTCGGCGCCAACCTTGTCGTGATCGTCAACAAGGACGATGTGCTGCTGGTTGACAGCGCCACATCGCCCGCCGCGGCGCGCGCCCTGGTGGCCGACATCAGGCGCCTGACCGACAAGCCGGTGCGATATGTCGTCAACACCCACTGGCACTATGACCATACCGACGGCAATTCGGTCTTCGGGCCTGACGTCCAGATCATCGCCCATGAATTTGTACGCCAGGCGATCTCGAATTTCGACATCCTGCACAACGAGCCGTTCAAAAGCTCGACCGCCAATGCGCCGGGCGCGCTGATGGACCGCTACAAAAGGCTGATCGCGGCCGAGAAGGATGGCGCACGCAAGGCCGCCCTGCAAAAGGAGCTGGCTGATGCCCAGGCCGCGACAAAGGATTTCGTCCGCGACATCCGCGAGATCAAGCCCACGCCGCCGACCATGACCTATTCCGACAAGCTCACCCTCTATCGCGGCGGGCGCGAGATCCGGCTGCTGTTCCTGGGCCGCGGCCATACCGGGGGCGATACGGTCGTCTTCCTGCCCAGGGAACGCATCGTCGCCACCGGCGATCTGATGGAAAGCCGCATCGCCTTCATGGGTAGCGCCTTTTTCGATGAATGGCTGAAGACCCTGGATGCGCTCAAGGGGCTGGACTGGGCGGTCGATCTGCCCGGCCATGGCGCGCCCTTCACCGACAAGGGGTTGGTCACGGCCTTCCAGTCCTATCTCAAGGATGTGCTGGCCCAGACGGCCAAGCTGCGCGCGCAGGGCGTTTCGCCGGAGGACGCCGCAAAACGGGTGGACCTGCGCGCCCATGCAAAGGATTTTCCCGACATCGAGGATGTGGGCGCCGAGCCGCGCGGCATTCGCCGCATCTATGCCTGGATGGACGAGCAGAAGAAGAAATAGCCATGCGATTTCCCGCCCTGTTCGATCTGTCCGGCCGGGTCGCGCTGGTATCCGGCGCCGCCAGCGGCATGGGCCGCGCCATGTCCATCGCCCTGGCCGAAGCCGGCGCCGACCTGATGCTGATGGGACGCAACCTGCCGGGGGTGGAAAAGACCGCGGGTGAGATCGAACAGCTTGGCCGCCGCGCGATCCCGGTTCGCTGCAATGTCTCAAAGCCCGAGGAAATCCGCGATGTCTTTGCCCGGCTCGACCGCGAATTCGGGCGCATCGATTTTCTGGGCAATGTCGCCGGCGAGGCGGTGCTGGGCGCGCCCGACGAAATCCCGCTGGAGGCGATCGAGCAGACCTGGCGCAATATCGTCTTCGGCCGCTTCTGCGCCTGTCAGGAGGCGGGGCGCCGCATGCTGGCCGCGGGCAGGGGCAGCATCGTCAATATCGGCTCCATCGCCAGCGTCACCAGCCTTGGGCGCGGCCATATCGGCTATGTGATGGCGATGGGCGCCGTCGCCCAGATGACGCGCGAGCTTTCCACCGAATGGTCCGGACGCGGCGTCCGGGTCAATGCCATCCTGCCGGCCCAGGTGATCAATCCCGGCCTGGAGCGGCGGATGGGTGAAGACCCGGATCTGCGCGGCCGCTTCCTGCGCGGCCTGCCGCGCGGCCGCATGGGCGTGCCCGACGACATCAAGGGACTGGCCATTCTTCTGGCGTCCGATGCCTCGAGCTGGATCACGGGGGCGCTGATCCCCATGGATGGCGGCAACCTGGCGATGAATCCCGGCGCCTCCGTTCCGCCGCCCGCCCCGGATGGCGCGGGCTAAATCCCCGGTTTGGTTCGCGGCGCCCCTGATCTAGGATGGCGCGCGAAAAAGCGGGATTGGCGATGTCTTTCCAGACGCGCGTGCTGGGCGCGATCGCGGGCCTTCTGGCGCTGGCGCTGCTGTGCGGCGCCGGCCTGTTCTTCCATCATGCCCGCGCCGTCGTGGCTCTGGAGGTGCGCAGCGCCTTTCAGGGCGCGGTGCAGTCGGTGGGCGATACGCTGCGTTCCGATGTCCAGCATACCGTCACACTGCGCCAGGTGGTGGCCAGCTTTCAGGATCAGCGCCATGTGCGGGCCTCGCTGGTCAATGAGAGCGGCAAGGTGATCGTGGCGTCGCGGATCTGGCAGGTGACCGATCCCGCGCCGCGCTGGTTCGCGCAATTGATGGCGCCGCCGCTCCAGACGGCGCGGCTGCCGATCGCGCTGCCCGGTTTTCCCTGCATGGTGGTGCTGACCAGCGATCCCGGCAATGAGATCGCCGAAGTCTGGAACCATGCCCGCGACATGTTCGTGACCCTGGCGCTGTTCTGCGCCGCGGCCATGGCGGTGATGGTGGTCGCCATGGCCTATGTCTCGCGCTTCCTGCGCCGCTTCCAGGACGGGCTGCGCCGCATCTCGGACGGCCATTATGACACCCGCCTGGATGACAGGGGCCCGCCGGAATTCGCGGACCTGGCGCGGCGGTTCAACCACATGGCCGGCGAGCTGGAGGGCTTTTCGCGCAGCAACCGCCAGCTCTATGCCCAGCTCCAGAGCGTGCAGGAGGAAGAACGCGCCGGCATCGCCCGCGACCTGCATGACGAAGTGGGCCCCTACCTGTTCAACCTGCAGGTCGATGCCAAGGCCATTGCGCGGCTCGATGCCCCCGGCGCGGCGCAACTGGGCCAGTCGGTGCGCGAGGCGGTGATCCATGTCCAGGAACAGGTGAAGGGCATGCTGCGCCAGCTTCGCCCGGTCAGCCAGTTGGAATTCGGGCTGGAGCCGGCGATCCATGATCTGGCCGCTTTCTGGTCGCGCCGGCGCAAGGGGCTGGGCTTCGATGTGTCCCTGGCAATCGATGGTCGCCTGGCGCGCTCACAGGAAGAAGCCGCCTATCGCATCGCGCAGGAAAGCATCAGCAACGCGGTGCGCCACGGCGCGCCCGGCCTGATCCGCATCGCCATGCGCCGGGACGGCGACGGTCTTCATGTTCTGGTGGAAGACGATGGCGGCGGGCTGAAGCCGGGCAACAGCTCGGCCGGGCTGGTGCAGTCGGGCCTGGCCGGCATGCGCGAAAGGGCGCAGGCGCTGAAGGGCCGGCTGGACGTGGAAGAAGCGCCCGGCGGCGTGCGCGTGACCGCGTTCCTGCCCGGCGCCGCCGATGAGGTGGCGGCATGAGCGCGGCCCGGAGCGTGCTGATCGTCGATGACCATGCCATCGTGCGGGACGGCCTGCGCCGCCTGCTGCAGGAACGGCCGGAAATGTCGGTCGCCAATGCCGCCAGCGGCGAAGAGGCGCTGCAGCTTGCGGGACGCGAGAGCTTCGATCTTGTCTTGCTGGATCTGAACCTGCCGGGGCTGGGCGGGCTGGAATTGCTGCGGCGGCTGGTGCGGGTTCAGCCCGTGCCGGTCCTGGTCTTTTCCCAGCATAGCGAGGCCATCTATGCCACCCGGGCGCTGGAAAGCGGGGCGCGGGGTTTTGTCAGCAAGAACGCCACGCCGGAAGAGCTTCTGGACGCCATCGACACGGTGCTGGCGGGCGGGGTGGCGGTGGAAAAGGCGATCGCGGCGGAAATGGCGCTGCATGAATTGAGCGACGATGCCTATCTGCGGCCACTGACCGAGCGCGATCTTGAGATTTTGCGCCTGCTGGCGGCGGGCCACAGCCTGGTCGAGATCAGCAAGCGGCTGGGCATCGCCTACAAGACCGTGGCCAACACGCTGAGCCGCATCAAGGAAAAGCTGGGCGTCAGCCAGACATCGGAACTGATCCGCATCGCCATGGGCCGGGGCCTGGCGGACCTGGTCTGAGGCCTGCGCCGGCCTTTTTGCAACTCTCCCGCAGCGATCCGGCCGCTATGTTATGGGCCCTTCGCCGGTGACGCCTCGAATTTGCCGGGCGCGATACAGTCCCCGGGACTGTCGATCTCCTTGCCCACGCCAGCGCGGGTGATCTTCTGGGTGTGAATCACCATCAGGAAGCCACCCTGGGCGGTGCATTGCGCCCGGGCTTCTTCCAGGGTCAGTCGTTGCGTGCAACCAGACAGCAGGCATGCGGCGAGCAACGCCACCGGCACCGGCTTCACGATCTGCCCTCCACGCCGCCGTCGAATGCCTGAAGCCATTCTTCAATGCCTGGCGTTCGCGATAACCACATTGGCCCGCTCCATGCCGTCCCGGGCCGCGTCATGCACACAATCATTGCCCTCCAGGATGGGGTACTGGGTCGGCGGAAATTTGCGATCGAGTTGCTCGCACACCAGCCGCGCCGCGACATGAATGCGCCGGTCAAGCTCCTGCGCCCCCACGTCCTGGGCGAGGTCCAGGTCTTTAAATGGAACGTCGATCGAAGCCGAGATGAAGAAGGCCTCGCCGATATGCGAAGAGGACAGGACAAGCCGGTAATTGCGCATCGGCTTCTGGGCCGAGATGATCACTGACTCCAGGCCGGGTTTCCATTTCGGCGCCGCCGGCTGCGCCAGCGCGGGGCTACCCATGATTACAGGTGCTGCAATCAGGAACTGGACAAGCTTTTTCATCCCGGACTCCTTCCTGTGATGCGCCGCGGCCCGGACGCCATGCCGTGCCCGCTCCGCGATCTATTATAGTAGTAGTAGGGCCGCTGCGCGAGGCGGAACAAGGCCAGCCATAGCAGCAGGAATTCCGGGGACAGGGCTGGCGATATGGGCGCTATTGGCCCTTTTTGGCCGCCGAAGCGAAGCGCACCGCTTCCTCGGCGGCGGCAAGCAGGGCTTTGCTCTTGTTCACCGTCTCCTGGTATTCGGCCTCGGGCTGGCTGTCGGCGACCACGCCGCCGCCCGCCTGCACATACATGATGCCGTCCTTGACCAGGGCTGTGCGCAGCACGATGCAGGTGTCCATCGAGCCGTCGGCGGCGAAATAGCCCACCGCGCCGGCATAGGCGGCGCCGCGCTTTTCCTTTTCGAATTCGTCGATGATCTCCATC
>CAYFKU010000072.1:0-3382 GCA_964343955.1 uncultured Rhizobium sp. | reverse complement strand
GATCTTGGGCGCGCCCGTCAGGGTGCCGGCGGGCAGGCCCGCCGCCAGCGCATCCACCGCATCCAGCCCGTCGCGGATCTCGCCTTCGACATTGGAGACCAGGTGCATCACATGGCTGTAGCGCTCGATGAAGAAACTGTCGGTGACCTTCACCGCGCCGGTCTTGGCGATGCGGCCGACATCGTTGCGCCCCAGGTCGATCAGCATCAGATGCTCGGCCCGCTCCTTGGGGTCGTTCATCAGGTCTTCGGCCAAAGCCTGGTCTTCCGCCGGCGTCTTGCCGCGCCAGCGCGTGCCGGCGATGGGGCGAATGGTGACCTTGCGGTCGCGCAGCCGCACCAGGACCTCGGGCGATGAGCCGACGATCTGAAAGCCCAGCATCGAAAGATAATAAAGATAGGGCGACGGATTCAGGCGCCGCAGCGCGCGATAGAGCGAGAAGGGCGGCAGCGCGAAAGGCCGGCGGAAGCGCTGGCTGGGCACTACCTGGAAGACATCGCCCGCAGCGATATACTGTTTGGCGCGGGCGATGACGTCGAAATATTCGTCCTTCGTCATATTGGACTGGACCGGAACGCCGGTCGGCAGGTCCGACGGCACTTCGGCCGATGGCGGGGCAGGGCGCTCCAGCGCCGACACCGCCTCGTTCAACCTTTCGACGGCGCGGGCATGGGCGGCCCTGGCATCCACCGCGGCATCCGGCCAGACGGGTGTGACCAGCACGATCTCGTCGCGCACGCTGTCGAAGATGGCGGTGATGGTGGGCCGCAGCAGGATCGCGTCGGGCAGGCCCAATGTGTCGGGCGGCGGATTGGGCAGGTCTTCCACCTGGCGCGCCATGTCATAGCCCAGATAGCCGAACAGGCCCGTGGCCATGGGCGGCAGGCCCGCGGGGATCTCGGCCTGGGTCTGCCTGGCCAATGCGCGCAGGCTTTCCAGCGGCCTGGCGCTTTCGGGAGCAAAGGCATCGGCGTCGGTCAGGGCGTGCCGGTTGATCTCGGCCTGGTTGCCCCGGCAGCGCCAGACAAGGTCGGGCTTCAGCCCGATGATCGAATAGCGGCCACGGGTCTCGCCGCCCTGCACGCTCTCCAGCAGGAAGGCATTGTCCCGCGCGCTGCCGTCTTCGCGGTGGCCCAGCTTGAGAAAGGCCGAAACCGGCGTCTCCATGTCGGCCACCAGCCGGGTATAGAGAAGCTGCGGGCGGCCCTGGGCATAGCCGGCGGCGAAGCCGTCATAGTCTGGCTGGATCATGGTTCAGCCCAACCCGATGGCGCCGCCGCTCACTGGGCCCCTTCGGTGATCTGGCTCACCAGCTTCTGGTTGACCTTCACGCCCTGGCGCGCGCGCGCGGCATTGTTCATGTCGATGGAAAAGTCCTGCGACATGGACTGGGAGACGCGCTCCACGCCCGCCCGGAAGCTGGGGTCGCGCGGATTGATGGGCGGATGGGCGATGCCGGTCACCCTGGCGATCATGAAATTGCCGTCGGCCTGGGGTCCGAAATCGATGCCGCCCGCCGGGGTGGTGAACAGCTTCTGCACGATGGCCGCGCTGAAGGTGGCGTCATTGGTTTCGCGGCCAAGCGCCGGGCTTTTCTGCACCGTCACTTTCAGCTCGGCGGCGATCCCGTCGAGCGATTTTTCCCTGGCGGCGCGTTCGGTCAGCTGGCGCGCCTTGTTGGCCAGGAGGCTGGAGCGCTGCTCGTCGGTCCAGGCGGCAATGGCCTGGGCGCGCACCTGGTCCAGCGGCTTCAGCTTGGGCGGGGTCACGCCGTTCACATGCACCACGAAATAGGCGCCCAGCTTGGTGGCAAAGGGATCGGAGTCCTCGCCCACTTCGGCCTTGAACAGGGCCGGCAGGAATTCTGGATCGGCGGGAAGCCCGGCCGCCGCGGCGCCCTCCGGCGTCTTGCCGGTGGCGTCGATGGAGGGCAGGTGGCCCAGCGTCATGCCGGCCTTTTGCGCCGCCTCTTTCAGGTTGGCGCCGCTGGATTTGGCGTCGGTGAAGATATTGATCGCATCCACCAGCTTGTCGGCGGCCAGGCGGGTGGTGAGGTCCTTGCGAATGTCTTCTTTCACATCGTCCAGCGTCTTGTTGGAGCCGGGGGTGATCTTGACGGCGCGGGCCAGGGCGAAGCCGCCAAAGCCGGTCTTGAGCGGCTGGCTGACTTCGTTGACGGGCAGGGCGAAGATGGCCTTGGCGCGGTCCGCATCGGGAATTTCGGTCTCGGCCAGTGTGCCCAGCGAGGTCTGTTCGGGCTTCATGCCCCGGCGCCTGGCCAGGTCCTCAAAGGTCGTGCCCTTGGCGATCAGGGCGCGCGCCTCGGCCGCTTCCTTCTCGGTCTTGAATTCGATCTGCTGCACATCCCGCTTTTCCGGGATCACATAGGTCGCCTTCTTGGCCGCATATTCGTCGGCGATCTGCTTGTCGCTGACGCTGATCTTTCCCATCACATCGGCCGGCGCGATGGTGGCGAATTCGGTGTCGCGATATTCCGCCGTCGAATATTTGTCGGGATGGCGCTTGATATAGCTTGTCAGGGTCTGGTCGCTGGGCGTGGGCAGGTTGCCGGCCATCTGGGGCGTCAGCACGATGTAGTCCACGGCGCGCTTTTCGTTGATGTAGGAAAACAGCGCCTGGGCATAGGTGACGGGCACCAGGAAGTTGCTTTCCAGGGCCTGGGTCAGCTGGTTGCGCATGAATTCCTGGCGCACCTCGCCCAGGAACTGCTCTTCGGTATAGCCGGCATTGGAGATGGCCTGCATGAAGGTGGGGCGGTCGAAGGTGCCCAGCGCGCCGCGGAAGGGCGCCATGGCCCGCACATATTGCGCCACCGCCGTGTCCGAAACCGTCAGGCCCATTCCCACGGCCTCGTTGTTGGCCGCCGTGCTGGCGATCATCTGCTGCAGGGCGGTCTGGCCCAGGCCCATCTTCTGGGCCATCTCCGGCGTGATCTCCATGCCCATCTGCTGGCTCTGGTTGCGCTGGATGTTGCGATAGCCGCGCTGGAAGTCCTGGGCGCTGATATCGGTGCCGCCGACCGAGGCGACCGCCGTGCTGGATACGCCCGTGAAGACGTCGGCTATGCCCCAGACGACAAAGCTCAGGGTCAGGCCGCCCATCAGAAGTGTGGCCACCCAGGACTTGGAGAGGGCGTGCATCCATTGAATCATGACGGCGAATCCGTGACTTGAGATGTGGCGGATGATAGGGAGGGGGAACCCCTCCCGGCAAGGCGCTGCGCCAGCGGCTTTTGCCGTCAAAAATGACCAAATACAAGGATTTATGATGCGCTCGCTGGTGGCGGGAAACTGGAAAATGAATGGCCTGGCGGCCGGGCTGGCCGAGCTGGACAAGCTGAAACAGGCTTTGGAGGCCGCCC
>CAYFKU010000071.1:0-12060 GCA_964343955.1 uncultured Rhizobium sp. | reverse complement strand
TCTATGATATATATCATATGCAAATAATGGATGGCGACCTGATCTCGACGATCGTCAAGGCCGAGGTCGAAGGCAAGCCGATCGATACCCGTCAGACCGAAATCCCCAACGGCAAGCCGCTGTTTCCCGAACAGACCCGCGCCCCCTATCACAAGACCGCGCCCTACAAGCTGACCGAGATCACCGGCAAGCTCTATGCGCCCTGGGCGCTGGGTTTCCTGCCCGACGGCAAATTCCTGGTGACCGAGAAGATGCCGGGCAATCTGCGGGTGGTTTCGCCCGACGGCACCATCTCGGCGCCGGTATCGGGTCTGGACCAGTTGGGCGTCACCTGGCCCAAGACGGGCCTGTTCGACCTGGTGATGGATCCGGACTATGCCCGCAACCACAACATCTATTTCACGTTCTTTGCCTGGGACCGCAGCATGATCGGCGGCATCCAGGTGGCGCGCGCCACCTTCGACCAGGCCGCCAACGCCCTGCGCAATGTCAAGGTGATCTGGCGCGCCGTTCCCGCGACGCCCAACGATGCCCGTTCGGGCGTCGGCTCGCGCAGCGGCGGGCGCATGGTGATGGGCAAGGACGGCTTTCTTTACATCACCATCGGCGACCGCGACGCCGGCAGCTCCTTCCCCTGGCGGGTGGCGCAGACGCTCGACACCCATCTGGGCAAGATCGTGCGCATCACAAAGGACGGCAAACCCGCCCCCGGCAATCCCTATCTGAAGACGCCGGGCGCCCTGCCCGAGATCTGGGCCATCGGCCAGCGCAGCCAGGAAGGCCTGGCGGTCGATGCCCAGGGCCGCATCTGGGAAACCGAGCATGGCCCGCGCGGCGGCGACGAGCTGAACCTGATCAAGAAGGGCGGCAATTACGGCTGGCCCATCATCAGCCACGGCATCGACTATCCCGGCCCGCCGATGGGCGACAATGAAGTGTCGCGCCCCGGCATGGAGCAGCCGGTCTATTACTGGTCGCCCAGCATCGGCACGTCGAACATCGCCTTCTATGAGGCGAACCTGTTCCCGGAATGGAAAGGCAGCGTGCTGGTCGCGGCCCTGCGCGGCAATTCGCTGGAGCGGCTGACCATGAAGGGCGACAAGGTCGTCAATGAGGAACCGCTGCTGACCGAAGTGAAAATGCGCGTGCGCGATGTGCGGGTCGGGCCGGATGGCGCGGTCTATGTGCTGACGGATTCGGGCGGCGGCTCGATCACCGACAACACGCCCCAGGCATCCAAGCTGCTCAAGCTGACGCCGCGCTAGCGGCCCGGCTTTCTGGCGCGGTTATCGCGGATGCCCAGCCCGGAATTCTGGCGCTTTTTCGACAGCGAGGCAGCCCCCAGGCTTGCCCTGCGCGCCAACACCTTTCGCAGGATCTTCGAGCATCTGGACCGGTTCGACAGGCCGGTCCGGATCATCGAGACAGGCTGCGCCCGGCTGAAGGACGACTGGGCGGGCGAAGGCCAGAGCACCATCCTGTTCGACCGCTATGTGCATCATCATGCCGAAGATTCACGATTGCACACCGTCGATATCAGCAAGGCGGCGATCGATTACGCCCGCACCTTCGCCGGGCCGCGAACGATGCTGACCCAGGACGACAGCCTGAAGCATCTGGCGCGCCTGACGGCCGAGTTCCTCGCCCAGGGCCAGACCCCCGATCTGGTCTATCTGGATGCCTATGACCTGGACTGGCATTACTGGTATCCGTCCGCCGCGCATCACCTGATGGAGCTGTGCGCGGTGCTGCGCATCCTCCGGAAAGACACGCTGGTCGTGGTCGATGACTGCGGCATCTCGGGCCATTTCGTGCGGCCCAACGCCAACACGATCAACTTTGTCTCTGCCCCCGTGATCGGCGGCAAGGGACGGCTGGTGGCGGAATTTGCCGCCCGTGTCGGCGCGAAAGTGGAATTTTCCGATTATCAGGCCGCCTGGTCCGGCTTCTGAGGCGCCTTTCGTTCAACCGCCTGCTTTTGCGACCATGCGCCGCTCAAACGGCGACGGATGACGCATTGCGCGTGCGCCACAGCGACCAGGCGATGCCGGCGGCCAGGATGGCAAAGGTGACGCCCAGCGACCAGGCGGCGGGGAATTTCTCCAGGCCCAGCAGATCGGCAATGAATATCTTCGAGCCGATGAAGATCAGCAGCACCGCCAGCGCCTGCTTGAGATAGGCAAAGCGGTGCAACACCGCCGCCAGCGCGAAATACAGGGCCCGCAAACCCAGGATCGCGAAGATGTTCGAGGTATAGACCAGATAGGGATCGGTGGTGATCGCGAAAATGGCGGGCACCGAATCCACCGCGAAGATCACATCGGCGATCTCGATCAGGATCAGGGCCAGCAGAAGCGGCGTGATGTGGCGCGCCGCCCGCCCGGTCGCCTGGTCCGGCAGCGTCACGACAAAGCGCTCGCCGTGCAGCGCATCGGTGACCCGGAAGTGCCCGCGAACGAATTTCAGGACGGGATTGGCGGAAAGGTCGCTTTCCTTGTCGCCAAGGGCCAGCATCTTGATGCCGGTGACGATCAGGAAGCCAGCGAACAGATAGAGTATCGCCCCGAACCGGGCGACCAGTGTGGCGCCGACGCCGATCATGATGGCCCGCAGCAGGATGACGCCGAAAATGCCCCAGAACAGGACGCGGTGCTGATACAGGCGCGGCACGCCCAGAAAGCCGAAGATCAGCGCGATGACGAAGACATTGTCCAGCGCCAGGCTTTTCTCGACAACAAAGCCGGTGAGATACTGGATACCGGCCGTCTGGCCGAGCTGCCACCAGACCAGGCCGCCGAAAGACAGGCCCAGCGTCAGATAGCCGGCGGACAGCGCAAGGCTTTCACGGGCACCGATCTCCTGCTGCTTGCGGTGCAGGACGCCCAGGTCCAGCGCCAGCAGCAGGCCGACGATGGCGAAAAATCCCAGCCACATCCAGGCGGGCTTGCCGAGCCATTCAAGTATCAGGAATTCCACGCCCAAGCCCGCATTGCGATCCGTTCCAGCCTGGTGGCATTGGCGCACCGGCCGCAACAATTCAAAGACCGCGACCGTGGCAAAATCGTGGCGCCGGATGGCAGAAAGACGGGCAGACCGCGCTAGGCAGCGGCGCCGCCTTCCCCAATGATGTCGCCATGAAAGAGCCCGATTCCGTCAAGCGCCCCGTGCATGCGAATGTGAAGGTCCGGCGTTCGGCGCATGGCCTGGGCCTGTTTGCGACCGGGCCGGTCAGGAAAGGCGAGATCGTCGCCGAATATTGGGGGCCCCTGGTGACCGAGGCGGTGATGCTCCGCAGCCGGGGCAAATATTTCTTCGAAGTCGATGGCGGCATGGCGATCAACGGCAATGGCCGCCGCAATATCGCGCGCTACATCAATCACTCCTGCTCTCCCAATTGCGAGCCCGAAGAGGAGAACCAGCGCGTATTCATCGTCGCCCGGCGCAACATCGGTGCGGGCGAGGAATTCGGATACAATTACGGCAGGGACTATTGGCTTGAACATATCAAGCCCATCGGCTGCCGTTGCGGCTGCGGCGGACGCGGCCCCAAGCGATGGCGCTGATGTCCACCGGCGCTGTTTAGACAGACCGGGTTCGCCTCGCCGCCAGCAGCGGCTTGGACGAACTGTCGCACGACGCATTACGTTTCCGTAAATAAAGCGTCATTGGGGTGTCAAACGCCCCTGTCAAAGCTCGCCTCACAGGGGAACCAGCCGCTCCGGCCATGACGGCAAGGCGCTTTCGCAGAACCGCGATTGCGCCAAAGCGGCTGCACGCCCCGACGTTCGAAAACAGCCGAGGCGCTTCATGTCCCATCTTACAAACCGGTTTCTCCGTTCCACCGCCATCCTGTCCATGCTTGCAGCGGCCGGCAGCGGCGCCCAGGCGCAGCAACTGGCGGCAAGCGCGATCGGCGCCATCAAGCCGGTTGCCTATGCGGGGGCGGTCGAAACAGTCGTGGTCAGCGGTACCGCGTTTGATCCGGATACTGCTCCGGCCAAAGCGTCACTGGATGCAATGCAGCCCCAGACCATTATCGGAAAATCTTACATCGAAGACTCCGTCTCCGAGACCGCGGACTACACCACCATCCTCGCGATTGCGCCCGGCTTGACCGGCTTCGACGTCAATGGCCCGGGCCTATCGGATGGTGGCGTCAAGAATACGATGCGCGGCCTGCCGGATGGCAGCTATGGCATGACCTATGACGGCATTCCCTTCGGCGACACCAATGGCCCGACACATCATTCCCAGTCCTATTTTCCTGCCTCGGCCATTGGAGGCATTGAAGTTGAGCGCGGTCCCGGTAACGCTGGCAACTTGGGCGCTTCCACCTATGGCGGCTCGATCAACATGTTTTCGGAGGCTCTGACGGCTAATTCACGCGGCAAGGTCTCTGCGACCTTCGGCAGCTGGGGCACCAACTCGTCCGTCGCCAACTATCAGACTGGCGATTTCACTCTTGGCGGCCTAACCAACCGCGCCATGATAAATTTCCAGTACACCAGGTCAGATGGTTATCTGACTCTTCAGTCTAGCGAAGCCAAGAATATTACCATCAAGACCCAGACCGAGCTGGCCCCCGGCTGGAATTTGACGCTCTTCGGCAGCTACAATGCGCTATTCCAGAACCTGAATGACAATGCCGGCATAACAGCCGCGCAGGTAATTGCTTTCGGCAAGACCTATGCACTGCAGAATACCAATCCCAAAGCAGGCAACTACGCCCCCTACAACCATGTCCACAAGAAGACCGACATGGATTATGCACGCCTGCAGGGCGACTTGGGCAACGGCCTTTCCATCGACAATACGCTGTACACCTATGACTATCGCAACAAGACGCTAAGCACGACCTCGGCGCAGCAGACCACTGCCGATATCGCGAATGGAGTAACCCGGAGTAATGGCAGCATAGTAAATGGCGTTTATTTTCCAACAGACGTGCCCGGCTATACCAAGCAGAATGCCTTCCGCGTCTACGGCAATATCTTCCGCGCGGCGAAGGACTTCGACTTTGGCTGGCTGACTGGCCAACTACGGGCAGGCGTGTGGTGGGAGTCCCAGAGCACCCAGCGCGCTCGCTCTGATTATGACGCCACTCAGTGCTTTGCCTCGCTGGATTGCAACCCTTGGCATGGTGGCAATCAGTTCTATGCAGATTCCCGTCTATACAATAGTCCTGCCAAGCCTAGCACAGTCGTTGCCACCCCCAAATCAGCACCTTATGGCGGCGGTTTCTTCGAATATCAGGAGCATTCCAACTGGAACCAGTATCAGCCCTTCGTAGAGCTGGAATTGCATCCACTGAAAGACCTGACCGTGACGCCAGGCTTTAAATATGTAGAGTGGTCGCGCAGCGTAGCCGCACCACTTGAGCAGAAGACAGTGCCTGTGGTGCCAGTGTTCGCCCACTATACCACTTACCGCGACCTGCCATTCGTTATGGTAAATTACAAGATTGAGCCCAGCTGGAGCGTATATGCCCAATATGCCGAGGGTATTTACGTGCCCGATATCACTTCCTTCGAGCAGGCAAAGCCGACCACAACATACCCCAAGGCTCAGACCACCACCAACTATCAGGTTGGTACTGTATTCTATGCAGATCAGTTCACTTTTGACGCCGATCTTTATTACATAGGGATTGAAAACAACATTACCTATCAGGCCTGCAATATAGCTCCTTTCACAGGCTCAGCGAGCGAAACCTGCGCGCTCAACACCGGCATAGCTACATATCGCGGCATGGAAGGTGAAGGCACCTATGCTTTTGATGGCGATCTGGAAGGCCTGTCGGTCTTCCTGAACGGCTCGATTGGATCGGGCAAGACAGGCGGAAGGTGGATCAAGCAAGTACCGATGTGGACCTCAGCGCAAGGAATCTTCTATAAGCGTGGTCCCTGGAAGATTTCTTTGATCGATAAAATCGTCGGTCAGCAATATTCCGATGCCTCCAACAGCAATTTTTATAAGCTAGGCGCTTATTCTAACATGGATTTTAAGACCAGCTATAGCTGGGAATCCCTTGAATTTGGGCTTGGCATTTCGAATATTTTGAATTCGCGCAGCATTGGTGCTGTCAGCGTTGTAGACTCTTCGCCAATCGGTGGCAGCAGGGTGGACGACATATTCAACCGCGGCAGTAGCTTGGACACCTATTCCTTCCAGCCCTCCCGCGGCTTCCAGTTTACCGTCAAGGCGCGCTTCTAGGAGACATGTGAATGCGATATGGTCTTCTTGTTTGCGCGGCGCTGACCCTGGGCACGGCCGCGGCCCAGGCCGGCATCCTGGTGCCAGAGGACTTCACCGCCGGCCGCTACCTGCCGCCGCCGCCCGATGCAGCAACCACGGCGCGGGAGATGGAAGAGTTGCACGCCATCGCCGCGCGCAGCACCGCCGAAGACCGCGCCGTGGCCAAAAAGGATGCCGAGAACGAAACGCCCACCATTTTCAATGACGCCATGGGCCTTGACCTCGCCGCCCTGCCTCAGACTTTCAAGCTGATAAGCCTGGTCGGTGAGGAAGAGGAAGACGACACCAAGGATGCCAAGGCCTATTTCCACCGCGACCGTCCCTATGCCGCCGAGCCCGCCATCAAGACCTGCACACCGGTCAAGCCGGGCAAGGCCGCCAATTCCTATCCCAGCGGCCATGCCACCCGGGCTTTCTCGATGGGCGTGGTGCTCTCCACCCTGGTGCCGGCGAAATCACAGGCCATCATGGCCCGCGCCTCGCAATATGCCGAACGCCGGCTGGTATGCGGCGTGCATTATCGCAGCGACATCGTAGCGGGCCAGCAGTTCGGCACCCTGCTGGCGCTTCGGCTGATGGAAAAGCCGCAGTTCCAGGCGCTGATGGCGGCCGCAAGGGCAGAGCTGGCGGCCCTGCATCCCGGCCAGTTGACGGCCCGCTGAAGCACTCATCGGCGCGCATCTGACCACTTGTCAGTGTCCGCGGATACCGGTTGCGCAATCTTTTGAAGACCCGCTCCGATTGCGGCGCGCCGGCCCCCGGACTAGGCTTTAGCCAAAATCATTCCGGGGGCGGATATGGCGCATCTTCGCATGGCGGTTCTGGCATGGGCATTGACGCCTTCCCTGGCGCTGGCCCAGCCTGCCTCCCCTCCGCCGTCGCGCCAGGGCATCGAGACATTCGTCGATGCCTTTGCCACCCCCACCCACGAAACCGGCAAGCTGGCGCGCTGGGAGACCGGCATCTGCCCCGTCATGTCGGGACAGAAATCCAACGTCTCGGCTTTTGTTGCCCAGCACCTGATGGCGGTCGCCGGCGCGGTCGGCGCGCCGGTCAATCTGGAAAAGGACTGCACGCCCAATATCGACATCGTTTTCACCACCGCGCCCCAGGCGCTGCTGGACAGCGTCCGCGAACGCAACACCGACTATATCGGCTATGCCCCTGGCGGCGACGAACTGCGCAAGCTGGCCACCGTCACCCATCCGATCCAGGCCTGGTACGCGACCGAAACACGCGACCTGCGCGGCCGCGCCCATATCGATACCGGCCGCGACCGGGGCGATCTGGGCCAGGCGTCCACCGCCCGCGCCTCCGGCACGCGCCTGAACAGCGGCGTGCGCAGCGGCTATCATCACATCCTGATCGTGGTCGATCCGTCCAAGCTGGAAGGCCAGGAGGTGGTGCCGCTGAGCGACTATATCGCCATGCTCGCCCTGGCCCAGCCGGCCTCGCTCGACGCCTGCCTGGCGCCGCCCAGCATCCTGAACCTGCTGGCGCCGGGCTGCGCTTCCCGTCCCGCCCATATCATGGAAAACGACCTGGCCTATCTGCGCGGCCTGTACCGGATGAATGCCGACCGCATCCGGCTGGCCAGCCAGAAAGCGGATATCGCCGACCAGATGGCCCAGGCCCTGGGCGCGCGCTAGCTGCCCCAAATTGCCCTCTTTCATTCAGCCTGGGTTCATCGGCGCCTTGCCAATCTGTCATCCAGAGAAAAGGAGGCCGACATGAAGCGTACGGCTTTGGTGATTGGAGCCTTGAGCGCCCTGACCCTGTTGGGCGGCTGCGCCATCGATGAAGACTATGACGGCGGCGGCGGCTATTACGGCAGCTATGGCTATTATGACGGCGGCTACGGGCCCGACTATTATCCGGGCGGTTATGGCTATGGCTATGCCTATATCCCCCGTGGTCATGGGGGCGGCTATGGCTATCGCGGCCCAGATCGCGACCATGATCGCGGGCGCGACTATCGCCGCGACGGCGGCCAGGGCCAGCCTGCTCCCGGCCAGCCTGTTCCCGGTCAGCCTGCCCCCGGTCAGCCCTTCGGCCAGCCCCGTGACGGCGGCGGACGCGGCGCCTGGAATGGCGGCGACCGTGGCGGCTGGAATGGAAACGGCGTCAGCCAGGCGGCGCGCGATGCCGACCGCGCGGCCCATCCCCAAAGCTTCAATGCCGATGGCGAACGCATCACCCGTGGCAATTTCTGGCGCCAGAACCAGAGCCAGGGCGGCATGACGCTGCAGCCGCAGCAGGCCGCGCCCACCCCGCCCCCGTCGGGTGACGGCGGCCGCGGCTTCCGGGGCCGCAGGGATAATTAGTTACGGCAGAGAGCCGGCCGCGAGGCCGGCTCTCGCCGCGCACCTGTAGTCTAGACCGACGCGAAGGCCTTGCCCTTGTTGCCCGACGCGATGCCGGTGAAAATCTGGTTCACCTCGTCCCAGTGCTTTAGCTTTTTCAGGTTGCCCAGCCAACGCTGCACATTGGGATAGCCGCTGAAATCGCAGCCGATCAGCTCGCCGATGGTCACCAGCCCCGCCCCGAAATAATCGGCGATGCTGAGTTCGTTGTTGCAAAGCCATTGCCGCCCCTCGCCCAGCCAATGGTCGTTGAGCAGCCGCAGCCATTTGCGCGACTTTTCCTGGCCCCAGGCGATGGTGCCTTCATGGCATTCGTCGCTGCGCCGCTTGTGATGGGGGAAAAGCTGCGGATAGACCAGATTGTATCCGAAATCGCGATAGAAGCCGGTATTCAGCCAGTCCATCGCCTCGTTGATCTTGGCGCGCTTCTTGATGTCGGCGGGATAGGCCGCCAGGCCGTGCTTCTCGGCGATATATTTCAGGATCGCCGAACCTTCGGTCAGGGTCAGGTCGCCATCGACCAGCGTGGGCACCTGCTGGCTGGGATTGACCGCGGCAAAGCTGCTTTGCAGATGGGCGCCGGTCATCAGATCGACGAACTCTTCCTCCAGCGCAATGCCGTTCTCGGCGCATAACAGGCGGATCGGCCGGCACACGGTCGAAACCGGATGCATGTAAAGCTTCATCTTGAAAATCCCTTGTTGGAAACAGATCGCGGCTCAGCTCTTGGACGGCCTGGTCACGGTCGCCACCGTGTCCTTGCCGCGCAGCAGGTCCAGCGCATAGGCAAGCTGGAAATCGTCATAGCTCTTGCCCGGCGCGGCATAGATCACCGGCGCATTGCCCTTGTCCTCGACCACTTCGCCTTCCAGATGCCCGGCCAGGGCAGCTTCCGAATAGCGCAGGGTCGGCCGCTCGACTTCCGCGCCTTGGGCCACGCGGATATCGGGCACGATGCCCATCGCCTGGATGGAATGGCCGGACGGCGTGTAATAGCGCGCCGTGGTCAGGCGCAGCGCGCCCCTGCCCTCGCCCAGGGCCAGGATGCTCTGCACCGAGCCCTTGCCGAAGCTGGTCATGCCGATGATGGTGGCGCGGCGGTGATCCTGCAGCGCGCCGGACACGATCTCCGATGCCGAGGCGGTGCCGCCATTGACCAGCACCACGATCGGCTTGCCGTCGGTGATGTCGCCGGGCTTGGCGTCGAAGCGCTGGGTGTCGTCGGGCTTGCGGCCACGGGTGGAGACGATCTCGCCGCCATTGAGGAAATCGTCCGATACCGCCACCGCCTGGTCCAGCAGCCCGCCCGGATTGTTGCGCAGGTCCAGCACATAGCCCCGGATGCCGGGGCCGATTTCCTTCTTCAGCCTGGCCACCGCCTTTTCCAGGCCCTCGGCGGTCTGCTCGTTGAAGCCCGGCATGCGGATATAGCCGATCTCGCCCTCGCGCCGCGACGTGACCGCTTCATAGGGCACATCGGCGCGCGTCAGCGTCACGTCGAAGGGCTTGGCCTCGCCCTCGCGCTGGATTGTGATGGTGACATTGGTGCCGATGCGGCCGCGCATCTTGTCGATGGCCTCGGAAAATTCCTGGTCCGCCACAGAGGCGCCGTTGATGGCGATGATATGGTCATTAGCCTTGATGCCGGCCGCCGCCGCCGGCATGCCGTCGGTGGGGGCGATGACCTTGATGGTGCCGTTGTCGGGCATCACCTGCACGCCGATGCCGCCGAAACGGCCCCGGGTGCGGGCGCGGAAATCGCCGCTGAAACTCTTGGCGTCCATATAGGCCGAATGGGGATCCAGCCGGGTGACCATGCCCTTGATGGCGCCCTCGATCAGCTCCTGGTCCTTGACCGGCGTGACATATTGCTGGCGCACCTGGGCAAAGGCCGCGCTGAAGGTGCGAAGCTGGCTATAGGCGGCGGGGCTGTCGGCGCTGTGCGCCGACACGATGCCCAGCGCGGCAGCCGCGCCAAGCCCAACCCCGACCGCCGCAACCGCGGCATCCTTCAGCGCGAACCTCTTCAACCCGTCACCTCTATTTGCGGTAATACATCGGGATCTCGCCCGGGATCTTCGCCTTCAGCCGGTAAAGGCTGGTCGAGCCGGTAAGATACACGGTTTTGCCGTCCTCGGCGAAGCCGATATTGGCGACGATTTCCGGTACGATTAACTGGCCGAGAACCTTGCCCTGGGGGCTGATGATGCGGATGCCGCCGGGGCCGGTCGCCCAGATATTGCCAGCCGAATCCACCTTCATGCCGTCCGGCACGTCGGTCGCGGAACCGGGGAAGCTGATCAGGTTCCGCGGATTGGACAGTTTGCCGTCCGCGCCCACATCATAGGCGCGCACATACATGGCGGGCAGCGAGTTGGAGACATAGAGCGTCTTTTCATCCGGCGAAAAGGCGATGCCGTTGGGCTGGGTCATGTCGGTGACCACCGCCGTCAGCTTGCCGTCCTTGTAGCGATAGACGCCGTTGAACTTCTGTTCCTTCTTGGGATCCTTATCCATGTCGGGCAGGCCGAAGGACGGATCGGTGAACCACAGCGCCCCGTCCCTGGTGAAGACCAGGTCGTTGGGGCTGTTCAGGCGCTTGCCCTGATATTTGGACAGGAAGGGCTTGGTATTGCCCTTGTCGTCCATCCGCTCGATGGCGCCGATATACATGCGGGTGAGCAGGATCGAACCGTCCTTGTCAGTGATCATGCCGTTGGAGCCGAAATTCTTGTCCGGCGGCGCATTCTTCAGCCCGCCGGAATCGTTCAGGACAACCGTGACCTTGCCCGTCTTGGGATCGTAGTTGCGCACCTTGTCGCCGCGCACATCCGAGAACCAGAGCTTGCCTTCCTTCCACATCGGCCCTTCGATGAAGATGAAGCCGCTCGCCAGCTTTTCGATCTTGGTGCCGGGTGCGATCACCGCATCCAGGCCCGCATCCATCTTCTTGATGGACGTGCCTTGCGCCAGGGCAGGCGCCACGGCCAGACACAGGGCCGCAACCAGGTATTTCTTCGCCAGATATTTTCTCATGAGTCCCCTCCCGAAAATTGTTGGCGGAGAGCTTACAGAAGCCGGTCGCGGTTCGCCAAGCCCTGTTCGGATCAGTGCCCGTCCGGGCCCTTGAGGCTGAGGATATAGGCGGAAACATCCGCCACCTGTTTGCGGCTCAGGCTGTAATCGGGCATCCGCTTGTGGGAGGTGAACAGAAACGCCGTCAGGGCGGTGGCGGTCATGCCCTTGCTTGCGGCAATCATGGCGAATGGCGGCGGACCCGTATCCCGAATCGTGCGGGCGCCCTGTTCCACATTGTGGCAGCCCTTGCACCAGGACTGGGCGATCTGGCGCCCCGCCCCCACGTCCTGCGCCATCGCGGCGCCGGCGGATACAAGCATCAGACAGGCAAGGGCCAGGCTCCTCATGGGCAAGACTTATGGCC
>CAYFKU010000070.1:5954-12471 GCA_964343955.1 uncultured Rhizobium sp. | reverse complement strand
TGCCCAAGACCCGATCGGGCAAGATCATGCGCCGCATCCTGCGCAAGATCGCCGAGGGCGACACATCCAGCCTGGGCGACACCTCGACCCTGGCGGATCCGTCCGTGGTTGACGACCTGGTCAAGAACGCGCGCCGGTAAGCATGTATGTGTTCTTGTATCTGCTGGCCGCGCTGGGCGTCGCCTATTGGGCCAAGCTGGACGGCCGCAATCCGGCGGTCTGGTTTGGCGCAGCCGTCCTGATGACGCCGCTGGGCGCCAGCATCGCGCTGATGGTGTTCGACCGGCTGGGACGCTAGCCCTTCTTCACGGTGATGGTGGCGGACGGCGCCCCGCCGGTATGGCTTTTGTAATTGTCCCACATGAAAAAGCCGACCACGGCCACCGCAACCAGCACCCCGCCCAGAAGAAAGCTCAGCAGCACATTGCCGCCGCCGCCATTGTCGTCCGCCATTCTGTCCTCCCTGGAACCATAAGGGCAGAACGGCAAAAACGGCGGATGGTTCCGGAACGGTTGGGCCGCTCAGCGCGCGGCGATCCTGGCTGAAACCGTCATCGCCCGCCGCCCATGGCGGCATAGCCGTCCATGGCGACCGCCAGGTCGATATCCTTCTGGGTGACACCGCCGGCGTCATGGGTCGCCAAGGTGATCTCGACCCGGTTATAGACATTGAACCATTCGGGATGGTGATCCATCTTCGCCGCCAGCAGGGCGCATCGCGTCATGAAGGCGAAGGCGGCGTCGAAATCCACGAACTGGAATTGGCGGGTGATCGCCTCGCGCCCCTTGGCCAGGTCCCAGTCGGGCAGGCGCTTCAACGCCGTCTTCAGCTCTTCAATCGCCAATTTCCTCATCGTCGCCATAAAAACCTCTCAACGGATATTCCTGCTCGATGCGATAGATGCTGCCGTCGCTGGTCAGCTTGCTGGAATAAAGGCAGAAGCTGCCCACCGGAAATTCGCTGCTGGTGAACAGGGCGTTGCCGGTGAGCCATTCGCGCACCTTGTCCAGATCCGGATGCCTCAGCCGCGCCAGGGTGACATGGGGCGTGAACTTGTGGGCATCCTGCGGCTGACCGACCCGGCGGATGGCATTGTCCACCTTGCGCTGCAGATGGTCGAGCAGCTCGTTGCCGCGCGCCGCGGCCCACAGGGCATGCGGCTGCCTGTTGCCGAACTGTCCCACGCCATGAAGCTGAAGATCGAAGGCGGGCGCATCGATGCCCGCCAGGGCATCCTCCAGCGCGCGGGCATCGCGGCCATAGACTTCGCCGACAAAGCGCAAAGTCAGATGCAATTGCTCGCGCGATTGCCAGCGCGCGCCCGGCACGCCGCCCTGAAGCAGCATCAACTGCCCGGCGACCTGGTCGGGAATGGACAAAGCGACGAACAATCTCATGCCCGGCGCCCCAACGGCAGGCTACCGCGCATCGACAGCAGCACCGCGCCATAACCAAGCCCGGCGCAGGCGATCGCCGCCGCCAGCGCCGGTATGTCGCCCTGGCCCTGCAACAGCCGCGCGCCGAACCATGCCCCTGCCCCGGTCGCAACCGCGCCCAGGATTGCCGCCGGCAGCGAACGCCAGAACAGCTTCTCGATGGCCAGCAGCTTGCGGCTATGTCCGGTCCAGGTCAGCAGCGCCACATTGATCCAGGCGCCCAGGGCCGACCCCAGCGCGATGCCGGCCACGCCCAAATCCAGTCCCCAGACAAAAGCGAACTTCAGCGCGATGTTGCAGGCCATGGCCGTGACCGTGGCGCGCATCGGCGTCACCGTGTCATGACGGGCATAGAAAGTGGGCGCGACAATGCGGATCAGGGCCATGGCGGGAAGACCCAGCCCATAGGTAGCCAGCGCCTGGCCCGACTGGGCCGCCGCGCCCGCATCGAACGCGCCATGGGCAAAGACCGCGCGCATCAGCAGTGCGGGAATGGCCAGGAACGCGCAAACGAAAGGCAAGGTCAGGATCAAGGTCATGGCGGCGGAGCGGTTCTGGGCCGTGTCCGATCCCGCCCTGTCGCCCCGCGCCAGCCGCGCCGACATTTCCGGCAACAAGACCGTGCCCAGCGCAATGCCCAGCACGCCCAGCGGCAACTGGTTGATGCGGTCGGCGTAATAGAGAACTGTTCGGCTGCCGGTGGGCAACAGGCTTGCGATGACCGTATCGATCACCGGCGCCAGCACAACACTGGCCTGGCCTATGGTGACGGCGCCGACCGCGACGAAGAACTCCTTCACCTCCGGTGTCCAGCGCGGCCGCGACAGGCGCAGCCAAAGGCCTTCGCGCGCCCCGGCCCACAGAATGAAGATCAACTGCGCCACCCCGCCCAGCAGCACGCCACAGGCCGCCGCATAGGCGGCATTGGGAAACCAGTGCCAGGCGATCAGGGTCGCGATCATGGAAAGATTGAGCAGGTTCGACCAGGCCGCACCTGCCCAGAAACGGTCGATGGCATTCAGCATGGCGGTCAACTGCACCGCCACGACCGTGAGCATCAGATAGGGAAAGGTAATGCGCGCCAGGCTGACGGTCAGCGCGAACTGTTCCGGCTCGCCCGCGAAGCCCGGCGCGATCAGGCTTATCAGTTGCGGCATGAAGACCAGCGCCAGCGCCAGCACCCCCAGCTGAATTGCCATCTGCCAGGAGAAAATCCTGTCGGCGAAATCGGCCGCCGCCTGTTTTTCCCCCCGGGCATAGAGCGCGGCATAGCGCGGCAGGAAGGCGGGGTTCAGGGTGCCTTCGCCGAAAATGGCGCGGAAATTATTGGGAAAGAGGAACGCGACGAAGAAGGCATCCGACAGAATGCCCTTGCCCAGGATCCAGGCCAGCAGCATGTCGCGGACAAAGCCCGTGATGCGCGACAGAAGCGTGAAGCCGCCGACCGAAAGAAGCTTTCTGAACATCAGCGCCGAGCCAGCTTCATCATCGGATAAGTTGCTTCACCATGGGCAGCATGCGCGCCACGATCACCTTCACGCCCGCGGGATTGGGATGCATGCCGTCCGCCTGGTTCAGTTTCGGATTGAGCGCCACGCCATCCAGAAAGAAGGGATAGAATAGCACATTGTAGTCCTTCGCCAGGCGCGGATAGATGCCGTCGAACTGCCTGACATAATCCGCCCCCAGATTGCGCTGGGCATGCATGCCGGTCAGCAGCACCTTTACCCGGGCCGCCTTCAGCCTTGTCAGAATGGCGCGCAGGTTCTTTTCGGTCACTTCCGGCGGAATGCCCCGCAGCATGTCGTTGGAGCCCAGCTCCAGAATTACCGCGTCGGGACGGTCGGCCAGGGACCAGTCCAGCCGCGAAAGCCCGCCGGACGAGGTATCGCCTGACACGCCCGCATTGGTCACAACGGCATCGATCCCGTCTTTCTTCAACGCCGCCTGAAGCTGGACCGTGAACTCGGTCCCGGGCGGCAGGCCATAGCCCTGGGTCAGGCTGGAGCCCAAAGCCAGAATCCTGACCGGCGCGGCCCATGCCGGCCCCGCTCCCGCCACAGTCGTCAGCATGGTAAGCAGGATCAGAAACCTGCGCATTCCGAATGACTTTCCAAACATCCATGGACAATCCCCCGCCCGCACTTTCGCTGCAAGATGTCAGCCTTACCCTGAAAAGCCTTGCCGGGCCGGTGGATATCCTGGCCGGCCTGTCACTGGATGTCGGAGCGGGCGAGACCGTGGCCCTGACCGGCCCATCCGGCTCCGGCAAATCCTCACTTCTGATGGTGGCCGCGGGTCTGGAAAAGGCCACATCCGGCCAGGTCATCGTCGCCGGCACCGACATCACCCGCATGGGCGAGGATGCCCTGGCCCGCTTCCGGCTGGGCCGGGTGGGGATCGTGTTCCAGAGCTTCCATCTGATTCCGACCATGACGGCGCTGGAGAATGTCGCGGTACCGCTGGAACTGATGGGCGTGCCGGATGCCTTCGACCGCGCGGAAAAGGAACTGCGCAATGTCGGGTTGATCCTGCGCACCGATCATTATCCCGGCCAGCTTTCGGGCGGCGAGCAGCAGCGCGTGGCGCTGGCGCGGGCGCTGGCGCCGCATCCCCAGATCCTGTTCGCCGATGAGCCGACCGGCAACCTGGACAGCGGCACCGGCGCCGGCATCGCGGATCTGATTTTCGCGCTGAATGCCGAGCGCGGCTCGACCCTCTTCCTGGTGACCCACGAGGAAGGCCTGGCCCGCCGCTGCCAGCGCGTGTTGCGCATGGCGGATGGGAAGATCGCCCGTGCCTGATCTTGGCCTGAACTTGGGCCTTGCCCTGCGGCTGGCGCGGCGCGAACTGCGTGGCGGCTTTGCGGGTTTTCGCATCTTCTTTCTGTGCCTGATGCTGGGCGCGGCCTCGATCGCGGGGGTTGAATCGCTCAGCGATTCCTTCCTGGCCGGATTGCAGGACCAGGGCCGCATTTTCCTGGGCGGCGATGTGTCGGTGCGCCTGGTGCACCGCCCCGCCGGCGAGCGCGAACGGCGATGGCTCGAAGAGCAGGGCACCGTATCGGAAACCATTTCCATGCGGGCGATGGCTTATGCCCGCGACAACCAGAACCGCCAACTGGTCGAACTGAAAGCGGTGGATGCGCGCTGGCCCCTTTTCGGCCAGCCCGCCTTCACCCCGGTCCAGAGCCTGTCCGACGCCATCGCCTGCGAGGAAGACGGCATCTGCGGCGCGGTGGCCGAACAGACCTTGCTGGACCGCCTGCGTGTCAAACGCGGCGACCTGATCAAGCTTGGCAATGCCACCTTTCGTGTCATGGGTGCGCTCGACAAGGAGCCCGACCGGATCTCCACGGGCTTTTCGCTGGGTCCCCGCTTGCTGATTTCCGCGAAAGGCCTGCCCGCCACCGGCCTGGTCTCGCCGGAAAGCCTGGTGGACTATTCCTATCGCGTGGCGCTGAACGGCGCACCGGACGATCCGGTCCAGGCGCGCGGCGCCATCGCGCACTTCCGCGATCGCGCCGAGAAGACGTTTCCGGATGCCGGCTGGAATATCCGCGACCGCGGCGATGCCGCGCCCGGCATCAAGCGCTTTGTCGAACAACTCACCATGTTCCTGACCCTGGTCGGGCTTGTCGCGCTGGGCGTGGCGGGCGTGGGCGCGGCCCAGGCGATCCTGGCCTTCCTGGACAGGAAGCGGGCCGATATCGCCATTCTCAAGAGCCTGGGCGCATCCGGCAGTTTCGTCTTTCTGGTTTTCTTCCTGCAGGTGATGGCGGTGGCGCTGGCGGCCACCGTGATCGGCGCCGCGCTGGGCGCGATGCTGCCCTTCGCCGCGGTCTGGCTTTATGGCGACGCCCTGCCGGTGCCGCCCAGCTTCGGCTTCTATCCCATTCCCATCCTGCTGGCGCTGGCCTTCGGCCTGCTGTCGGCCATTGCCTTTGCCACACCGCCGCTGTCGCGCGCCCGCGCCGTGCCGCCGGCAAGCCTGTTTCGCGACACGGTGGCGCCCGCCAGGGCGGAAGGTCAGAATTTTTACCTTGCCGTTGCGGGCGCCGCCGCTATCGGCATCGCGGCGCTTACTTTGGCTGTCGCACCCAATCCCCTCTTCGCTGCCGAATTCCTGGCCGGTGCGGTCGGGGTGCTGGCACTGCTGCGCCTTCTGGCCGAAGGCGTACGCCGCCTGATCCGCAAGCTGCCCCGCGCCCGCTCGCCCCTGATGCGCCTGGCCCTGGCCAATATGGTGCGGCCGGGCGCGGCCACCGGCGGCATCATCACCGCCCTGGGCCTGGGCCTGACATTGCTGGCCACCGTCACCCTGGTGAATGCCACCATCAATGCGCAGGTGACCGGCGCCCTGCCCGCCCGCGCGCCCAGCTTTTTCTTTGTCGATATCCAGCCCGGTGACGTGGCGGCTTTCGACAAGACGGTTACCGGCTTTTCCGGCGCGAGCGATTACCAGCGCACCCCCATGATCCGGGGACGCATCATCGCCCTCAATGGCGTGCCTTCGGACCAGGCCACCGTCGCACCCGGGGCCAAATGGGCCATCAATGGCGACCGCGGCATTACCTATGCGGCGACCCCGCCGCCCGGCACGGTCATCACCAAGGGTCAATGGTGGGCGCCGGACTATCGCGGTCCCACCCTGATCAGCCTGGATCAGTCCATCGCTGAAGGCACGGGACTGAAAATCGGCGACAGCATGACCCTCAACGTGCTGGGCCGCAGCTTCGAGGGCAAAATCGCCAGCCTGCGAAAGGTGGATTTCACCACCGGCGGACAGAATTTCGTTCTGGTCCTGTCGCCAGGCCTGATCGACAAGGCGCCCCACGCCTTCCTTGCCACCATCCGGGTGACGGCCGATCAGGAAAACGCGATGTACATGGCGGTGACCAGCCGCTTTCCCAACATCTCCACCATCCGGGTGAAAGACGCCATCCAGCAGGTCCAGGCCCTGCTGACCTCGGTGGCTGAAGGGGTCAGCGCCGCCAGCCTGGTCACAATATTGGCCGGCTTGCTGGTTCTGGCCGGCGCCATCGCAGCCGGAAGCCGCGCGCGGCTCTATGACGCCACCC
>CAYFKU010000070.1:0-5944 GCA_964343955.1 uncultured Rhizobium sp. | reverse complement strand
CCCGCGCCCGAATCGCCCTTGTCTATGCCATCGAATATGGGCTTCTGGGCGCGGCAACGGGCCTGATCGCGCTGGCCGCCGGCAGCCTCGCCGCCTGGGCGGCGGCGACTTTCATTCTGGATGTGCCCCTTGCCTTTGACGGGCGCGCGGTCATTGTGACGGTGGCGGGCGGCGGGGGCGCGACCCTGATATTCGGCCTTTTGGGAGCCATCGGGGCCCTCCGGAGCCGCCCGGCCCGCCTGCTGCGGGGAGCTTAAGCGTTGTTAATCCTTCACGAAAATCCGGTTCCCCCGGCCTTGATACGGCCACAAGGACCCGCGATATAATCAGGTCAAAGGAGTAACCACATGGCTGACTTCGACAATCGACTTATGCGTGGCCCGGCGACGATCGCCGACACGATGGATACCGGCCTGCGCGCGCACATGCTGCGGGTCTATAACTACATGACCGGCGCCCTGGCGCTGACCGGCCTGGTTGCCTATGTGGTCGCCAATACGCCGGCGCTGCTGAACGCGTTCTATCAAGAGACCCTGACCGCCAATGGCGTGGCTCTGTCGCCCACCATCCTGGGCTGGGTGGTGATGCTGGCGCCGCTGGCGATGGTCTTCTTCCTCTCCTTCCGCATCATGCAGATGAGCCAGGCTGCGGCCCAGGCGACCTTCTGGACCTATGCGGCCCTGACCGGCGCTTCGCTGGCGTCCATCCTGATCGTCTATACGGGCGCCAGCGTGGCGATGACCTTCTTCGTCACCGCCGCCACCTTCGGCGCGATGAGCCTCTACGGCTACACCACCAAGCGGGACCTGACCGGTTTCGGCAACTTCCTGTTCATGGGCCTGATCGGCATCCTGCTGGCCAGCCTGGCGAACTTCTTCTTCAAGTCGCCGGCGATCAACTTCGTGGTCAGCGTGCTGGGCGTTCTGATCTTCACGGGCCTGACCGCCTGGGATACCCAGAAGATCAAGAATACCTATTACGCGGTGGGCGGCGATGCCGCGGTGGCCGGCAAGGCGGCCATCATGGGCGCCCTGGCGCTCTACCTCGACTTCCTGAACATCTTCCTCTTCCTGCTGCGCTTCCTGGGCAACCGCCGTTAAGCGCAGGACAGGCTGGACCCAGACACCCCCGGATCGAACGATCCGGGGGTGTTTTTCTTTATGTGCCTAGCGAGGGCCCACGTCACAGAGATCGTGCAAGGGCGCGCCCGGCGCCTTGAGTGCGGCCGTCATGGCCCTTGCAACAAGCGCATGCCCGCCAGGCGTCATATGGCCATCGACGGGATAGAAGAGCTTTTCCGGCGCATCCTGCTTGCGGAAATTTCCATAGGTATCGATGAACAGGATGCCATTGGCTTTCGCAATCTGGCCCAGGCGCTTGCCCAGCGCCTCCGGGTCCACACCCGCAGGACGCATTCCGGCATCCGAAAGGGCCGCCTGGATCCGTTGCGGGGTCAGCACCAACACAAAGGGCAATCCCGCGGCATGAATACGATCCGCCATTCCGCCCAACAAAACATCCAGGGTCTGCAGTCTTTTCTCCCAGGCGGGGGTGAAGGGAACGCGCAGGTAATCGGCCTTGTCGCCGTGCATCAGGAACAATTTGGTATACTGCTGCCGATCCTGAAACAGGAAATATTGCGCGGCCAAAGCCGCGCGGCTGTTGGATGCCAGGGCCGAGGCCCGGGCCAGCCATTCATTCTTGTTGGCGCCGCCCTTTGCGGCTTTCGCCGCCTTGCTGCGCCGAATGCGCTCGGGATGATCCCGGTTGGCGAACAGGACCGGATCGATCGGGTCAACCAGCTCATAGGGCGTCAGCACCAGCATCACCATATTAGGTTGCAGCGCCAGCGCCTCTTCCACCCTGAGATATTGCTGGAGCGGCCCGAAGCCCGGGGCGCCAAGCCATCCTGATAGGCGACCTTGAAGCCCTCCGCGGTGGACGCGCCCAGTAGTGCTATCCGCGTCACGCCGGCCTGGTGACCTTCTTCCTGATCGGTTTGTGGCACGGACAGACCTGGTTTTTGTGCTCTACGGCCTGCTGCTGGGCGTGGGTGTCGCCGGAAACAAGCTGTATCAGGTCTGGATGATCAAACGGCTTGGCCGCAAATCCTATCGCAGCCTGTCGTCGCACTGGGCCTATCAGGCGGCGGCTCGGGGCCTGACCTTCGCCTATTTCAATGTCAGCCTCGTTTGCTTCTGGGCGACCTGGCCCCAGATCACAGACCTTTGCGGCAGGCTGGGTTGGGGAGGATCTGCGGCCGTCGCGGCGTTGATATGGGTCTGTGCCGCCCTGGTCCTGGAGGCCTGGGAAAGATTGCGGGCGGGCGCCCTGCACATTCAGGCGGACGGCCAGCCTGTCCTGCTGTCCCGCTATCTGCGGACCGCCTGGGGCACCGCCCTGGTGCTGATCACCATCGCCATGGTTTCCCTCACGGCGACACCGGCGCCGGACATCGTTTACAAGAATTTCTGATCGGCTATTTCGCCAGTTTCAGAAGCTTCTTGTCAAAGACCTTCAGCACCTGGGCCAGGTCATGCCCGCGCTTGAGAACCATGCCGCCGGCCGCGATCACGCTGTACTGACCCTGGCGCGCGCGCAGCTTGGGACGCTTTTCCACGCGATAGAGCGGCATCTCGCTGGCATGGCGGAAAATGGAAAAGACCGCCACATCGTCCAGGAAATCCAGGGCGTAATCGCGCCATTCACCGGCCGCGACCATGCGGCCATAAACCGCCAATATCCTGCCCAGTTCGAGCCGATCGAATACGACCTGGGGAAAGTTTGGAACGGGTCGCGCGGCAGCGGTTTCCGCCACGCGATGCAACGATATGGGTTCTTCCGCCATCCGGCACAAATGATGGAGCCCAAACCCTGGCTCCGCAAGGCTTTGCGCTCCGCCATCCTGTCCAAAATGTCATTCATTGCCTCGAAATGGTCATGATTGAACCATTTGCGTGCCACCATCGGAGGCGATCCTTCCATTGTCGGTTGGCTGTGAGCCGCTTCGGATTAACAAGCCCCCCAGCCCCTTTCCGGGTCGGCGCCGCGCCAACCGACATCTCCCCCCAAATAATCAAACCCCACCATTCGAATCAGGGTGCGGCGCGAAAGCCTTTTGCGAGCGCGCAGATTACCTCTGCGAAGCCCGGAGGGGGCTGGGGGGCTAATGCTTCAGGGTAGCGATGAATTCCCGGATCCAGGCCGCATACTGCCCGAAGAGTCCGCCAATGGCCCCGACCAGCGCCAGCACCATCACGCCCCAAGGCAGAAACTGGTCGGGATGGTCGCCCAGCAGGCTGGCGGTGCCCACGGCTGCCAGGCCGCAGGCCGCCCCTATGACAAGCCCGCCCAGCGCGCCCATCACATAGCCGCGGGCCAGGTCCCGGGCATAGAGCAGCGCGGCGGTGCCGGCGATCATCATGCAGGCGAACAGGCCGAAATGCCGGACCAGTTCCGGGCGATAATGCCCGGCGACCACAAAACCGACTTCGCACAGCACCCCGACGGCCAGGGCGCGGTCCAGGATTTTGGCATCGACAAGGGTCTTGGCGATTTTTTTCACGGATAAAGCCTAGCGGACCGCCGCGGCAGGTAAAGCGGCCTGCCGCCCTGTCCTTGCGGGTAAAAGCCGATTTCTCTAAGCAGTTCCCACAAATGACGGGCGAAACTGTGGCAATGGCGCTGGGGGCGGAGAAAGACCCCTTCCTGCGCGATCTCTGGTACATGCCGGCGCTGGCATCGAGCCTTGGGAGCGGCCAGATGCGCCGGGAAATGCTGCTGGGCGAACCGGTGCTGCTGGGCCGCCTCAAGTCCGGCGAGCTGTTCGCCATGCGCGACATCTGTCCCCATCGCGGTGTGCCGCTGTCGGCCGGACGCATCGTCTGCAAGGACGGCGCGGAAGAGACCGTGGAATGCCCCTATCACGGCTGGCGCTTCCGCACGGACGGCGTCTGCGGCGCCATCCCCTCGCTGACCGGCCATGAGCCGCTGGAGCCGGAGAAAATCCGTGTGCGGAGTTATCCCGTGCGCGAGCAGGATGGCCTGATCTGGGTCTATGTCGCGGCCAAAGCCGGCACGCCACCCAGCACGGAGCCGCCCAGGGTGCAAAGCAACGCGCCCATGCGCTGGACTGAGACGCAGCGTTTTAGTTGCGGCATCGATCATGCCGTGATCGGGCTGATGGACCCCGCGCATGCCGCCTATGTGCATGACCATTGGTGGTGGAAGCGCGAGGCCCGGCTGAAGGAAAAACACTATGCGCCGCTGCCCACCGGCTTTGTGATGACGGCGCACAAGCCGTCCAAGCCGGCCTATAGCCTTCTGGGCGACGTCACCACCGAGATCACCTTCGAACTGCCATCCACCCGCTTCGAGACCGTGCAGGGCCGGCTGTTCGGCAAGACCTTCAAGGTGATCGGGCTGACGGTCTGCACCCCGCGCGACGCGGATAACACCGATGTCATCCAGGTCTTCTGGTGGCCCGGCTGGGTGAATTTCATCTATCCCCTGTTCTGGCTGCTGGGGCGCACCTTCATCGCCGACGACCGCAAGATCGTGGAACTGCAGCGCGAGGGGCTGAAGTTCAACCCCAGTCTGATGCTGATCCAGGACGCCGACCAGCCCGCCATCTGGTACCACCGGGTCAAGAAGGCCTGGGCCGAATCGACCGAAAAGGGCAAGGAATTCGTCAATCCTGTGCAGGAACGCGTCCTGCGCTGGAAAAGCTGAGCCGGCCCCCCGATTCCGGGGTTGCGCCGCCCGGCCTGACCATCTAGACGGTCCCCTTAACCTGCAACTTGGCCGGCCCCCTACGCCCTCAAAAGCGTGGCCGGTTCGCGCGCGACCGAAGAAGCCACACCATGCCCAAACGCACCGATATCCATACCGTCCTGATCATCGGCGCGGGCCCTATCGTCATCGGCCAGGCCTGCGAGTTCGACTATTCCGGCGCCCAGGCCTGCAAGGCCCTGCGCGAGGAAGGCTATCGGGTGGTGCTGGTGAACTCGAACCCCGCCACCATCATGACCGATCCGGGCCTGGCGGACGCCACCTATATCGAGCCGATCACCCCCGAATTCGTCGAGAAGATCATCGCCCGGGAGCGGCCCAATGTGCCGCCCGGCAAGGTCTTCGCCCTGCTGCCGACCATGGGCGGGCAGACCGCCCTCAACACCGCGCTCTCCCTGCGCAAGATGGGCGCTTTGGAGCGCCACAATGTCGAGCTGATCGGCGCCACCGCCGACGCCATCGACAAGGCCGAGGACCGCGAGCGCTTCAAGCAGGCTATGGGCAAGATCGGCCTGGATGTGCCCAAGGGCATCACCCTCAAGGGCCAGTTACGGCACAAGAAGGATTCCAACGGCCAGCCGCTGTTCGACGGCAACAATGCCCCCGTGATGGAACTGGCGCCGGAGACCTTCTCCAAGGCGCTGGCGGCGCTGGACCAGGTGGGCCTGCCCACCGTTATCCGTCCCAGCTTCACCATGGGCGGCACCGGCGGCGGTATCGCCTATAACCGCGAGGAATTCTTCGCCATCGTCGAATCCGGCATGGAGGCCAGCCCGACCAACGAAGTGCTGATCGAAGAGTCGGTGCTGGGCTGGAAGGAATTCGAGATGGAGGTGGTGCGCGACAAGGCCGACAACGCCATCATCATCTGCTCGATCGAGAATATCGACGCCATGGGCGTGCATACCGGCGATTCCATCACCATCGCCCCTGCCCTGACCCTCACCGACAAGGAATATCAGCGCATGCGCTCGGCCTCGATCGCCGTGCTGCGCAAGATCGGGGTGGAGACCGGCGGCTCCAACGTCCAGTTCGCCGTGAACCCCGCCGACGGGCGCATGGTGGTGATCGAGATGAACCCGCGCGTGTCGCGGTCGTCGGCGCTGGCCTCCAAGGCCACCGGCTTTCCCATCGCCAAGATCGCGGCCAAGCT
>CAYFKU010000069.1:0-12531 GCA_964343955.1 uncultured Rhizobium sp. | reverse complement strand
GCGTATGTTCCAGCCATTCCACCGATTCCGCGTCCAGATGGTTGGACGGCTCGTCCAGCAGCAGGATGTCGGGTGCATCCAGCAGCAGCTTGCAAAGCGCCACGCGGCGGCGTTCGCCGCCTGACAGGGTTTCCACCCGGGCATCGCCGTCGGGACAGCGCAGCGCATCCATCGCCTGGTCCACCTTGGCGTCCAGGTCCCAGAGACCTTGCGCCTCGATCTCGTCCTGCAGCCGGGCCATCTCATCGGCGACCTCGTCGGAGTAGTTGGCCGCGATCTCATTGTAGCGGTCCACCAGCGCCTGTTTCTTGGCGACGCCTTCCATCACATTGCCGCGCACATCCTTGTCGGGATCCAGCTGCGGTTCCTGCGACAGATAGCCGGTGCGAATACCGTCGGCGGCCCAGGCCTCGCCGGTAAATTCCTTGTCCAGGCCCGCCATGATCTTCATCAGGGTGGACTTGCCGGCGCCGTTGACGCCCACGATGCCGATCTTGGCGCCTGGATAGAAGGACAGATAGATGTTCTTCAGGACCTGCTTGCCGCCCGGATAGGTCTTGGACAGGTCCTTCATGTAATAGACGAACTGCGGCCCGGCCATGCTGGGTTCCTTTACAGGTGCGTGGAAGTCGCGCGGGTTTTAGCCCAGCAGCGGCGGGTTATGGAAGTGTGCAAGCCCTGGCCGGGACGGGATCAGAACTTGATCTTGGCGCGGCTCAGCAGCGAAACGCTGGTCGCGCCCGGCTGACCCTGGAAATTGGTCTGATAGGCGGCGTTGGTCTGCAGCGCCACCGCGCCATCCATGAAGTTGGTCACATAGCCAAGCTGGAAATCATTTTCGGTGGCGCGCACGCCCGGACGCAAGCCGGGCGAGCCTTGCGCCACGATCAGCGGCAGATCTTTGGAGGCGGAAAGGCCGGCCAGGCTGCCGGCAAGGCTGGGCGCCGGCCGCGAGAAGGTCAAAGCCAGCGCGTCATCGCCGAACAGGCCATGCTTGGCGATCGCGAAGGCGAAGGACTGTTCATGCAGATTGGTGGGCGGCCCGATACGCTGATCGAGCTGCGTCATCCCCTCGCTGAAAGAGGCGGTGGTGACCCAGCCCCGGCCGATATTCACGTGCCCCGCCACGGTCAGCGCCTGGCTGCTGGAACGCGGCGCAATGCCGGCGGCATTGCCAAAGCCGAGCGGCACGCCGGAGCGCTGGTTGGTGATCGCGGACAGGTCAAAGCCCAGACCGCGCGAAGGATCGAAGGATATACCGCCCAGCAGCGACTGGCTCTGGCTGGCGTCATAGGTGAGCGCCAACGGGCCCGTCGGTGCACCGGCGTCGAACCGGAACCGGTCCAGCCTGTCGCTCGAGACTGCCACGCCCGCGCGCACGCGCAACTTTTCCGACGGCGCGAATGTCAGGCCGCTGTAACGGGCACCATTGGCCAGCGCCAGATACGGCGCGGTGACCGCCGACAAAGGTTGTTCCCGACCCGTGAAACGATTGGCCAGATCCAGGCCGCGCCCGCTGTCCAGTGCCAGATTCGGCCCCAGCAGCATGCTGGACGCGAAGGAAGGCGCGCTCAGGCCGGTCGGGCTGCCCGTCAGCATGGTGGCAACGCTGGTCTGAACATCGCCGCCGGCAATGCCGGACGCGGACAGTTCATAGGCGGAGATCACCTTGGCCGTGCTGAAAGACTGGAGACTGGGGCTGAGATCAGCCGCGCGCGCGCCCAAGGCCGCCACCGAAACGGCGGCAAACCCCACGGCAATCACCGCAGCGCGAGCGACCTTACCCATGACCGAACCCCTTGCGGGAGCCCCTCTTCTATTGTGGAAGAAAATACCAGCCTGGACGGTTCCGGTCCAAGGAAAACAAGGCTTTTCCTGCGTCTTTCCGGTCACAGAGCCCGGCTAACATTCGTACGGAAAGGGAGGCGAAAGGTGCCGATCCGGGACAATCTGCTTTCGATTTCAGGCCATCAAGAAATAAAATTGCGTCCAGCTTTACCGGCTGACACCCAGACGCTAGAGCAGATCAGGCATAAACTATTGATAACAATAGAAATATACGCAGACGAGAGCCAATTTCCTGCTTTTTATCGGCAAAAGCCGGGAAATCTTTCGGCGAATGGCCGCGGTTCAGGCGGCGCGGGCAGCCCGGCACTCATCCAGAGCCCGTTTCAGGTCGTCCGGCTGGAAGGGCTTTTGCAGCACCGGGCGGCCGCGATGCCGGTCCGGAATGCCGCGCTCGCCATAACCGGTGACAAATAGGAAGGGCACGCCCTGGGCCGCCAATGTGTCGGCGAAATCGAATACCGGGCGGCCGTTGAGATGCACATCGAGCACCGCCAAATCATAATCGCAATCGCGGGTCATCGCCTCTTCCAGATGGCCGACCACACCAGCAACCTCATAGCCGGACTCGGCCATGATATCCTTCATGAACAGGGCCAGGACGGTCTCGTCCTCGACGATCAGAACGCGCGGTTTGCTCATGGCGCATGTCCTTCGCTGATCACAAGGCTCACAACTTCATATCCCGTTTGCAGACAAGGACGCCGCGCCTGAACTCTACCGCCGCCCCACCGGAAATTTCCCAGGCCTGGCCTTGCTTGATCAGCCTGAGGCCAAATCCGCGCCGGCCCGGCGCGGAGAAGGCTTCGACCAACGCTCAACGCCATGGGTGAGAAGAGGTTCCGGGTTAAAGGCCTGCCCGCGGTATGCTGCGACTGCGGCGAACGCTGACACGGACCAGCCCCAAGACAAACGCCGCCCGGTGCGGACGCGCACGAACAAAGGCAAGAAAATAGGGATTCGGAAATCTCAGCCGCGGCAACAGGTGCGGCCGGTTACCTGTGCCCGCTTGCCAGCCGCCGCCCAAAAAGCGAAGCTGCCAACCGATTTTGGGGAGGAAATTCCAATGAAAAGACTATTCATAAGCGCGGCCATTGTCCTGGCATCCACCGCGGCCTTCGCCCAGTCCGGCGGCCAGTTGGCCGTGCAGCAAGGCACAAACACACAGAACTATGACGTCCCGGCGGGCTCAAAGCCGCAGACCGTGATCATCACCACCCGCGATCTGAAGGATGGAGAGAGCACCTCGCCGCACATGCATTTCGGCGTGGAGATGACACAGGTCACCTCCGGCACCTTTGAATGTTACCTGAAGGGCCTGCCCATGAAGACGGTCAAGGCCGGTGAAAGCTTCCTGATCCCGCGCGCAGTGCCGCATGATTGCCGGCCGCAGCCTGGCAGCCAGCCGGTCCATCTGGCCGTGACCCTGGTTATCGACACAGGCACTCCCCCGCGCACACCCGTCAATGAGCAGCTGATTCCGAAGTAAGAACTTCACACAAGGATAAAGCCCGCCTCTTTCGAGGCGGGCTTTTTTGCGGCCGCTTCGCCGGCTTGTGAGCGCCCGGCCGGACATTTTATCCTTTCCGACGTGAGGATTGGACGACACCAAACGTCATCCAGAAGGCGGTCTGCCGGCTTCAGATCGGGATAGCGGCGGCATGGATGCAGATTTTCGGGATGCATGCATCAAGACCCGCGGAAGATTGATTTTCCGTGGCTTTCATGCGCCACTCCAGCCCGCAAGAGACGAGCGGGGGACCAACGATACCATGCGCAAAAGCTTTGTTTTTCTGGGCCTGTGCCTCCCCCTCGCCACGCTGCTGGCGGCAGGCGTCGCGGTTGCGCAAAAATCTGCCCTGCCCTGGTGGGCCTATCCGGTCACCGACCAGAAATTCCCCGCGCCCGATCCGGCCGCGGTCGGGCGCCTGCCCGGCAGCAAGGTCACATTCACCAGGGCGCAGGTGAACGATCGTTTCCATGCCCCGGACTGGTACCCGGCCAGTCATCCCAAGATGCCGGATATCGTCGCCAATGGCCGCAAGCCGAATGTGTTTGCCTGTGGCTATTGCCATCTTCCCAATGGCCAGGGCCGGCCGGAGAATGCCTCGGTCGCCGGACAGCCCGCCGCCTATATCGTGCAACAGGTCGCCGACATGCGTTCGGGCGCGCGCAAATCCTCCAGCGACAAGATGGGTTCGATCAACGCCATGATGGCGGTGGCCAAAGCCTCCAACGATGCCGAAGTGAAGATCGCAGCCGACTATTTCTCCAGGCTGAAATACCAGAAATGGATCCGGGTGGTGGAAACCGACATGGTGCCGAAGATTGCGGTAGGCGACCGCAACATGCTGCGGGTGATCTCCAGCACCAGGGAGCCGATCGGCAAGCGCATCCTGGAAGTTCCGGAAAATCTGGAGCGCACGGAATGGCGCGATTCCAAATCGGGCTTCATCGCCTATGTGCCCAAGGGTTCGGTTGCGCGGGGAAAGAAGCTTGTCGAGTCAGGCGCCAGCGCCTTCCCATGCGCCGCCTGTCATGGCCCGGAATATAAAGGCAATGGCGCCGTGCCGGCGCTTGCCGGCCGCTCGCCCAGCCAGATCGTGCGCCAGCTTTATGACTTCAAGGCCGGCACCCGCAATGGCGCCAATGCCGCCATGATGAAGCCGGAAGTGGCGCACATGAACGACGATATGCGGATCGACATCGCTGCCTATCTCGCATCGCTCAATCCCTGAGTCCGGAGAGTATCATGCATAACAGCCGCCGCTCCTTCCTGCTGGGCACCGCTGCCGCCACCGCGGCATCGCTTCTGCCCGATGCCGGCCTGGCGCAAGGCGCCTTGTCCATCGCCACCCCGATGGATCCGCCGGAATGGGCGCTGCTGGAACGTGAATTGCTGCGCCAGCATAGCGCGGCCTGCGTGAAATTCTTTCGCCGCTATTTCAACCAGGCGACCGGCTATCTGGAGACGACACCACGTTTCGGCGGCGATGACGGCCCTGACGACGCAATCGAGAATGTCAATGACTGGCCGCATCTCTACGCCCTGGGCGGCGATGACATCATCCGCGAGATGTACAGCAGGGCCTATGAAGGCCATGTCCGGCAATATTCCGCCGAAAAAACCACCGACGTGCCGATCGCCAGGAACGGCATGTATTACAAGGAATTTCCCAGTCAGTTCGACTGGCAGCACAATGGCGAGGGCCTCACCGTCTTCAACCTGATGCCGCTGGGCGCGCCCTATGACCGCCGTTACAGGGAGCGCGTCCAGCGCTTTGCCGGCTTCTACATGGACGAGGATCCCGGCGCGCCCAATTACGATCCCAAACTCAGGCTGATCCGTTCGATGATGAACGGCTCCAGGGGTCCCATGCTGCGTGACGCCACGCCGCTGGACTGGACCGGCGATCCCATCGACGTGAAGAACCGCTTCCCCTCGCTCGGCCATGGCGAGGACGACTACAAGATGATGCTTCAGCATTTCGTGGGCTATGAGGATGTGGTGGGCGACCAGCCGCTGAACATGGCCTCGACCCAGCTTGCCACCAACGCCTATATGCTGACGCATCAACCCAAATACAAAAGCTGGGTGCTGGGTTATGCCGATGCCTGGGCGCAGCGCGCGCGTGACAATGGCGGCATCATTCCCTCCAAGGTAGGCGTGGACGGCAAGGTCGGCGGGCCCAAGGACCAGTGGTGGGGCAGCGCCTATGGCTGGGGCTTCTCGCCCATCGTGCCGATGACCGGCAAGCCGGCCGACCGCAATCGCGTTCCATGGTGTTTCACCGGCTTCATGAACGCCTATCTTCTGTCCAGGGGCGACGACAAATATCTGGATGTCTGGCGCAAGACCGCCGACAAGTTCGATGCCGCCTCCAAGGTGATCGACGGCAAGAAATCGGCGCCCACCATGTATGGCGCGCAGGGCTTCTACAGTTTCAAGCCCGGCAACTACAATCTGAACTTCCTGGAAATCTATGCCCTGTCGATGAAGCCGTCGGACCGCGCCCGCTGCGAGGAAACCGAATGGTACGCTTTCCTGGAGGGCAGGAATCCCGGCTATCCGGTCAAGGCGCTGCGTGCCGGCCTTGCCCGCATCCGCACCCGCATGGCCCAGGTGGATGCCGATACCACCTCTGCCGACATGCGGCTGGCCGACTCGGCCCTGGAATTAAATCCGGCCGCGGTCGCGGCGCTGACCCAGCTTATGGAAGGCGGGCTTTACCTGCAGCATGGAAGCTGGGCCCGCTCATCGCCCAACCAGGGCGGTACGCTGCTCTTCAGCCGCCTCCGCTATTTCGATCCGGTCCGCCGCCGGGCCGGCATGCCGCCGGATGTGGCGGCGCTGGTCGATAGCTGGGGGCCCGACAGCCTGACTTTGACCCTGGTGAACATCAATCCCAGCATGGCCCGCAGCGTGATCGTGCAGGGCGGCGCCTATGGCGAGCATCAGATCGTTTCGGTTTCGGATGGCAAGACCAGCATGGCCGTGAAAGGTTCCAGCTTTCCGGTGCGGCTGGCGCCCGGCGCCGGCGCAAGACTTACAATCCGGATGCAGCGCTTTGCCAATGACCCGACCCTGTCTTTCCCCTGGGAAGCGACCGTGGCGGATCTGGGCGACAGCCCGGCCGAGGTCAAGGCGGCCCCCTGAACCCATAGCTGGGCGCCGCTTGCCAAGCGGCGGAAACGGGCGTTTGCTCCCCGCCAGAAGACCAGAAAGGTCCCCTGGGGAAATGCGTCCGATCCTGTCTGCCGCCTTGTTCTGCGCCGCCGCCGCTCTTGCACTGGCTGCGCCTGCCCAGGCCGCGGAAATCCGTGTCATCAGCCCTGGCGTCATCTCAAATTCCGGCCTGCGCGAAGTATCCGCCGCCTTCGAGAAGAAGACCGGGGTCAAAGTGACCATCCAGGTGTCGGGCATGGGCGAGATCATGAACGATATCCGCTTTGGGACCCCCGCCGCCGATGTGGTGATGCTGCCCATGGACCTTATGGGCACCATGGTCCTGTCGAACGCCGCCAGCGATTTCACCCCGCTGGGCCGGGCCGAGATCGGCCTGTTCAAGAAGCCGGAGGCACCCCGCCCCGACATCACCAGCGTGGCGAAGCTGATCGCGGCGATGAAGAGCGCTTCGGCGGTGTTTTATTCCGATCCGGTGTCCGGCAGCATGCAGGCCGGCATGAGCGACCGGCTGCTGAAGCGGCCGGACTTTGCCGGAATCCACGGCGTGCCCGTGAAGGGCGACGCCGAGCCGGCGCTGAAGCGCGGCGAAGGTGATGCCAATGCCATGGGCCTGGGCCTGATCCACGACCCGCACAATCCCGCCAATACCGAGACCGGCAATCCCTATCTGGTGGGCGAGCTGCCCGCCGAACTGGGCATGCATATGGACATGGCGACCGGCATTTCGGCGCGCAGTGCCGACAGGAAAAATGCCGCCGCCTTCATCCAGTTCGCGCTGTCGCCCGAGATGCGGGGCGTGTGGAAGTCAAAGGGTATTGCCCGCTACTGAATGGGCATTGCCCGTCACCAAATCAACGAGGGGAACTGAACGATGAAATATTTCACCAGATTGCTCGGAGCATCATTGCTCTTTTCGACCGCCGCCCTGGCCCAGGCCTTCCTGCCGCAACAGCCCGAGCCGCCCTATAAGCAGCCAGATGCACCGCAACTGCCCTATCACTTCGGCACCCAGATCACGGGCGCCAATGGCGAACAGTTCGGCAATGTCGCGGCGGTCGCCGTGCGCCCCAATGGCAATCTGCTGGTCTTCAACCGCAACCCCGCCATCATGATGGTGGAATTCGATCCCACGGGCACCAAGCAGCTCAGGGTCTTCAATCCCAACATCGCCATGAACCCGCACGCCCTGCGCGTCGATCGCCATGGCAATATCTGGGTGAGCGACAGCTTCCTGAATGTGATCTTCAAGCTCAATCCCAATGGCGATGTGATCAAGGTATTCGGCACCCGTGGCGAGAATGCCAAGTGGGACGATGCCAAGTGGAACGGCATGTTCAACCAGCCGCTCGACATCGCCTGGGACAAGGATGACAATTTCTATGTCGTGCAGAGCCATGGCGGCACCTCGCCGCCCGCCGACTGCACCTTTTGCGCCACCTATGATCTTCCCGCCACGCGTAACGCGCGCGGTGTGAAGGTGCATCCGCCCGTGATCCCGGGCAGCGATCCGCGGGTCATGAAATTCGACAAGGACGGCAAATATCTGGCCAGTGCCAGCCTGGCCCATACCGATGGCCAGTTGCCGGTCATTCATTCCGTCGCGGTGGCGCCCAATGGCGATGTCTGGGTGACCGATCGCGCCTCGACCAAGATCGTCGTCTATGACAAGGACCTGAAGCCCAAGAGCGAGATTCAGGTGGGCGCCCTGACCTGCGGCCTGTTTGTCGACAAGACCGGCCAGCTCTGGCTGTCAACCGGCCGCCACGGCATGGTCTTGAAGATGGGCTGGGACGGCAAGGTGTTGGGCTGGTTCGGCAAGCATGGCGACAATCGCGATTCCCATGACGTGGGCGAAGGCCATTACATGGCCGTATCCAACGACCAGAAGTTGATCTTCATGGCCGACTCGGTGCTCGCCAAGGTGCATCGGATCGAGCACAACTGATCCGATATCCTTCGGACACGGAAAAGGCGGCGCGCATGCGCCGCCTTTTTTATTGGGCGCTTGCGCTATCGGCTCAAGCCTGGGGCGGCCTGGGATTTTTGCCCTTGTAACCGCCGCCAGGCTTTCCGCCGAATTTCTTATTGCCGCCGCCAAATTTTTTCTTGCCGGCGAATTTCTTGTCATGGAACCCCGGCTTGCGCGGCGGGGCATCGCCGGGCGTGTCACTCCGCACCAGCCGCTCGCGCGGCTTGGGGTCGCGAGGCCGTTCCTGGCGCGGACTGTCTTCGCGCGGGCGCGCGGTGGTTTCGCCGCTCTGGTCCAGGGCCGGGGAGATACGCACCCCGCCCTTCTTGCGTTCACTGACCAGGGTGGTGAACTTGGGCGCCTTGGCCGGATCGACCTGGAACAGGGTTTCCTTGTCGAACACGCGGATGGCGCCGATGTCCGTCTTGGTCACCTCGCCCTGCCGGCAGATTTCCGGCAACAGCCATTTGGGATCGGCATTGCGCTCGCGCCCGACATTCAGCCGGAACCACACGCCACCCGTCATCTCGCGCGGCCCGGCACCGCGCTCCTGGCTGCGCGGATATTGCCGTTCCTGGCCGGCATAAGGCCGCTTGCCATCGTTCCGATGCTTGCGATCTTCGCGCGGCCTGTGATCGCGCTGGACACGCTGTTCGCGCGGATGGAACGGCTCATCCTCGATCTCTTCCGGCGCCGGCAGACCCGCGCGGTAAAGCTTGACGAAGGCAGCGGCGAGCTGGCGCGCGCTATGCGTCTCCAACAAGGCATCCGCCATCGCCAGTTCGTCATCCGTGCCCCGTTCGGCGAGCAGCGGATTGTTGAGCAGGCGTTCATGATCCATCTTGATGATATCGCCGGCCGTGGGCGCATTGCCCCAGACAGCCGTCACCCTGGCGCGGCCCAGCATCTCTTCCGCGCGGCGGCGCCGCGATGGCGGCACCAGCAAAATGCTGACTCCTTTCTTGCCGGCGCGCCCCGTGCGGCCGCTGCGATGCTGCAGCACCTGGGCGTCATTGGGCAGCTCGTCATGGATCACCAGGCTGAGGCTGGGCAAATCGATGCCGCGAGCTGCCACATCGGTGGCGACACAGACCCTGGCGCGGCCATCGCGCAGGGCCTGCAAGGCATGATTGCGCTCGCTTTGCGACAATTCCCCCGACAGGGCGACGCAGGAAAAGCCCCGTTCGGTCAGTTGCGCTTCCATGTGGCGCACGGCATTGCGGGTGTTGCAGAAGACCAGGGCCCCGGGCGGGTCAATGAAGCGCAGCAGGTTGACCACCGCGAGCTCGATCTTGTTGCCCGCGATCCGGATGGCGCGATACTCGATATCGGCATGGCCGGATGTCTCGCCCCGCGTGGCGATGCGCAGCGCGTCTTTCTGATAGTGCGCCGCCAGGGTGACGATGGCCTTGGGCAGGGTGGCGGAAAACAGAAGCGTACGGCGATCCGGCGGCGTTGTTTCCAGGATGAATTCCAGGTCCTCGCGAAAGCCCATATCGAGCATTTCGTCGGCTTCATCCAGCACGCCGCAGCGTAGGGTGCCCAGCTTCAGGGCCCGCCGCTCGATATGGTCGCGCAGGCGGCCGGGTGTTCCCACCACGATATGGGCGCCGCGCGCCAGCTCGCGCCGTTCCGCGCCCGGATCCATGCCGCCCACGCAGGCGACAATGCGCGCCCCGGCGAAGTGATAGAGCCAGTTCAGTTCGCGCTGCACCTGCAGCGCCAGTTCGCGGGTGGGGGCGATAATCAGGGCCAGCGGATCCGCCGCGGGGCCAAATGCCTGCGCGCCGTCCAGCAGCGTGTCGGCCATGGCCAGCCCGAACGCGATGGTCTTGCCCGAACCCGTCTGGGCCGAGACCAGCAGGTCGCGGCCTTCCGCTTCCGGCTCCAGCACCGCCCGCTGCACCGGCGTCGGTATGGTGTAATCGCGCTCGGCCAACGCGCGGGACAGGGCCGGATGGGTAGCAGGGAAACTCAAGGGGAACTTTCGGAAGGAATACGCGGCCCTTCCTTAGCCTTATCCTGTCAAAAAGATAGGCATAACCCCCATGCGCGGCATCAGGGCTTGGGCGGCGGCGCCTTCACGAATGCCGCAACATCCTGTGCCGCCAAGGTTTCCACGCTGGACTTGCTGAAGAATCCCAGGTCGCGCATCCACTGGATGAAGCGGTCCTGCCAGGTGCCTTCGCCGGTGAAATCGCGATATTGCAGCCCATTGCCATGGGTGCCGCGGGCATAGATGTGCATCTCCACATTCGGGGTGCCAGCATTCAGCATGGCCGAGAAATATTCATCGGCCCAGACGGCATGCACCTTGTCCTGCCAGCCGGCACCCGCGATGAAGGATGGCGGCGCGTCCCTTGGAATGGGCGGCACGCCGTTCTTGCTTGTCCAGGCCGGCGTGAACAGCGACGGACCGGGATAGATCGAGCCCACGAAATCGGGCCGCGACGACACGCCGGCCAAGGGATCGGCGCCGCCATTCTTGCGGTCGAATTCCGGATACTGGATCGCCGACGCCATGGTCAGTTCGGCGCCCGCCGAGAAACCCACCGCGCCGATCTTGTGCGGATCGATTTTCCATTCGGCGGCATGGGCGCGCACCAGCCGGATCGCCTGCTGCAGGTCATAGACGCCATCGGTCTTGGGCTCATAGCCGTCGCTCCGCAGCCGGTTGCGCAGGATGATGGTGTTGATGCCGTACTGGAAGAAATAGGGGACCGGATCGGTGCCCTCCAGCCCCACCACAAGCGTGCTGTGCCCGCCGCCGGGCGCCAGGATGATGGCGGTGCCTGTGTTGTTGGCGCCGGCCAGATGCACCTCGATGGACGGATTGTGAATATTGACGATGCGCTGTACCCGGCCAGGGACCAGAGGCTCCATGGTGTATTTCTCCGCCTCGCTGACACGCCTGGCGTTCAGGAAAGGCGAGCCTGCCGGATAGAGCGGCATGACAATGCCGCCCGGCAACAGCGCCTGGGGCTGATAGGGACCTTTGGTCACCGGACCGGGCTGGGGCACCATTTGCGGCGCCGGTACCGATTGCGCCAGCGCCGGCACGCTCAGACAGATCGCCAATACGGACATGATGAGTTTGCGCATTCCCGCCCCCGTGATTTTTGCGGAGAATGACGCAGGATGGGCCGCATGAAAAGCCGGGCGGACATATGGCGCATGGGCAACGGGGTATAATTCTCTGCTCTCCATTTTTTGTGAGCGGAATTTTTATTGTCCCATGATTCAAATTTACATCTGACCATTTGGCATTGAGCATTTCCCCCCGTCGCATTCCTGTTTCAATCGCAAAACAGACTAGTGGGCCAAGCACAGGGTTCCGTGCATCCTTGATTGCTGCCATGAGAGCCTGTTCCTCTTCCGGCTCTAAACGCCGCTCACGGGGCCTGTCTGGCGAAGGCTTTGAGACATCCTTGGCCGGATTTGTGGGTAGGGGGATAGACCACTCCCTGCGAGCGATCTCCAGAGCATGCTGGATCAGCCCAAGCTCTCTATTGATTGTTGCTGGCCGGACCTTTTTCAGCCGCTCATCCCTGTAGGCTGCCAAGTGATGTGTACGCAGATCATGCAGCTTGGTACTGGCGACCGAGTGCCTGAGGAATGCGTTGAGAATGATCAGCTCGTTCAGATGTCCGCGGTGCATTACTGAAACTGAGTCTCGGTAGCGTTCAATCAGGTTGGCGAGAGTGAGCGTCCGTAGAGGAAGGAGATCAGACACAAGCCCACGGCCATCTACCTGAGCCTCGGTCTGTGCGGCCCACCGCTCAGCATCCGCCCTGAGGCGGAAACTGCGCGAGACAGTGGGGCATCCGTAGCGCCGGACTTGGGCCTGCCAGCGCTCTCCCCGCTTCCTAAGTGATGCCATGGCTCATCTCCGCTGTGCCAAAACTGTGACAAGCGTCGATTTGCAGAACTATCGCTGCGTCAGGCCTCTGATAACTAGCTGAATTAGCTTTAAAAAATGGTGGGCCAAACAGAACGAAGACCCTAGTTTTTATCACATTGATATTAATAT
>CAYFKU010000068.1:2333-12668 GCA_964343955.1 uncultured Rhizobium sp. | reverse complement strand
AAGCTGCGTAAAGGGAAGTATGTCGCCCGCGCTGTCTCGCACCTGGCGGGAAGCAAGAACCACAAAAGGCGAAACATGGGCGGAAATAAGCGGATAGAGGCCGGTGCTGAGACAGAATGTCAGGAACAGCCCCGCCAGAACGACCAGCCCGAAACCCAGCCATCCGGCATGACTGAGGGCCAGAAGAACACTGGAAACATCAAGCCGCAGCAGCAGCCATGCCAGCAGGCAGGCGCCCAGAAGCGCGACGATGAGTTTGGCAATCCGCATGCAGCCGGGTCGGTCCTAATGCGCCAGCGGATCCGGCCGGATCTGGAAGTGCACCACCTTGCTGGTCGTGCCCTTGCCGCCTTCGATATGGTGGGCGGTACGGGTGGCATAGGTTGACCACAGGCCTCCGGCCTTCCAGCTGCCGCTGCGGTCGTCGAACCGCCCGTCCAGCCCCTTGGCATAGAAGCCCATTGGGTACGGCACCCGCAGGGTCACGAACTTGCCCTTGACCAGCGCCAGCAGCGCATCCGAGGCATTGCCGGTGGCGATGGGGGTGTTGGGGCCCAATCCCGACGTATTGAACTGATCGACCCAGGCATAATAGCTGGCCTCGGCGCTGCCTTGGGCGGTCACGCCTTTGAATTGCGGTCCAGGAAAGGGAAAGAAGGACCAGCCTTCCGGACAGTGGTTGCCGGTGGCGTTGGGCCCGTTCAGCGGTCCCTTGCACTTCCTGCGGTCGAAGCTGGCGAACTGGCCGCTGGCCAGGGGCATCCAGACCACGCCATTGCGGTCGATATCCATGCCGCGGGGAGAGAAGCCTCGCTCCTTGGGCGGATAATAGATTTCCGCCAGGGCAGTGGCGGGCGGATTTGAACCGGGCGCCAGCCGGACCACCCCGCCGGGATAGCCAATCGTCGAACCCCAGACCGAACCGTCCTGCGGATTGACCGACACCGCATAATAGCCGGCGCGGATACGCATATCCTTGCCCGGCTGTTGCGGTTCGCCCGCTTCGGTATAGGGCCCCGCCTTGCCGTCGCCATTGGTATCCAGGATCAGCGGCGTCCAGCCCTGGGCCTTCTGCTCGTCATGGCTGCGCAGATATTCCTTGGTGTTCAGCCATCCCACCACATCGCCGCCGCCGCTGGTCCAGAGCGTGTCATTGGCGTCATGGGCGAAGTTCAGGTGGTGGGTGGAAAAGCAGGTATCGATCGGCGTGTATTTTTTGCTTGCCGGATCATAGACCGCCAGATGGCGGGTCGAACGTTCGGTGGGAAAGTATTTCGCGGATGGATGCGAGGAACCCGCCTTGCACCAGGCGGGATTGTTCGGACCCCGCACCCGCGCCGTCAGCCAGACCCGTCCGGCGGCATCGAACATGGGATTGTGGATGTTGGTCTGGCTGTCCCAAACCTTTTCATTGCCCCAATAGGGTGACGGCGCGGGAATCTCATTGTCTTTTGTCGTGGGCGTTTGCGGATCGCGCGGGAACGCCCTGATTGAACCGGCGACATGCTTCACCGGGTCCAGGGTGGGAACCAGATCGGTGCTTTCCTCGGGCGAGCCGTAAAGCAGGCCACGCGCATTGACATGGGGATCGCGCCGGTCGGTGGAAATCTCGTCATGCAGATAGTGAGTGGGTGAATTCCAGTCCCACAGGGTCACCACCAGGTTGCGCTCGACGCCCACGGGACGCGGCGGCCTGGCGAAAGGCAGTTCGCCTTTCGCTATCCGGTCGGTCCAGTCGCCGAACAGGCCCAGCGCCTTTTGCGTGTCCAGCCGCCCGATGGCGCCGATCATGGAATTGCCCGCCTGCCCGCTCTGGATGCGGCGTTCCCAGGCATCTTTGGAGGACGCGAATTTACCCAGCGATGGCGGGAAGGTGCGGGTCGCCAGATCGCCAAGCTGGTGACAGGTATAGCAGCCGTCGGTCTTGACGATGTCCAGCCAGCGGCCCTGGTCCATCACCATGCCGTTGGCATCCGGCTTGGCATTGGCGAAGTCGCTCTTGGGCGGGATATGCAGCATGGCGTACCAGTAAATCGCCGGATAATAGGCCGCCGCGGCCCTCTCGTTCGGCGCCGGCACCGCTTTCAGATCGGCGCGCGCGCCGGGCGCCAGGCGTTGCCTGGGCGAATCCACCAGGCCATAGCCGCGCACCCAGACATTGTAGCTGGCCTTGGGCAGATCGGGGATGACATAGCGGCCGTTATCGTCGGTGACGACGATCCTGGCGAATTTGGTGGGAAGATCGCTGGTTTCGGCAATCACCCAGACCCCGGCTTCGGGACCTTTCGGTCCTGTTACCGTGCCGCCGATATCGTCCGCGTCGATCGCGAGCGGAGCAGCCACCTGGCCGCCGCTCGGTCCGGCGGCAAATGCCAGCAGCGCGACGATGCTGACTGCAAGACCTTTTGATCCCATTGCCGCCACCCTGAGCCCTTGAGTCCGCAAAGGCTGACTATATCACGGGGCTACATCCCGGTCATGGGTTCGCAGGCGCAAAATTCAGCGCGGCGCGTTCTTGGCCTTCCCCGACAGCAAATCCTCCAACGTAAAGCGCCGGCCATTGGCGATGACCTGGCGAACCCTGGCGGTATCGCTGATCTTGGCCAGCGGGTTGCCTTCCACCAGCACGATATCGGCCAGTTTTCCCGGCGCGATGATGCCGGCATCCAGGCCCAGAAAGCCGGCCGGAACGGCGGTGGCGGCGCGCAATGCCTCGTATGGCGTCATGCCGAAGCGGACATAGGCGGCAAGCTCATTGTGCAGATACATGGCCTCGGGCTCGTCGGTTCCGGCGACGATCCGCGCCCCGGCCCGATAGGCATCCAGCACCTCCTTGCCGTTTGCCGCCGCCGACTGCGGGTCCTGCGGCGGGGACGCCAATATCTGCGCCTTCAGCCAGGGTGCATCCATCTCCAGCCGCGGGTCGCTGCGCATGTCCGGATTTTCGTCCAGGAATGCCCGCATTTCCGGAATCAGGGTCGGTGTCATCGTCATATGCGCCGCACCGAGAAGGCGCGTGACGTCATTGTAGCTGTGGTCGAGCGTGTTCTTGGGCGAATAGCCGCGCCGCGAGGTGCCGCCGACATGCTCGACACTGTCCATCCCGTTATAGGCGGCGGGATAGACTTCATGGCTGGAGGCCGGAATGCCCATGGCATGGGCAAAGGCCACGATGGCGCGCTGCTGCAGGTCGGGCATGCGCACATAGGACTTGAGCATGTCAAAGCCCAGGATGCTGGCGCGGATCAGCTCCAAGTCGAGATGCAGCTTGGAGGAGATGGCCACGCCCATCTTGTAATAGACGCGCTGCCACTCCATCAGATGCCCGGTGCTGAAGATGCGCGGCGACACGCGCACGCCCGCATCCGCCGCCTCGCGATCCTCCACGGCCTCATACGGGAATCCGCCGGGACTGCGCACCGACGTCACGCCCCAGGCCAGGAAAGAGCGGCCTTGCAGTTCGCCGGTATCGCTCTGGCGGTGGGTATGGAAATCGATCAGGCCCGGCATGGCCGTCAGGTTCGTCGCATCGATGGCGTTGCGGCCGGGCTTGTGGGGCTCCACCGCCGCGATCCGATTGCCGCGAATGACGATATCCATGTCGTTGCGGGCGGTCTTGGAGATGCCGTCCACCAGCATGCCGACATGCACCGCATATTCGCCCTTGGGAACATACTGGGTGTAGTTAAGGCTGAGCGGCACATTGTTCTGTTCGCCGGTTTCGGTATCCAGCAACACTAGCCGGTCGTTCGACTGATAGAGGATGTGGCGGCTGTCGCCCGCCCAGCTTGGGGCATAGGCGATCTCGCTGCTCAAGCGGCGCGGCGGCCCCAGGGGCTCACCGGAGGGCGCGACCGGAAAGACCGCAAGCTGCCCCTCATAAACGGTCGCCATGCGGCTGCCATCGGGCGACCAGACCGGCCCGTGCCAGTCCCGCGCATCGATGGAAAGTCCGGGTATCGGGGCATACCATTTATCGTCACTCGCTTCCGGCGTGCCGGTCGAGGACATAGTGAGTATCTGGTTGGTGCCTTCGCGGAAGCGCGTGGATAGCGGCGCCACCATCGCCACCGCGATGCGCTTTCCGTCCGGCGACCAGGTCGGCGCCCCAGGCGCGAAGATCGAGGCATGGACAATGGAAACCGCGCCCGATGCCAGATCCAGCACCGCGATACTGGACCGGCGCCACATGCCGTCCACATTCAGGAACGCAATGCGCTTGCCGTCCGGCGAGAAGGCAGGCGAGATCGGCTGCGTGGACAGATGCGTGATCTGGCGCTCGCGCCCTGTCTTCATGTCGCGCAGCCACAGTTGCAGCAATCCGCCCGCCTTGTCCGAGCAATAGGCGAGCTGGCTGCCGTCCGGCGACCAGGCCGGATCGCAGTCATAGGCCGCATCCTTGGTGATGTTCACCGGATCCCCGCCGATCCGCATGACATAGATGTCGCCCAGGGCATTGAAGGCGATGCTTTTGCCGTCAGGCGAGATGACAGGACGCACGATGCCCAATGCCTTGCGGGGCGCCTGGCTGTCGAAATCGCGCTTCTTGCGCACATAGGTCGGCGCGGCCGGCGTCACATCCAGGCTGGCGGTAAAGGGTATGGTGCGGGCAGACCCGTTGAGCGTGCGAAGCTGTATTTTGCCGCCCGCGGTGTAAAAGAACGTGTCGCGCGTCACGAAGCTGGGACGGAAAGGAAACACCATCTCCTCGGGCGCCGTGATGCGGCTGCCTTTTATTTCCAGCCAGCCGCGCGGCCCATCCACGCCATGGGCGACAATGTCGCCGCCCAGTCCCCAGACGGCGGCATCGATCCGCGAGGCGCTTTCCACCACCCGGCGTTCGGCGCCGCCCGCGGCGTCCACAGCCCAGACGCCATGGCCGCCTTCGCGGGTCGAGACAAAGGCGATCTGCCGGTCGTCCGGCGACCAGCTCGGCATGCTGTCTTCGGCGGGATCGCGCGTGAGCTGGCGGATCGACCCGTCGCGCAGGTCCAGCACGAAGATATTATAGTCGCTGCCCAGCAGGTTGCCGCGATCGGATGAAAAGGCGATGCGCGTGCCGTCATGGCTGACCGCCGGCTCGCGCTCGTCGAACATGCCGCGTGTCAACTGTTTCTGGTTGCTGCCGTCCGGCGAAACCGACCAGAGATGATAGCCGCCGTTGCGATAGCTGAAGAAGACGATGCTCTTGCCGTCCGGCGTCCAGGCCGGCTGGCGGGCATCGTTGAACACATCGGTGATGCGCCTGGCCTGCCCGCCCGCTGCCGGCAGCACCCAGATGCTGCCCTGCAGATCAACGGCCAGGGACTTTCCGTCCGGCGAAACCGCCACCGACATGGACGTGCCCTCGTCCACCGTGACATGCACGGGGCCGGTGTTCGCCGGCGGCACGACCTGCGCCTGGCTGCTTCCGATCAGTCCCAGCGCCAGCAGCGCCGCAAGTCTCAAGCGCTTCATGCCGCGCCTCCTTTGAATATGGGTCCAAGCGGACGAAGCCGCATGCCGGGCGCCAAACGTGTCCATGGATAATCGGCAGGATCAGCCAGCAGCGGACCGGGCGCCCGCGCCACCAGGACCGCTTCGGTGATAGGCTGAAAGTCGGCGCGGAAATGCACCGAGCTTTTGTTGACAAGGATTTTCATCCGCTCGGGCTCCACGCCCGCCATGCGATAGAGGTTGCGGTCCAGCATCTGGTCCTTGTGGCTGGAGACCACGATCTGGACGCCGGCAAGAGACAGGCGCGCCGACGGCCCCAGGTGACTTTCCTTGCCGTGCATCATGGGGCCGTCATAGCGGCAATAGCCGTCGGACAATTGCTCGACCCGATAGGTGGCGTGAAGCGGGGCATCGCCCGCGACACCGGAATGGCCGCCAAGGCCGATGGTGATATCCGCCCCTGCTCCGGCGGCATGGGCCGCAGCGGCCGCGGCCGGATCGACGATCAAGCCGATCGCCGCGTCCTGGGCCCCGCAATCCACAAGGGCCCTGAGCATGCCGGTGGTGTCGGAATCCCCGCCGCCGCCCGGATTATCCTGGGTGTCGGCAATTACGACCGGACGGGCGGCATGGGCGGCAATCCGCATGGCCTCGCGCACGGCCTCCTGCGGTTCCAGAAGCGGCACCGCCCATTCGCGCTCGCGCGCCGTGATGTCGTCGGCAAGCTGCCTGACCGCATGCGCCACCTGGCCCTCTTCGCCATAGCCCCAGACCATCGGTCCGCAGCCGGGAAAATCAGCCGCCGGAAAACCGGGCGTGAAATTCAGCGACAAGCTGCCGCCCTGTTCGGCTTCCGCCATGCGGGCATAGACCGACCTGGCCGGATCGACCAGGGAACACATGGCATTGATCGGGATCAGGAACGGAATGCGCGCCTGGGCGCGATACAGCGCGTTGCTGCGCTCCAGGATGCGCGACAGCAGGGAGGCCGCGCGCGCGCCCGTATCGGCCATATCGACATGCGGATAGGTGCGATAGGCGGTCAGGGCATCAGCCGCCTCGAGCATCTTCACGGTCACATTGGCATGCAGGTCCAGGCTGGCAACAATCGGGACGCGCGGCCCAAGGGCGGCGCGCAGCCGGGCCAGCAATTCGCCCTCGCCATCGTCCAGATGCTCGCAATACATCGCGCCATGCAGGTCGAGATAGACCGCGTCCGGCTTTTGCTGCACTGCGGCCGAAACGATCTCGCCGGCAATGCGCTCGAAGGCATCGCGGGTGACATGGGCAGCCGGGGTGGCGCCGGCCCATAGCACGGGCACCAGCTCGGCCTTTTTTTGCATTGCGCCAATAAAGCCGCCCATCGGGATATTGATATCGCGCATCGCCATGACATCGGCGCCGCGGGCCATGGCGGGAAAGGCCCCGCCGCGCACGAAATCGTCATAGGTGGTGGGCGAAGGCGCGAAACTGTTGGTTTCGTGTTGAAATCCCGCAACCAGAATGCGCAACGCTGCCCCCGCGATCAGGTCTTCCGCCCGATTTGTTCGTCAAACCACCCGGGCCCCTTGTAGCAAAGCCGGGTGCTTTCCGGTAGCGTTCGGGCACGTCGCCCTCGCGATCCAAACAGCCCCCGCGGGCGGCCAATAACAGATCACGCGCATACCCAGAATGGGGGCGCGGACAAAAGGGAGACAAACATGAATATCCGGGTCAATCCACTCGACCATGTGCCGGCGTCTTTGAAATCTTGGCTGGCAAAGCCGCGCCCCATGCTGATCGACGGCAAATGGGTCATGGCCAAATCCGGCAAGACCTTCGACGTGCATGATCCGGCCACCGAGCAGAAGATCGCATCGGTCGCCGAAGGCGATGCCGCCGATGTCGATGCCGCGGTGAAGGCTGCGCGCCGGGCGCTGGAAGGCCCCTGGGGCAAGATGAGCCCATCGGCGCGCGGCCGCATCATCCATAAGATCGGCGATGTGATCCTGGAGCATCTGGACGAGCTGGCGCAGCTCGAAAGCCTGGATAACGGCAAGCCCTATTCGGTGGCGCGGGTGGCGGATGTTCCGCTGTCGGCGGACCTGTTCCATTACATGGCGGGCTGGGCCACCAAGATCGAGGGCAAGCATATCTCGCTCTCCGGCCTGGCGGCGCCGGGCGAATATCTGTCCTATACGAGGCCGGAACCGGTCGGCGTGGTCGCACAGATCATTCCCTGGAATTTCCCGCTGCTGATGGCGGCGTGGAAGCTGGGCCCGGCGCTGGCCACCGGCTGTACCGTGGTGCTGAAAGTGGCGGAAGAAACGCCGCTGTCGGGGCTTCGGCTTGGCGAATTGCTGCAGGAAGCCGGCCTGCCCGACGGCGTGGTCAATATCGTTCCGGGCTTCGGCGAGACCGCCGGCGCGGCGCTGGCCTCGCATCCGGATGTCAACAAGGTCGCCTTCACCGGATCGACCGAGGTGGGCAAGCTGATCGTGAAGGCCGCGTCCCACGACCTGCGCCGGGTGAGCCTGGAGCTGGGCGGCAAGTCGCCCAACATCATCCTGGACGACGCCGATATCGAGGCGGCCATCGCGGGCGCCACCGCCGGCATCTTCTTCAACCATGGCCAGTGCTGCAACGCCGGCTCGCGCCTCTTCATCCAGGAGAAGGTCTTCGACAAGGTGGTGGCGGGCATCGCCGCCAATGCCGCCAAGATCAAGCTGGGCGCCGGCATGCACCCGGACACCGAGATGGGTCCGATGGTCTCGGCCACCCAGCACGGCCGGGTCTGCGGCTATCTGAAATCCGGCAAGGAGGAAGGCGCCCGCGCCGTCACCGGCGGCAGCGGCCTAGAAGGCCCGGGCTATTTCGTCCAGCCCACCGTGCTGGTGGATACCCGGCCGGGCATGAAGGTGGTGGACGAGGAAATCTTCGGGCCGGTGGTCGTCGCCATGCCCTTCAAGGAAGCCGATGACAGCCTGATCGCCGCCGCCAACAATACCATCTATGGCCTGGCGGGCGCGGTCTGGACCCGCGACATCGGCAAGGCGCACCGCATCGCCAACGGCATCCGGGCCGGTTCGGTCTGGATCAACTGCTATCACGTGTTCGACAGCGCCCTGCCCTTCGGCGGCTACAAGCAGTCGGGCTGGGGCCGCGAAATGGGCCAGGCGGTGCTGTCGAATTACCTGGAGATGAAGGCGATCACGTCGAAGATCGGATAGGCATTTCCTCTCCTCTTGGGGGGTCCGAAGGACGGGCGTGCGTTCAAGCACGCCCAGTGGAGGACGAATAATCGCGGGTTAGCGGAGCGAAAGCGTTGCTAACCCGCAGATTTTTCAGGTGAGGGGTGCGGCTGAATCCATGCACCATAACGACAAATCTCACGGATCGAGCGGGAACACCGGCCTGCGTATCTTTTGATACGGCAACTGCGTCAGGTCAGAGGTGCAGGGTCCACGCGTCGCTACCGTGAAGCTTTTGGACATGATGGGCTCATAGGCGCGGCGGTGGCCGACCGCAGCCTTGACACCAATCACCGTCAGCTTTTCCGGATCGATCCCCTGACTGCGCCACTGGCCCAGGTCCATCGGCGCCACCCGGCGGCTGGTGAGCAGAATGGTCAGGCCGCGATGGCGCACCACGGCGCAGGGCCCCATATGGATGGTGCGGCCCAGCACAACGATCTGGCTCTGCAGGTCTTCCAGTTCGAACACGCCGTCGCTGCGTGACACCAGCTCGACATCCAGGGTTACAGGTCCCAGATCCAGCCGGCTGCCCTTGCCGCCGATATGGACCGTGGCCCGCTCGCCGGTGGCCACGCCCTGCAGGAATGCGACCGCCTCGGCATCGCGGATAATCACCCCTGCCCCCGCAATGTCATGCTTCAGCAACGCCCGCATCACATCGGTGCAATCGCCCGGACCGCCGCCGCCGATATTGTCGGCGGGTTCGACCAGCAGCATCGGGCCTTTGGGGTCGGGGCGAAAATCCCTGAGCACGACATCCACGTCATGTTCCTTGGGAATGCCGCCGCCGCGCAGATCCCAGGCCAGTTCACCAAGCACCTTCAGCGCCCCCTGCGCGTAGGCATTGCTGCCCTCGGTGACAATACTGAAGGCAAGGCCGGCATCCGGCACATCGGCAAAGGAATAGCCGCCCACGACATTCACGCACCAGACGCCGGGCACCTGCTGCTCTATGCGGCGCGCCGCCGCTTCCAGGGCCGCCATCGGGCCGTCCCGGGTGCCGGTGCCGGTGGGCGGCCAGACGATGGGCGTCACCAGCACATGCTGGCGCGGCCTGACCCCGCTGGTCAGGCATCGCGCCAAAAGTTCGGTCGCCCGCACCGCGCTGGCATAGGTATCGTCGTGCGGGCATTCCCGATAACAGACCAGCCCATCCGACAGGTCGCCCATGGCCTGGGTCATGGTGCCGTGCAGATCGAAGACCCCGAAGATCGGCAGATTTTCGGCGCCGGGCATGGCGCGGATGCGGGCCAGCAATTCCCCGTCCGGATCGTCCAGTTCGGTGGTCACCATGGCGCCATGAAGCGACAGGAAAATCCCGTCCAGCCCTTCCGCCAGAGCCTGCACCAGCGCCGCCTCCACCTCCTGCCAGAAGGTCTCGAACACGGCATGTTCGACCATGCCCGATGCCCCTGCCAGATAGGTCACGGCCGGCACAACCTCCCAGCCCAGGGTCCGGGCGGTGGTGAGGAAGCCGTCCACCTGCGAGCCGTCGCCGATCTTGTCCAGCAGGGACTGGCCGCGATGGATCAGGAAATCGTCAAGCCCGGTACGATCGTCCGTGAAGCTGTGCGTTTCGTGGAAGATGCCGGCGAGCAGAATGCGGGTCATTTCCTGCTCGCCGGCATCTTCCACGAAACGCACAGCTTCACGGACGATCGTACCG
>CAYFKU010000068.1:0-2323 GCA_964343955.1 uncultured Rhizobium sp. | reverse complement strand
GCGGTCCCGGGCGAAACGGGCGATGCCGTTGAAGATGGAGTCCGGGTCCAGATGCGCTTCGGCGATCACATCCGCCTCCAGTCCGCCGGTCAGCCACTGATTGTCCCAGTCCGACGTGAGCGAATAGGCATCGGTCAGGGGGCCAAGATTGCGCACCGGCATCACGCGGCGCGTGCCGGTGGAAACCACCATGGCGTCGAACAGGCATTCCGGCGGCAACACCTTGTTGCGATAGGATTCCGGCTGGCGGTCGAACAGCTCCTCGCTGATGGCCGAGACGATCTTCACATTGATGCCCGCCTCTTCCAGCCGCGGCAGGATCTTGACCAGATTGACGGTCGAGGATGCGCCCTGGCTGATCACCGTGCCGTGGCGCGGACCAGGCCCGAAGTCGCGGATCAGATAGAAGCCCTTGGCCGCCGCCTTGATATCCGTGTCGGCGAATTTGCTGCGGTCGGCCACGGGATTGTCGGGCCGCGCCACCTCGATGACGATGATGCCGACCTTGGGATCGCGGGCGGCGATTTCGGCCGCGGCGAAATAGCCCGCCGCGACATCGTTATAGTCCCAGAAATTCAGGTGGATCACCTGCCCGTGCGGGAACATGCGCCAGACCTGGGTCGCGAAAATGCCGAAATGGGTGCGGCCGTCGGCGGCGGTTTCCGGTCCGGAATGACCGGCCAGAATATGCAGCACGCCCATCCGGAAGCGGCTGTCCTGGTTCTGCTGGCTCCAGACGCGGGCCGGCGTGTACATCAGCGGCGTGAAGGCCCCATAGGTGCCCGACAGCGCCCAGACGCCCGCGAACTTCTGCGGATCGACGCTGGCGCTCTGGCTCACCAGGCCGATGGCGGTCGCAACATTGCCGGCTTCCTGGATCGCCGCCTTGATGCGGGTGCCCAGCGGATTTGTGTCGGGGTCATAATGGCCCCACAGGCTGGCATGTTCCACATTGATGGATTCCGACAGGTCGGCCGCCAGTGTGTAGAAGCGGTTCTCCGTCACCACATTCAGATATTTGAATATCTCGGAAACGGCGCGCCGCGCGCCCATCACTTCGCCCGGCTTGCGGAACAGGGTGACCGACGCTTCCTTCTCGGCGCCGGAAACACGGTTCTTCACCGGCAGTTTCTGCGGCTCCATCGGCAGGTTGGCGACACGCAGGCGCTCGTCCTGGAAGGGATCGCTCCTGTTGTCGATCGCAACGGCGTGATCGTCCTTCACCGTGTCGCCGATGGCGACCAGCCGGTCGGCGATCCAGTCGCCCAGCCCGTTCTGCTCCATCACCGACATGACCTTGTCGATATTGGACTTGAACTGGATCAGGCGCTGCTTCGGGTCGCTGACCGCGCCATCGCGGATGCCGTCGAAGCTGACGCCATAGCGCTGCTCGAACGTCCCGGCCAGGGCGACGAAATAGTCGGAATTCATCTTGTGGCCATAGGGATGGCTGGGATAGCCGGTGATCTGCTTGAGCGATCCCACCTGACCCTTCACCGCGCCCGGCCAATAGCCCTTTGTGGTGCGGGCGATGGCGATCAGGGGACGGCGGTCGCCCTCGTCCCAGTCTTCCATCTGCTGATAGGCGGCGGCGATCTGGTCATAGTCGCCGCCATCCTGGACCTGGATCACATTCCAGCCATAGGAGGTCCATTGTGCCGGCAGGTCATAGCCGCCGAACTTGTTGGAGATGACCCCGCCCAGCAGGGCGTCATCGATGCCGGCATTGTTGTCCGACAGGATGACACGCAGCCGCTTGCCCACCTGCAGGGCCAGGGCCTGAGTCTTGAGTTCCTGGGCATGGCCCTCGGTCATGGCGAACTCGCCTTCCAGCGCGATCACCTTGGGTCCCCCCTTGGTGCCGATCATGTCCCAGAAAGCCGCCTTGCCGGCCGCGGTCGCGATGCCGACGCCGGACGGGCCGCCGTTGCAGTCGTTGGTGACATCGATGCTTTCCGCATGGCCCGAGAGCGCCTTGATGCCGCGCGCTTTGGCCTGGGCGAACAGCGGATCGTCGGCAAGGCCGGTTTCGGCCAGAAGGGTCTTGAGCGCGCCGGCGCCGCGGCGGAAGCCCAGCGCATCGATCGGCAGGATCGCGATTTCGGGATCGACGTGATAACGCCGGTCACCCGTAAGCTTGAACTTCCGCTCCAGGGCCTGGCCCAGGATCATGTAGAGGGCATAGCAGGTGGGCACGCTGTGGCCCGCCGCCATCATGAACTTGTCGCCGAAGGGATGTTTCGGACGGCGGTAATCGTAGCGCATGCCGCCCCGATCGGGGCCCAGAAGATGCGCGGCCACATTGAAGGGCGTATAGGCCAGG
>CAYFKU010000067.1:0-12849 GCA_964343955.1 uncultured Rhizobium sp. | reverse complement strand
CTTCTGGCTTATTACAGGAAGTTGCGGACCGAGAACCGGCTCTCCCACGAAGCGGCGGTCCGCGACTGTGTCGTCAGCGTTCTGATGTCGCCGGACTTTCTCTATCGTTTCGATCTGCAGAGCGGCGGCGGCGGCAAAGCGGGCATTGCCCAGGTCAGCCTGAAGCCGGGCCAGGCCTATGCCAGCCAGCCGCTGTCGGACTATAGCCTGGCCAGCCGCCTGTCCTATTTCCTCTGGGCAAGCATGCCGGACGCCGAATTGCTCCGCCACGCGGCGGCGGGCGACCTGCACAAGCCGGCCGTCCTGCTGGCCCAGGCGCACCGCATGCTCAAGGACCCCAAGGTGAGGGGCCTGGCCACCGAATTCACCGGCAACTGGCTGGTCTTCCGCCAGTTCGAGACCAACAATTCGGTGGACCGCATGCGCTTCCCCGCCTTCGACGACAATCTGCGCGAGGCCATGTTCCAGGAGCCGATCCGCTTCATGCAGGACAATATCCAGAACGAACGCCCGGTTCTGGATGCGCTCTATGGCAATTACACCTTCGTCAATCCGCCGCTGGCCAGGCATTACGGCATGCCGGAGGTCAAGGGCGATCTCGACACCTGGACGCGCGTGGACAATGCCAACAAATATGGCCGCGGCGGCATCCTGCCCATGGCCGTATTCATGACCGCCTATTCGCCCGGCCTGCGCACCAGCCCGGTCAAGCGCGGCAACTGGGTGGTCCAGAAGGTGCTGGGCATTCGCGTGCCGCCGCCGCCGCCCGTGGTGCCGGAACTGCCCAGCGACGAATCCAAGACCGACAAGCCGATCCGCGAGATGCTGGCCGAGCATCACAAGAATCCCTTCTGCGCCGGCTGTCACCTGCGCTTCGATTCCTTCGGCCTGGCCTTTGAGGGCTATGGCCCGGTGGGCGACGCCCGCACCAGGGACATGGCGGGCCGTCCGGTCGATGCCTCCACCACCTATCCGGGCGGCGTGGACGGCGACGGCCTGAACGGTCTGAAATCCTTCATCCAGGGTCACCGCCAGGAGAATTTCACCAGCAACCTGGCGCGCAAGCTGATGGCCTATGCGATGAACCGCTCGCTCCAGCTCTCCGACGAATCCCTTGTGGAGAAGATGGAGGCCAATCTGGCGCAGGACGGCTACAAATTCCGCGCCCTGGTGGATACGATTGTCCTCAGCCCGCAATTCCTCAACCGCCGGGTGGCCGATGTCCCGGCTCAGCCCTCCGCCCCGGAAAAGCCCGCGGCGCCCAAGCTGATCAAGACCGATTTCCGCAAGGAGAATTGACATGACCGACCAGCACTCGCCCTTCCGTTCCCGCGCCTTTTCCCGCCGCGCCGTCCTGCGCGGCACCGGCTGCGCCATGGCGCTGCCCTGGCTGGAATCGGTGAATGCCCTTGCCGATCCCTCTTCCGCCGATTTCCCCAAGCGGTTCGGCGTGGTCTTCCTGGGCTGCGGCGTCAACGAGAATCACTGGAGCGCCGAGGGCAATGGCGCCGAGATGAAGCTCTCCAAAAGCCTCGAGCCGCTGGAGTCCCTCAAGCAGAAGATCAATGTGATCGATGGTCTTTACGTGAAGGCGCTGACCAATCAGGGCATCCATCCGGCCCAGACGGGCAGCCTTCTGTCGGGCGCGACCATCACCAAGGGCGCCATCATTCATTCCGGCGTCAGCGTCGATCAGATGATCGCCAATCATGTCGGCCAGGACACGCCGCAATCCTCGATCGTGCTGGCCTGCGAACAGCCCATGACCGGGTTCCATGAGACCAATTTCAGCCTGGCCTATTCATCGCACCTGTCCTGGCAGACGCCGGATTCGCCGGTGCCGGTCGAGGTCTATCCCGCCCAGGCCTGGGACAATCTGTTCGACAATCGCGGCAGCCTCCTGAATGTCAGCGTGCTGGACCGCATCAATGACCGGGCCAAGGCGCTGGCGACAAAGATCAGCAGCACCGACCGCGGCAAGCTGGACGAATTCATGACCAGCGTGCGCGAAGTGGAAAAGCGCGTGCAGCTGATGCGCAAGGGCGCCGAAGATGCGAAGGATGCCGCCAAGGCCAGGAATATTCCTGTCGCCATGATGGATCGGCCGCAGTCCGGCCTGCCCGAGGATCTGCGCGAACATGCCAAGCTGATGTGCGATATCATCGCCATCGCCTTCCAGACCAACAAGACTCGCGTCGCCTCGCTGATCATCAGCCGCGACCTGTCGGCCATGTATTATCCCTTCCTGGACGTGAAGGAAGGCCATCATGCCGCCAGCCACGACAATGCCTCCGACAATTACGAACGCATCGCGCGCTTCCATGTCAGCCAATATGCCTATCTGGCGCAGAAGCTGGACAGCATGAAGGAAGGCAACGGAACCGTGCTCGACAATAGCTGCATCATGTTCATGTCGAACATGTTCGTGGGCCGCAAGCATGACAATTCCCGCCTGCCGCTGGTGCTGGCGGGCGGTCTAGGCGGCACGCTGAAGACCGGTCGTTCGCTCAGCTATCTCAATGCCAGCGAAGACAATCGCAAGATGTGCAGCCTGTATCTGTCGCTGATGGACCGCTTCGGCATCAAGCAGGACAGGTTCGGCGATTCCAGCACCCGTCTGGAAAACATCTAGCCCAGGTCAGCCATAGCCGAGCTCCCGAAGGGTCTGGCCGTGCAGGCGTTCGAACAGCGCCCGCGCGTCCGGGTCCATTTCGGCGATATTGGCGGCATCTGAGCCGCGACGGAAGAAGGCTGGCGCCAGCGCGTTCATCCGCGCGAAGGGCACATCGAAAGGCTGCTGCTGGGGCAATCCGATAAAGGCCGCGATGGCGGAGAGGGTTTCCGCATCCGCCGCGGCCAGCTTCTCATAGCGCACCACCAGCCGGTTGGCCCGTGGCTCCAGCGCCCAGGCGCGGACATGGTCCGACCAGAGCGGTCCCATGCGACCCCCGATCACATCCGCCAGCACGACCTCGTGGCCCAGGATCTGGCGAAGATAGTGAAGATGGCTGACCATGGCGGAACGGCCGTCGCGCACCACATAGATGACGGGCAGATGCCGGCTGGGCGGCATCTCATGCGTCTTGACATAGAGACGCCGGCGGCCCTCCGCCTGGGCTCGGGCGACGAAGCTGTAGGGATCCTGGCCCACGGCCTCATGGCCCACCGCTTCGCGACTTGCGGGTGGGAAAATTCCTCATCGGGATAGACGGACTGGCTGAGCAGGCCGAAGCACTGCTTCAGGACCGTGCGCAGCAAGGTGTTGCCCGATCGCGGATAGGAGGCCAGCCAGGTGACCGGCGGGTCTGCAGGACGTGCTGAATCGGGCATGGCGCGCTGGCTTAGTCTTGTTGCCGCTGGCACGGATTGCCGCTTTTTTGCCCGAATGTCGCAAAGCGTCGCGTCTTTTCGTTCCCGCTACAGGCCGCGTTTTTTTACGCGCCGGGAGCTGGAAAGGCGCAAGCCGCCGGAACAAGCCGGCGCGATAGTGCGTTCCCGCTCCATTACAAGGGAGCACGACCACATGCGAACCAAACTTCTCATCACCGGATTTGCCGCGGCTCTGTTGCTCGCGGGTTGCGGCACCAGCACGGGTGACCGTCTGGCCAGTGGCGCGGCGATCGGCGCCGCCGGTGGCGCCGCCATCGGGGCCCTGGCCGGCAATCCCGCCGCCGGCGCCGCGGCAGGCGCCATTGCCGGCGGCGCGGTCGGTGCCGTCACCGACCCTTGTGACCTGAACCTGGGTGACCCGGTCTGGCGCAATGACCGCCGGGCCTATGAGCGCCGTTGCGGCCGTCCGTATCGCGACTGAGCGTTAACGTCCCGGATCGGAACGGTTAATCGCCCAAGTCCGGTCTCTTTTCTGGCATGCGGCATGAAAGGCCCGGGTTGCTGCAACCCGGGCCTTTTGTCATGTCCATCGCCGCCTGTGAGGCCGTCGCGCCGCCTCCCCGCCTGTCTTTCCGGCTGCTGATCGCTGCCGGATTCGCGGCCTATGCCGCCTTGCTGGCCGGCGCCTGGTGGACGATCGCCCATCTGCTGCCCGACCAGATCGCACTGTCTGTCTTCGGTCACCAGCTTCACCTGCACAATCTGCGGGACAAGATTCTGGGTAATGCCGCCCTCATGGCGGTGATCCTGCCGGCGGCGCTGTGGCTGGAATGTGCCGTCATCGGCTGGGAAAAAAGTTCGGCCCGCGCGCTGCTGCGCCCCACCGCATCGATCAAAACCGATATCGCCTATCTGCTGCTGGACCAGGCCCACGTGATGGGCGTGGTGGGCCGGATCATGATGCTGGGCGGCTCGCTGATCTCCGGGGTCGCGCTGCGCGACCTGCTGGCGGCCCGCACGGGCCTGGCCATCGATCCGGGCGGATTGCCTCTGTGGCTGCAGGTGGTCGTCTATTTCCATGTCTATTCCTTTTTCGATTATTGGGCCCATCGCCTGGGTCACACAAAATGGTTCTGGCCGCTGCACCGCTATCACCATGCCGCCGAGGATTTCTGCGTCGTCACCGGCGCCCGTATTCATCCGGCCGGCTTTGCCGGCATCTTTTTCTTGAACATTCCGATGCCGCTTCTGGGCGCTTCACCCGAAGTGATGATCTGGGTCAATGTGGCCACCATCGCGCTGGGCTTTGTCATCCATTCGCGCATGGAAAGCGGATTCGGCTGGGCCGGCCGCTGGCTCGTGCAGTCGCCGCTCCATCACCGCCTGCATCACAAGCTGGATATGAGCACGCCGACCGGCTTCTTCGGCATGACACCCCTTTGGGACAGGCTGTTCGGCGGCTGGAGCCAGGATGTCAGGCCCAACATCGCCATTGGCGTGGACACGCCCTATCGCCACGGCTTTTGGCTGATGCCGGACCTGCTGCGGGACTACTGGGATTTCTGGAAGGGACTGGCCGGCAAGCGGCGTCTTTATCCCAGCGAGCTGCGCTGATCCCGCATGCCGATATAGGCGGCTTCCAGATCGCGGGTGAAACGATCCGCATCGAATAGCGGCGTTGTGGCAATATTGGCCGCCAGCTTCTGCTTCAGGGCCGCCAGCCGCGCCGGATCGCGCGCCAGGGCCAGGGCCAGGGCTTCATAGTCGGCAAGGCTGCCTGTCACCAGTTCCGGCATGCCAGCCGCCCGAAGCAGGCTGCTGGCCACCCGTCCGGCAAAGGCTTCGCCACGCACCGTCAGCACCGGCAGCCCGGCCCAGAGCGCATCCGCGGCGGTGGCATGGGCATTGTAGGGGAGGGTGTCGAGGAACAGGTCCGCCGCGCGATAACGGGCCAGATGTTCTGGCAGGGGCACATCCCCCGCCCAGATCAGCCGGTCCGCCGCGATGCCATGGGCCTGGGCCTCTTTCGCCAGATTGGCGCGGATGTCCGCGGGCACCGCCTTCAGCAGCAGCACGCTGCCGGGGACCTGCCCCAGAAGGCGCATCCAGACGGCGAAGACCGGCCGGGCGATCTTCCAGCTATTGTTCGTGCAGCAGAAGACAAAGCCATTTTCCGGCAAGCCGATATCGGCCCGCGCCGGCGTCGCCGCCACGGCATGATCCGGATCGGTGGGAAAGTAGGTGTGCGGCAGATGGATCAGCCTTTCGCTGAAGAAGGGCTGGTCTTCCAGGGGCGCCACCACCGCATCGGCGATCAGATAATCCATGAAATCGGCGCCGGTCGTGCCGGGATAACCCAGCCATTCCGCCTGCACGGGCGCAAAGCGGCGGGCGAAAATCGGGAAGCGCGACAGGCCGGTATGTCCGCCCAGATCGACGGCAATATCGATTTCCATGTCTTTCAGGCGCTGGGCGACATCCTCGTCTTTCAGCCCGGAAAAGTCATGAAAGCGGTCGAAGGATTTCATCAGCCGATGGCGGATGGCGCTGTCATCCGGCGGGCCCAGCGAAATGCCGATCACCTGGAACCGCTTGCGGTCATGCCGTTCCACGATCGGCGCGACCTGGAACGCCACGGCATGTTCGCGAAAATCCGCCGAGACATAAGCCAGCCGGATCCGGTCATGGCGGTAAGCCTCTCCGCGCCACAAGGGCGCGAGCGGCTTGGGCGCCAGCACGCGCGACACGCCCGCGGCGCATCGCAATTGCAGCTCCTTGTCGGCGAAAAGGCCCAGAAGGGCCAGGGGCGGCGCCGCCTCCATGGCCTGTTCGGGCGTGATCTTTTCCACCCAGTCCCAGTCGCAAAGGTTCAGCGCCACCAGGGTGCGGTTGGTCAGGGCCGGCGTATACCGCGGGTCCAGCGCCAGCGCCCGGTTATAGGCGTCCATCGCCTCGCTGTTGCGGTCCAAGCCGGCCAGGACGACGCCGCGATTGTAATGCAGCGCGGCCATGCCGGGCTGCAAAAGGGCGGCCTGATCGAGCGAGGCCAGGGCTTCCTCGAAAAGGCCTTTCTGGGACTGGATCGCTGCCCGCTGTGACAGGATTACGCCGCGATTGTAAAGCGCGTCAAAGGCCTGCGGCGCGCGGGCCAACAGCCGGTCATAGGCTGTCAGCGCCTCGTCGAAACGCTGCGCCGCCATCAGCGCGCCGGCATAATGGCTCAGGATGGCAGGATCGGCGGGGTTGGCCCGCACTGCCTTGTGCAGCAAGGCGATGGCTTCGTCATATCTGCCCTGCTGCGCCTTCAGAAAGCCCAGCATGTGGAGAGCGGGCGCATTGCCCGCCTCCACGCGCAAGACCTGGCGATAGGCGCTCTCGGCCTCGGCGATGCGGCCGGCGTTATGCGCCATGACCCCTTGTTCGAACAGCCGGCGCAAATCCATTGCTGACGATCAGATTTCTTTCAGAAGCCAGCGAATGGAGCGCTTCTGCAATTCGAGATATTGCGGATTCCACATGGCGTGGATGGTGTGGCCCACCGCAGTGAACACCACGCGGCCCTTGCCATAGTCATAGGCCCAGCCGGCCGGCGCCTTGGTGCCCCGGTTCTCATAGGTCAGGCCATCGATATTTTCCGATTCCAGGATGACGTAGCGGGGATCCTTGTCGTAATCCACATAGTGCTGCTCGTCATTGACGATGAAGGGCTTCATGCCCGCCGTGATCGGATGGGCGTTTGCGGTGGCATGGACCTGGAAGGGGCGCAGCGGCGGATGACCGAAATAGGCCCCGCCCATCACGTCGCGATAATTTTTGGATGACAGCGAGATATGGCTGGAATTGTGCATCGGGTAAAAGCCGCCGCCAGCCTCGACAAAATTCTTCACCGCCAGGCCCTGCTCCTCCTTCATCCACATGATGGAGTTGGCGGCGGGAAAGTCGGACACATTCTCCAGATTCATTTCGTAATGGGTATAGGCGTCCGGACCCGAATAGCCGCCCGGCCAGATCATGCCGTCGCGCAGGATGACAAGAAGCTGATAGGGCTTCAGCAGCGCTGCCGACAGGCCCGCATAGTCCATCGTGTAGTCGATGGGGATGTTCAGCGCGCCAAACACCTTGTCCAGGCTCACGCGAATGTAATCGGGGTTGTGATAGCGATCGCCGACCAGGGCCAGCGCCCTTGGGCGCGCTCCGGATCGGGGCTGGGCCAGGGCTGGCCCGGGCAGGGCCGCGGCTCCCAATCCGGCCATGATGGCGCGCCGGGACAGTTCAAGCCGTGCCGTTTTCATGATCTTCCCCCTTGTTTCTGCTTCTTCTTTTTGCATGGAGCGGAAAGCTCTGGACGCGCCCCCATCGGCCAGCCAATATCTATACATAAGTATAGATAGGGCGGGCCTTCCACAGCTTCAGGATAAAGCAGGACGGTCCCAGGGGAAACCTCGGGACATTTTGCTGGAATATGCGGGCTGATTCGTCTTGTTTCTGTACCTAAGTCCGGAGGGACGATGGACAATTTGGATGAGATCCCGCCCGAAGCCCCATCCGGCAGGTCGGCGCCCCCAACGCTGCGCGCCCATGTGGTGCAGATGCTGTCTGCCGCCATCCTGGCCGGAAAGTACCGCCCCGGCGACCGGCTGAATGAAAGCCAGATCGCCCGCGAGCTGAACATCAGCCGCATCCCGGTTCGTGAAGCCTTGTCCCAATTACAGGAACAGGGGCTGGTTCAGAACCGCGAACGCCGGGGCATGTTCGTCACCAATATCAGCGCCGAGGAAGTTTTGCAGATCAGCTCCTTGCGGCTGGTTCTGGAGACGGAAGCCCTGCGGCTGGCCAAGGCCCGCATGACGCCGGAGATCCAGGCCGAGCTGGAAGCCATCGTCGCCCAGATGGAAAGCCGGGACGGCGATCTGCTCGATGCCGCCGCCCTGGACCTTCGCTTTCACCGCGCCTTGTGGCGTGCCTCCGGCAATCCCTATCTGGAGCGCACTTTGTATGGGCTGATCGTTCCGCTCTTTGCCCATAAGACTCTGGAACATGTGACCCACGATGTCCGGCGCTGGCGCATGAGCCATCACAGGGTGCTTCTGGATGCTGTCACCGGCCGGTCCGCCGATGACCCGCAGGTGGTTCTGCTGACCCATCTGCGCATGTCCTATACCGAGCCCGAGCGCTACTCGACCATCGCGCGCAAGCCGTCCTGAAGGCGCATTGCCGGCCTGCAATCTCGCAATTGCGAAATGCTGCGAACTGTTGTCGCTTGGCAAAAAACCCCTCGTTCTCCTAAGGTACGGCCGTCGCACGGAGATGGGGCTGTCGAAGACCTCCACCCTGGGGCTCAACCGGAGGATTCAGAACTCATGACCGTCAAGACGATTTTGCTCGCCGGCGCCGTTGCAATGGCATTCGCCGGTCCCGGTGCGGCCCAGACCGCGCAGGACTATTCCCGATATTCCCAATGGCCCGCTCCGCGCGCGCAGGGCCAGAATGCCGGTGGCTTGCGCGTCTATCTGCTGGCCGGCCTGAAAAGCCACGGTCCGGGCGCCCATGATTATCCCTATTGGCTGGACACCTGGTCCAAGCTTCTCACCGCCCATGGCGCCGTGGTGGATGGCGGCATGTCCTTTCCAAGCCAGGAGTCGCTCGACAAGTCGGATGTCGTCGTCATCTATCGCGGCGATGCCGGTTACATGACGCCCGAACAGCGCGCGCGCCTTCAGGCCTATGTGAAGCGCGGCGGCGGCCTTGTCACCTTTCATGACTCGCTTTGCGGTCCCGATCCGGCCGACATGGCGACCCTGGTCGGCGCCGGCAAGAAACATGGCGAGGTCAATTACACCTGGACAGCGACGCTCGATTACAATGTCGTGGACAAGGCCAATCCCATCATCGCGGGCATGCCGTCGCAGATCTACGACGAGGCTTTCTACAAGCTGAATTTCGCGCCGGAAGTGCATCCCATCCTGACGGTCACCATGCCGGACACGCCGGCGGCGCGCCGCGGCGGCGGCGTGGGCCAGACCATTCCGCAGATGTGGCAGTATGAACATACCCTGGCGGGCGGCCAGCCGGCGCGCGCCTTTGTCTGGATGCAGGGTCACATGGTGGACAGCATTCAGGATCCCGCGATCCAGAAAGTGATGATGCGGGGCATCGCCTGGGCGGGCAAGAAGCCCGAGAACACGCTGGTCGATTATGTTCCGCCGCAGCGCGCGGCCAGGGCCGAGTGAAGGGGCTGAACAGCCAGGGCAATTAAGGCATCAAAGAGGCACCGCCATGACGGCTGTGCCTCTTTGCATTCATGTTCCAGTCAGGTCGGGTTCGATAAAAGAGGCATGCTATGAGGGCGTTTTGGAACTCAACAGTCGCGGGCGCGGCCCTGGTCTTGACGGCGGGCGCGGGCCTGGCCGCGGGCACGGACTGGCCCATGCCGGGCCAGGATCTGGGCGCGAACCGCTTCAGCACCCTGACCCAGATCACGCCGGCCAATGTCGCCAATCTTCAGGTGGCCTGGACTTATCATCTCAAGCCGTCGGGAAGCGGCGATCGCCTGCGGATGTCACAGGACATTCCGCTGGTGATCGGCAACACCATGTACATCGTCTCGCCCTATGGCCAGGCGATTGCCTTGGACGCGACCACCGGGAAGGAAAAGTGGAAATATGACCTTCCCAGCGGCGAAATTCCCTCGTCCCAGGCGCGGGGCGCGGCCTATTGGCCCGGCGACAAGGATCATCCGGCCTCGCTCGTCTTCGGCACAAACCTGGGCAAGCTGCATGCCCTGCGCATCGCCGACGGAAAGCCCAATTCCAGCTTCGGTGTCAACGGCGTGGTCGATCTGAAGACGCCTGAGGTGATGCAGACAGGCATGGAGGCGTCCTACATCCTGCCCTCGCCGCCGGTGGTCTATAAAAATCTGGTCATCACCGGTTCGGGTCCCGGCGAAGGCCCCGGCGGTTCCCGGCATGGTGCCGGCCCCGCGGGCGACACCCGCGCCTGGGATTTGCGCACCGGCAAGCTGGTCTGGACCTTCCGCACCGTTCCCAAGCCCGGCACGTTCGGCGCCGACACATGGGAAGGCGACAGCGCCCACAACCGCTCCGGCGTCAATGTCTGGGGCTATATGACCGTCGATGCCAAGCGCGGCATCCTCTACATGCCGCTTGGCGCGCCCAACAACGACATGGTGGGCGTCGATCGCCCCGGCAGCAACCTGTTCAGTTCCTCGCTGGTGGCGGTGGATGCCAACACCGGCAAATATCTCTGGCATTTCCAGGTCACCCATCACGACATCTGGGACATGGACACCCAGTCCGCGCCGATGCTGATCGATGTGAAGAAGGACGGCAAAACCATTCCCGCCGTCATCACGGTCAACAAGAACGCGCTGATGTTCATCCTGGACCGCGTCACCGGCAAGCCGGTCTTCGGCGTCGAGGAGCGGGCTGTTCCGCAAAGCGAAGTGCCGGGCGAAAAGACCTCGCCGACCCAGCCCTTCCCCGTCAAACCGGAGCAGTTGTCCCAGGGCTCCATCAGCCGCGAGACGCTCTACAAGGGCGTGCCCGAGCATCAGGCCTTCTGCGAGAAGTATGTGAACGATATGCAGTTCACCCTGGGCTCGACCTACCTGCCGCCCGGCTATAACCACTGGACGGTGGCGCCTCCGGGCACACAGGGCGGCGTGAATTATTATGGCGGCAGCTTCGATCCCGTCCGCCATCTCTACATCGTCAACGTCAACAACCTGTTCCAGCCGATGCAGGTGGTGAAGACGGCCGATGGCGAGTATGTGAACAATGCGCGGCCGAACATCCGCCGCTTCTGGGACAATGACAAGCATCTGCCCTGCAACCAGACCCCCTGGGGCCAACTGGTCGCTCTGGACGTCAATACGGGCGACATCGTCTATCGCAAGACCCTCGGCGTCACCGAGCAGTTCCCGGCGGGCCAGCAGGAAACCGGCCGGCCCGGCCTGGGCGGTCCGACCGTCACCGCCAGCGGCCTGACATTTGTGGGCGCCACCGACGACAACCGGTTCCGCGCCTTCGAAACCGCCACTGGAAAAAATCTCTGGACCGTGAAATTGAATGCGTCCGCGGAATCCACACCTATCAGCTATCGTGGTGCCGATGGCCGGCAATTCGTGGCGATAACCGCCACGGGCGGCGGGTTGATCGGGGCCAAGCTGGAAGGCGATGAAGTGATCGCTTTCGCCTTGCCCAAGAAGTAGGAGCCTTAAGTCATGCTGCGTACCACCTCCCTTTTCGCCCTGCTGGTGCTGACGGCCAGCCCCGCCCTAGCCCAGGACGATTTCAAGGCTTTGCCGCCGGGTCCCGGCCGCGATGTGATGGTGCGGGTCTGCGCCCAGTGCCATTCCCCCGAAGTGGCCGCCCAGCAGAGCCTGGACGCGTCAGGCTGGAAGGCGCTGGTGGACCAGATGGCCAACAACGGCGCCCAGGCCTCGGACGCCGAATTCGACACCATTTCCAAGTATCTTGCCGCCAGCTTCCCCCCCAAATAGTGGGACAGGTTCCACAATAGTGGGAGTTCCTTTGGCGGGGCGCTTGGGCTAAAAGCAGGCCCGAATTTTCAAGCTCCGCCAGAAGGAACAAGATCATGAAGCTGCTGCGCTTTGGCCCCAAGGGTCAGGAAAAACCCGGCTTGCTGGACAAGGACGGCCAGATCCGCGACCTGTCCGGCGTGGTGAAGGATATCGACGGTTCGGCCCTGGCCGATCTTTCGGCCATCCGCGCCGCCAAGATCGAAAGCTTGCCGGTGGTTCCCGCCGGCGTGCGCATCGCCGAACCCGTGGGCAAGGTCGGCAAGTTCCTCTGCATCGGTCTCAACTATGCGGACCATGCCAAGGAATCCAACATGGCGGAACCCGCGGAACCCATCATCTTCATGAAGGCCACCAGCGCCATCATCGGCCCCAATGACGATGTCTATCTGCCGCCCAACGCCAAGAAGGGCGACTGGGAAGTGGAACTGGGGATCGTGATTGGCAAGGAATGCCGCTACGTCTCCAAGGAGAAGGCGCTGGACTATGTCGCGGGCGCCTGCGTGGTGAACGACCTCAGCGAGCGTGAATTCCAGCTCGAGCGCCTGGGCACCTGGGACAAGGGCAAGGGCTGCGACACGTTCGGCCCGTTCGGTCCGTATCTGGTGACCCTGGATGAGGTCGGCGACCTCAACAATCTGGGCCTGTGGCTGGACCTGAACGGCAAGCGCATGCAGACCGGCAATACCAGCACCCTGATCTTCGATGTGCCGACGCTGATTTCCTATGTCAGCCAGTTCATGAGCCTGCAGCCGGGCGATGTGATCTCGACTGGCACCCCGCCGGGCGTCGGCCTTGGCATGAAGCCGCCGGTCTTCCTGAAGGAAGGCGATGTGATGGAGCTGGGCATCGACAAGCTCGGCAGCCAGAAGCAGACGGTATTCCGGACGAAAATCTGATTACCCCCCCTCCGGCCGCGACTATCACGCCTTCGCTTCGCTCAGGCGCCCGTCGCGGCC
>CAYFKU010000066.1:12221-12961 GCA_964343955.1 uncultured Rhizobium sp. | reverse complement strand
GGCACGCGGCCGCGTGCCTCCTCGACGCACAGCTCGATCACCCGGTCATGTTCTTCGTGGCTGAGGGTCGGCGATTCGCCGGTGGTGCCGCAGGGAACCAGCCCTTGCGTCCCCTCGGCGATCTGCCAGGCCACCAGGGCGCGGAAGGCGTCTTCATCCACCTTGCCGTTCTTGAAGGGGGTCACCAGGGCGGTGATGGAGCCTTTGATGCGATCGCGAATGTTGCTCATGACACGTCTCTGTTTTTGTTGGCCGCTTTGGTTGTGGCACGTTGTGGGGGCTGGCGCATTATTGCCGTCTTTTCAGGGCCCATTATGGCCCCTCGGACACCTTCTCGTCTAAGCTGTCCTCTAAGCTTTTCGGCGTTTTTCAACAAGCGCCGCTGCCGGATACCGAATATGCCTGTCTTGCGCGCCCTGTTTCTCTCCACCGCCCTGATTTCCGTGGCGCTCGCCCAGCCCGCGGTCCCGCCCCAGGCCGCCCAACCCAAACGCCTGCCCGGCGGGCTGACCCGCAGCGGGGACACGGTGACGATGCAGCCCATCGCGGAGGCCAGCGCCCAGGCCGGCGAAACCCCGAATGGCGCCCGCCCCAGCCGCATCCGGGTGCTGTCCCCTGCCGATCACGAGCTGTTTGCCCGGGCCTTCGAGGCCGCGGGGCGGGCCGATTGGCTGACAGCCCGCCAGCTTGGCGCCCAGGGACAAAACGTGCTGGCGCGACGGCTGCTGGAATGGCGCTAT
>CAYFKU010000066.1:0-12211 GCA_964343955.1 uncultured Rhizobium sp. | reverse complement strand
ATGGGCTGGACAAGGACAGCGGCGCGACCTTTGCCGAAATCGACGCCGTACTAAAAGATGCCGAGACCAGGGGCTGGCCGCTGCGCGGCACCCTGCAGGCCCGGGCCGAGGCAGCCATGGATCCGAACATGCCGCCGGATCAGGTCATCGCCTGGTTTGCCGGCAAGAATCCGAATTCCTCCATCGGACGCATCCGGCTGGGCGAGGCGCTGGTGACCGGCGGCGACCAGACCAGTGGCGCGCGCGAGATCAACCGTGGATGGGCCGAAGGCAGCTTCGAGCCCGATATCGAACAGGCGATCCTGGCCAGGGACGCAAGCTATCTGAAGCCAGAAAGCGAACGGCAGCGGCTCGACAACCTGATCTGGCGCGGCGAAATCAGTGCCGCCAGGCGACAGGTCGCGCGGGTCGATGCCGCCGCCCAGGAGATCAGCAATGCCCGCATCGCGCTTTTTTCCTCGGGCTGGCCGAATGCGCGGGCGGCAGTCGAGAAAGTCCAGGCCAGCACCGACCCGAACCTGTTGTTCGACTGGAGCCGCAATCTGCGGCTGGCCGACAAGAACGCGCAAGCCCATGCCGTCCTGCTGAGGATCGAGCCCGCGTCGCTGATCCGCCAGCATGCCGCAGCCTGGTGGCGGGAGGTCAGCATACAGACCCGCGATGCCCTGGCCGAGAACGAGCCCCGCCAGGCGCTGGAGATTGTGCGCCATGCGGGCTTTACGGCATCGGGCGAGCAGCATACCGACCAGCAGTTCCTGGCCGGTTTCATCGCCCTGCGCTTCCTGACAGACCCGGCGACCGCGCTGGCGCATTTCCAGAAGCTGGAAGCCAGCACCAGCCGCCCGCTCAGCAGGTCGCGCGCCTTCTATTGGGAGGGGCGCTGTTACGAGGCGCAAGGCAACAAGCCAGAAGCCCTGCAGCGCTACAAGCTGGCGGCAGCCTATTCGGAGACCTTCTATGGCCAGATCGCGCTGGCCCATATCGACGCGGCCCCCACCTTGCGCCTCAACGAGACGTCCGTGGAAGCGGCGGCGCCGGCGACGGTGGAGAATGACGCCCTGATGCCCGCGGCCAGCATCCTGGCCGAGCTGGGCCAGACCGCGTCCCTGCGGCTCTTCATCGACCGGATCGCCGAGGGGCATCCCGCGCCGGCCCAGATCAAGCGGCTGATGATGATGCTGAAGGACTGGGGCTATCCGGAAATCGCGCTGCGGCTGGCCAAGGGGCTCAGCTATGGCGGGACCTATCTGCCGGACTATGCCCATCCCGTGATCCCCCTGCCCGATTATCCGGGTCCGGGCACGGCGCCCGAACCGGCGCTGGTGCTTGGCCTGATCCGCCAGGAGACCGAGTTCGATCCCTGGGCCGTTTCCGGCGCCGGCGCGCAGGGCCTGATGCAGATGATGCCGGCAAGCGCCAGGCTGGCGGCCCGGCAGGCCAATCTGCCCTATCGCCCACAGGCGCTGCTGAGCGACACAAATTACAACATGCAGCTTGGCATGACCGAATATCGCGGCCATCTCGACCGTTATGGCGGCTCGCTGGTTCTGGCGGCGGCCTCCTACAATGCGGGCCCCAACAATGTGAAGAAATGGCTGGCCCTTTATGGCGACCCGCGAAGCGGGGATCCGATCGACTGGATCGAGCAGATTCCGTTCGGCGAGACCCGCAACTATGTCCAGCGCGTGCTGGAGAATGTTCAGGTCTATCGCGCCCGGCTGGCCGGCAGGGAGGCGCCGCTGAAAATCCTGGAAGATCTGTATGCGCCCAATGCGCCGGCCATGCCGGTTCTCACGGCGGCGGGCAAATAAAAAGCCGCCCGGACGGGGCGGCTGCGGCAAGGCTTACTTGAACAGCTTGAGCCATTCGCGCGCCAGGCGCTGGGCCTCGGCGATCTGGCCGGAACTCATCTCGGCGGCTAGCTGATTGCGCCAGCTCTTGGCGGCTTCCACGCCGCGCACCGCGGCAAGGTTGAACCATTTGTGAGCCGCAACCATGTCGGTCGCCACGCCCTGGCCGGTGGAATAGGCCAGGCCCAGATTATAGAGCGCTTCGGCACGGCCGTCGCGCGCATCGCGCTCATACTGCGCCAGAGAATCGACGTCGATACAGGCCACGGCACTTTTCCCCTTCAGCGCGAGACACGGGCGTCATGCGCGCGTGAAGATGAAAGCGCGGCACAAGCTACGACGCGGTAAACGCCTCTTAGTCATATTTGCTAAAGCCGGTTAGGAAGGGTGAACGAGTGCTTAACGCTGCACGCGCGGCCCGCGCCTTCTATCGCGCGCGCTGCCCAAACAGCACGGCCCGATCGGCGTCCGTGATGGGCTTGCGCGCGTCCGCAGCCAGCGCCTTGCCGCGCACCACGGCCGGCCGCTTGCCCACCCGGTCGCGCCAGGCCGTGAGATGGGGAAATTCGTCCAGCGGCGCGTGTTTGGATCCCGACAGGACCCAGCTCCAGCAGGCTATGTCGGCGATGGAATAGGCCCCGGCCAAGAACCTGCGGCCGGCAAGGCGCCTGTTCATCACCCCGAACAGCCGGTGCACCTCGTCGGCATAGCGCTTCTTGGCATAAGGCATGTCGTCCTTGGCATAGTTGCGGAAGTGATTGGCCTGGCCGGTCATCGGCCCCAGCCCGCCCACCTGCCAGAACAGCCACTCCTCCACCTGGACCCGCGCCCGCTCCTCCTGCGGATAGAAACGTCCATATTTGCGGCCCAGATACTGGAGAATGGCGCCGGACTCGAAAACCGAGACGGGCCGCCCGCCGGGCCCGTCGGGATCGACGATCGCCGGGATACGGTTGTTGGGGGAAATTCTCAGGAAGGCCGGCTCGAACTGCTGGCCCTTGTTGATATCCACCGGGTGCAGCGTATAGGGCACCCCCAGCTCCTCCAGCATGATGCTGATCTTGTGGCCGTTGGGCGTCGGCCAATAATAAAGAGCGATGGGCTTGGGGCTCCGGCCAGCCTTGCGGACAGGTCGGCTGGCCTTTTTTACAGATTTCTTTGTGGATTTTCTGGCCATGCGGTCCTCCCGGGTGCTGCAGAGCAGATGGGGGATATGCGCCGGCGGGGCAAGGGCTTTTCGGGCCAGCCCCAAAAAGCTTGGCCGCGGAGCCCTGGAGGGGCTGCCGCGGCTTTTGCCTTATTCATCGGGTACGTCCTGAGTGAATGTTCAGGGGTAACCGTGAAGAAACTAACTGACCGAGGTCAATTACTTCTTCTTCTTGGCGGCCTTCTTCTTGGTCGCCTTCTTGGCCTTCTTGGCCTTCTTCTTCGCAGCCATGTTCAACTCCTCTATCGTTTGTTCGGGTCCGAACGACTTTCGTCGCCCCCCAAAACGTCATCAATATGAATTACTTGCTTTTTGAAATGCAACTCTGCCGGGCCTTCGCAAAAAGGCCCAAAATCGCGAATTGCAGGAAACCCGCATTTTATAAGGGTTAAATTCGCTAATCCGTACACGGATCAAAAAAAGCGAAAATCGGGGGTCAGGGTCCCGATTTGTGCATTTTGTGCGAATCACCCCTCGTCGGGCAAATTGAGTCGGGTCTTGAGGGCCGCATTCACGGCCGCCGGATTGGCTTTGCCGCCGGTCTGTTTCATCACCTGACCCACGAACCAGGCGGCGAGCTTCGGCTTGGCCTTCACCTCTTCCACCTTCTGCGGGTTCGCCGCGATCACCGCCTCGATCGCCGCATCAATGGCGCCCGTGTCGGTGACCTGCTTCATGCCGCGGGCTTCAACGACCTGACGCGGATCGCCGCCTTCCGTCCAGACGATGTCGAGCAGGTCCTTGGCGATCTTTCCGCTGATGGTCTGGTCGGCGATCATCTGGATGATGGCATTGTTGGCCGCGGCGCTGACCGGCACCTCAGTGATTGACAGGCCGTCACGATTGAGGCGCCCCAGCACTTCATTGTTCAGCCAGTTGGCGGCTGCCTTGGCGTCCACGCCTTTCGCAAGTTCTTCATAAAAGTCGGCAAGCTCGCGCTCGGCGACCAGAACCGAGGCGTCATAGGCCGAAAGGCCCATGCTCATGAAGCGCGCCTTCTTCTCGTCGGGCAGCTCCGGCAGGGTCGCCTTGATGGCATCGACCCAGCTCTGCTCCAGCTCCAGCGGCAAAAGGTCAGGATCGGGGAAATAGCGATAGTCATGCGCCTCTTCCTTGGAGCGCATGGAGCGGGTTTCCCCGGCCCGGCTGTCGAAAAGACGGGTTTCCTGGGCAATCGTGCCGCCGCCTTCGATGATCTCGATCTGGCGTCTGGCCTCATATTCCACCGCTTGGGCGATGAAGCGCATGGAATTGACGTTCTTGATCTCGCAGCGGGTGCCCAGGGTCTTGAAGCTGCCCGTCTTGCGGAATTCCTCGTATCCCCCCACCCGGCAGACCGACACATTGACGTCGGCCCGCATCGAGCCTTCGTCCATGTTGCCGTCGCAGGTGCCCAGATAACGCACGATGGCGCGCAATTTTTTCAGGAAAGCCGCGGCTTCCTCGGATGTACGCATATGCGGCTTGGTGACGATTTCCATCAGGGCAATGCCCGACCGGTTCAGGTCCACAAAGCTTGAGTCGGGATGCTGGTCGTGCAGGCTCTTGCCGGCATCCTGCTCCAGATGCAGGCGCTCGATGCCGACCCGGATGGTTTCCCCATCCTTGAGGTCGATGGTGACCTCGCCCTCGCCCACGATCGGGTCCTTGTACTGGCTGATCTGATAGCCCTGGGGCAGGTCGGGATAGAAATAGTTCTTCCGGTCGAAGATGGAGCGCAGGTTGATCTGGGCCTTCAGGCCCAGGCCGGTGCGGACCGCCTGCTCGACGCATTTCTCGTTGATCACCGGCAGCATGCCGGGGAAACCGGCATCAATGAACGAGACCTGGCTGTTGGGCTCGCCCCCGAACTGGGTCGAAGCCCCGGAAAAGAGCTTGGACCGGGACAGGACCTGGGCATGGACCTCCATGCCGATCACGATTTCCCAATCGCCGGTTTCACCTTTGATCAGCTTGTTCTTTGCAGGGGCAGCACTCATGCGGACCACCAGTTGGCGGGTTTGGCCTTGAAATTCGCGGCTGTTTCGATGGCGGAAGCGGCGCGCAGCAGGGTGCCTTCGTCAAAGGGCTTGCCGATCAGCTGCAGCCCCAGGGGCAGTCCGCTGGCGGTCAGGCCCGCAGGCACGGAAATGCCCGGCAGACCGGCCAGATTGACCGTGACAGTGAACACGTCCTGCAGATACATCTCCACCGGATCGGCGGTCTTTGCGCCGACGCCAAAGGCAGGGCCCGGTGTGGTGGGCGTCAGCAGCACGTCGCAGCTTTCAAAGGCCCGGTCGAAATCGCGCTTGATAAGGCTGCGCAGTTTCTGGGCGCGGGCGTAATAGGCATCGTAATAGCCCGCCGACAGGACATAGGTGCCGATCAGGATGCGGCGCTGGACTTCCGCGCCGAAGCCCTCGCCGCGGCTGCGTTCATAGAGCTCGGTGATGTCCCGGGCAGCCGGCGCGCGATAGCCGAACTTGACGCCATCATAGCGGGCCAGGTTCGACGAGGCTTCCGCGGGCGCCACGATATAATAAGTGGGCAGGGCATATTTGGTGTGGGGCAGCGAAACCTCGACGATCTCCGCGCCCTGCGCCTTCAGCCATTCCGCGCCCCGGTTCCAAAGCCCGTCGATCTCTGCCGGCGCCCCGTCGATCCGGTATTCCTTCGGGATGCCGATCTTCAGCCCCTTGATGCCGCCTTCCAGCAGCCTCTCATAGTCGGGCACCGGCAAATCCACGCTGGTGGAATCCCTGGGGTCCACCGAGGCCATGGTCTTGAGCATGATGGCGGCATCCCGGACCGTCTTGGTCATGGGGCCTGCCTGATCCAGCGAGGACGCGAAGGCGACGATGCCGAAACGGGAGCAGCGACCGTAAGTGGGTTTCAGCCCGACATGGCCGGAGACCGCGGCGGGCTGGCGGATGGAGCCGCCGGTATCGGTGCCGGTCGCCGCCAGGCACAGATCGGCGGCAACGGCGGCGGCCGAGCCGCCGGAAGAGCCGCCCGGCACCAGATTCACGTTCGATCCCGTCGCGCGCCAGGGATTGAGCACCGGGCCGAAGAAGCTGGTCTCGTTGGAGGAGCCCATGGCGAATTCATCCATATTGGTCTTGCCCAGCATCACCGCGCCGGCATCCCACAAATTCTGGGTGACGGTGGACTCATAGGGCGGCACGAAATTGCCCAGGATCTTGCTGGCGGCCGTGGTCCGCGTGCCCCTGGTGCAGAACAGATCCTTGATGGCGATGGGAAGACCTTCCAGATCGCCCATCTTTCCGTCCGCGATGCGGCGGTCGGCGGCATCGGCGGCCAGCATGGCCTGTTCGCCTGCTTCGGTAATGAAAGCGTTGAGCGGACGCGCATCCTCGATCGCCTTCACGAAGGCGCCGGTCAGTTCCTTGGAGGAAATCTTCCTGGCCCGGATGGCGTCCCGCGCCTCGGCCAGTGTCATGGCGATAAGATCGGACATTACTCGACCACCTTGGGAACCACGAAGAAATGCTCTTCACCTTCCGGCGCATTCGCCATCAGGGCATTGGCCTGGCCGCCGTCGGACACCGTGTCCTGGCGCCACTTCAGCTTTTGCGCCACCACCGACGTCATGGCGGGCACGCCCTCCACATTCACTTCCCCAAGCATCTCCACCCACTGGAAGATGCCGTTCAGTTCGGCGGTCATGGGCTCGAGCCGGCTTTCCGGCACGGCCAGCCGGGCCAGTTTGGCCACGCGGCGTACGGTGTCCTTGTCAACGGACATGAAGGTTCCTGCTGTGTTAGGTAGGAGGCAAGTTGCTAGCAACCGGGGGGTCCGGAGGCAAGCCAAAGGGGCCCCAAACGGGGACATGCCGTGCCGGTTATCCCGCTGGAAGAGTTGAAAATCCCGACCGGGCTCCGGCTGCTGGGCCTGGACCTGGGGGAAAAGACCATCGGCCTGGCCCTGTCGGACCGGCTTTTGTCCGTGGCCACCCCCATGCAGACCCTGAAACGGGGCAAATTCGCCGCCGATGCCGCCAAGCTGGACATTATAATAAGTGAGCAGGGGGTCGGCGGCCTGGTGGTCGGGCTCCCCCTCAATATGGACGGCACCGACGGCCCCTCCGCCCAGTCGGCCCGGGCCTTCGGCCGCAACTGGGCCGCCCGCTCGCCCCTGCCCCTGGCCTTCCAGGATGAACGGCTTTCCACCAGCGCCGTGACCCGCACCCTGCTGGAGGCTGACGCTTCCCGAAAACGCCGCAATGACGTGGTGGACAAGATGGCCGCCGCGTACATTTTGCAGGGAGCGCTGGACCGCTTGCGCAATCTTCGATGACCGACAGCGAAGCGCCCGCCCGCATTCTCAAATATCTGCGCCCGCCGGTGGAAATCGGACGGCGGACCGAACGCATCATCCTGCTGGTCGGAGCCGCGGCGCTGTTTGCAGGCTATGACATCAACATCTTCGGCCTGGCCACGGTACAGATTCAGCAATCGCTGCATATCGCCGAAAACCAGATCGGCCCCACCCTCGCCTATTTCCGCGCCGCCGCCATCGTGGCCCTGCTTCTGGCCGCCAGCGCCGATCTGGTCGGGCGGCGCAGACTGCTGCTGATCACCATCTTCGGCCAGGGCGTCTTCACCCTGGCGACCGCCTTCGCGCCCGATTACCGGAGCTTTGTCCTGGTTCAGATCCTGACCCGTGTCTTCGGCTATGCCGAGGAGATGCTGTGCCTGGTGGTCATCGCGGAAGAAGTTGCAGCCGGCGCGCGCGGCTGGGCCGGGGGCACCATCACGTCCTTTTATTTTCTCGGCGCCGGGGTCGCCTCAGCCCTGTTCGGCGCGGTGAGCCTTCTTCCCCATGGCTGGCGCGCCCTTTATTTCCTTGGCGCCATATCCATCCTGATGGTCGGCTTTCTGCGCCAGCGCCTGCCGGAAACCCAGCGCTTTCAGAGCCGCGGCGAAACCGGTCCCAAATTGCAGGCCGCGCTGGGCCTTCTGCGCGACCTGGTGCGCGAATATCCCGGGCGCATCTGCGCCGCCATCACCGCGGCCTCGGCTTTCGGCTTTGCCATGTCCTGCGCCATTTTCCTGGCGCAGAAATACCTGCAGGAGGCCTATCACTATAGCCCCGCGCAAGTGAGCCTGCTGCTGATCCCAGGCGGGCTGGTCGGCCTAGCCCTCTCCATCGCCGCGGGAAGACTGTCCGACAGGCTCGGCCGCAAGCCCATGGCCATGGGCATGGCCGTGCTGGCCGGCATGAGCTTCTTTTTCTTCTTCAACCACGCTCCGGCATGGTTCGTGCCGGTTCTATGGATCACCGGCTTCCTCGGCTTCTTCTCGGGGGATGCGCTGATCGCCGGTTTTGCCCTCGAGATCGTGCCGACCCGCTATCGCGCCACCGTGGGCGCCCTGCGCTATGTGATCGAGATCGCGATGGGCGCCGTAGCCCTTGCGCTGGAAGGCCGGCTCTATGACAGGTTCCAGGATCATGGGCCTGCGATCCAGTGGATGCTGGCCGCCATCCCGGTTACGCTTGTCGCAATCCTGCTGCTTCCCGAACCGGCAGGAAAGACGCTGGAGGAAATCAGTGCGTAAAGCGGCGCTTGCGGCCCTGTTGCTGGTCCCGGTCACGGCTCTGGCCCAGGAGCCGACCTGCAAGCGCAGCCCCGCCCTCACCGGCCAATGCCGCATCGTCAAAGGCAGCCTCGGCTTTACGCCGGGCCTGGGCGTGACTTTGGCGGCGGAGGACGGCAGCGAGACCCTGATCAAGGCGCCGCCGGATTCCAATGCCGATATCGCGGCGCCGGTGATGCAGAACTGGCTCTACTGGCAGTCCCAGACCGGATCGATGCGTACCCGCATTACCGGCAGCTATGAGCTATGCCCCCTGCCGCCTGCTGCCATATCGGGAATCATCCGGGAAACCGGCTGCATCAACAAGGGCAGCTGCATTACCCGGGACAAAGGCAGCTAGGCCCCCGGCCTTCAGTCCAGAATCCATTAATCAAAGATCGTTGATAAACCGGACCGGTCCTTGCCCACCCCCGGCCCCGCCGGTATAAGCCGGGCTTTGATGAGCAACGCCCCGATCCTTCCGTCCAAGCACCTGCTGGGGATCGAAGGCCTTTCTCCCGCCCATGTCACCGCCCTGCTGGATCTGGCCGATACCTATGTCGCCCAGGGCCGTGCCGACGACAAAAAGATCCAGTTGCTGCGCGGGCGCACCCTGATCAATCTGTTCTTCGAGGCGTCCACCCGCACCCAGTCGTCCTTTGAACTGGCGGGCAAGCGGCTTGGCGCCGATGTCATGAATATGAGCGTCAAGACCTCGTCCGTGTCCAAGGGCGAGACCCTGATCGACACCGCCAGCACCCTGAACGCCATGCGCCCCGACATTCTGGTGGTGCGCCATCAGGATGCCGGCGCCGCCGAGCTTCTGTCGCGCAAGCTGGACTGCAGCGTGATCAATGCCGGTGATGGCGCCCATGAGCATCCCACCCAGGCGCTTCTGGATGCGCTGACCATCCGCCGCCATCGCGGCAATTTCGAGGGCCTGGTGGTCGCCATCTGCGGCGACGTGCTGCATTCGCGCGTCGCCCGCTCCAATCTGCGCCTGCTGTCGATGATGGGCGCCCGCGTCAGGCTGGTGGCGCCGCGCACCTTGTTGCCCTGCCAGGCCGAGCGATTCGGGGTCGAGATCTATACCGACATGCGCGAAGGCTTGGCCGGCGCCGATATCGTGATGATGCTGCGCCTGCAACTGGAGCGCATGGCCGGCGCCTTCGTGCCTTCCACCCGCGAATATTTCCGCTTCTATGGGCTGGACCGCGAAAAGCTGAGCTTCGCCAAGCCGGGCGCGCTGGTGATGCATCCGGGCCCGATGAACCGGGGCGTGGAAATCGCCTCCGATATCGCCGATGACGTCCAGGTCAGCCTGATCAGCGAACAGGTCGAGATGGGCGTGGCCATCCGCATGGCCATCCTGGATTCGCTTTCGCGGGGGCTGGCATGAAGCGCATTGCCTTCAGGAATGCGCGCCTGATCGATCCGGCCGCCGGGCTGGACGCCAGGGGCGGCCTGCTGATCGAAAACGGCCGCATCGCCGATATCGGTCCGCGCCTGTTCAACGATGCCGAGCCGCACGATCCCGAAGTGATCGATTGCCGCGGGCTGGTGCTTTGCCCCGGCCTGATCGATGCGCGCGTCTTCACGGGCGAACCTGGCGCCGAGCATCGCGAGAGCCTGGAATCGGCCAGCCAGGCAGCCGCGGCCGGCGGCGTCACATCCATGGTGGTGATGCCCAATACCGATCCGGTGATCGACGAACCTTCGCTTGTGGACTTTCTGCTCCGCCGCGCCGCCGCCACCGCGCGGGTACGGGTTCTGCCCACCGCCGCCCTGACCAGGGGTCTTCTTGGCGAAACCATGACCGAGATCGGCCTGCTTCAGGAAGCGGGCGCCGTCGCCTTCACCGATGGCGACCGGTCCGTCGCCAATGCGCGCGTGATGCGCCGGGCCATGGCCTATGCCGCCACTTTCAATGCGCTGGTCATCAGCCATGCCGAGGATCCCGAGCTGGTGAAAGGCGCCAGCGCCACCGAAGGCGAATATGCCACCCGCCTGGGCCTGCCCGCCGCGCCGGCGATCGCCGAAGCCATGATGGTGGAGCGCGATATCCGCCTGGTCGAGCTGACGGGCGCGCGACTGCACTTCGGACAGATTTCCACCCGCGCCGCGCTGGAGGCGATTGCCGCCGCCAAGGCGCGGGGCCTGCCGGTGACCTGCGGTGTCGCCGCCCATCACCTGATCTTGAACGAGCTGGATGTCGGCCCCTATTACACCTTCCGCAAGGTGCGCCCGCCGCTGCGCAGCGAAGACGATCGCGCCGCGATGGTGCGCGGCGTCGCCGATGGCACCATCGATGTGATTGTTTCCAGCCATGAGCCGCAGGGCGCGGACACCAAGCGCCAGCCTTTCGCCTCGGCAGCGGCCGGTACGGTGGGCCTGGAGACCCTTCTGCCGGCGGCGCTGAGCCTGGTGCATGACGGCCAGGCCGCGCTGCCCCATGTGCTGAAGGCCCTGACCGCGTCGCCGGCGCGCATTTTCGGGCTTGGGTCCGGCACCCTGGCCAAGGGGGCGCCCGCCGACCTGATCCTGCTGGACGAAGGCGAACCCTTTGTCGTGGATGCCGACAAGCTGCACTCCCGTGCCCGCAACACCGCCTTCGAAAGCCGCAAATTCCAGGGCCGCGCTAAGGTGACATTTGTCGGCGGCGCCTGTGTTTCGGACAATCTGAACAAATAATCTGACTTGTTATCACCGCGCCTGACCACCGATCCCCCTCAGCGACTGTGGGAAGACGATGGCCGGCCCCAGTGCCGCCCATGACAAATGCGGCAAAGGCTGGCATCGTTGCGGCCATGCCCTATCCCGCTTTGACCGCGCTGGCCCTCGGCTATCTGTTGGGCACCATCCCCTTCGGACTGTTCTTCACCTGGGTGTCGGGCGCGGGCGATGTCCGCAAGATCGGCTCGGGCAATATCGGCGCCACCAATGTCTTGCGCACCGGCAAGAAATGGGCGGCGGCGGCAACGCTTTTGTGCGACGGCGCCAAGGGCGCGGCGGCGGTGCTGCTGGCGCGTCATGTTCTTCCCGGCAGTGAGGTCTTTGCCGCTCTGGGCGCCGTGCTGGGACATCTGTTTCCCGTCTGGCTCCGCTTCAAGGGCGGCAAGGGGGTGGCCACCTTTCTGGGTATCTGCCTGGCGCTTCACTGGCCGGTCGGTCTTCTGGTCGCCGCAACATGGCTGGGCGCGGCCTTCATCTGGAAAATCTCGTCCCTGTCCGCCCTGATCGCCATCGCCTTGTCTTCGGCCTATTTCCTGGCCTTGGGACATCCCGCCTATGCCGCGCTGGCGCTGCCGCTGTCGCTGCTGATCTATTGGATGCATCGCCAGAATATCGCCCGCCTGCTGAAGGGCACCGAACCGCGCATCGGGGCCCGATCGTGACAGAGGCGGACCGCCGCGCCTGGCTGAGGCTGGCGCGGACCGAGAATGTCGGGCCGGTCACCTTTCACAATCTGCTGGCGCGCTTCGGCTCCGCCGCCGCGGCGCTGGAAGAACTGCCGCGCCTGGCAAGCCGCGGCGGCAGCCGGACATTCATCCTGCCGGATGAAAATCACATCGCGCAGG
>CAYFKU010000065.1:9310-13019 GCA_964343955.1 uncultured Rhizobium sp. | reverse complement strand
AAGATCACGCAGCCGACATTGTCGGTTTCCAGGTTCAGGGCCATGCCCTTGATGCCGCCGGGGAACTCGACCATTTCGCCGGCCTGAACCTTGTCCAGGCCATGCACGCGCGCGATGCCGTCGCCGACGCTGAGCACTTCGCCGACTTCCGAGACCTGGGCCTCGGCGCCGAAATTCTGGATCTCGCGCTTCAGGATGGCGGAGATTTCAGCGGGTTGGATATCCATCGTCAGTTTCCTTTCATGGCGCTACGCAGGCCGTCCAGCTTGGTGCGTAGGGAAGAATCGATCATGCGCGAACCCACCTTAACGACCAGGCCGCCCAACAGGGTCGGATCGATCTTGGTGTGAAGGCGCGGTTCCTTGCCGAGCTTGGCCTTGAGGGCGCTCTTGAGCTCGGTGATTTCGGAGTCCTTGAGGGCGCGGGCGGCGGTGACTTCCGCCTCGGTTTCGCCGCGCGACTGGGCCACCAGGCTTTCATACTGCTTGATGATCTGGGTCAGCACGAACAGGCGGCGCTTGGCGGCCAGCAGCAGCACGAATTTGATGGACAGTTCATTGGCGCCCATCTTTTCCAGAATGGCTTTGAGCGCCCTGGCCTGATCCTCGGCCCCGAACACCGGCGAGCGCACCAGCCGGTTCAGGTCGGGGCTGGTTTCCATTGCCCGGCGCAGGGAGGCGAGGTCGGCGCTGACCGCGTCCACCGCCTTCTGTTCCTGGGCCAGTTCAAACACGGCATTGGCGTAACGCCCTGCCAGTCCGCCTTCCGCCGCTTCGCTTGCCACTCGTGATCCTTGCATGGGCAGGGGGTGCGATTGCCACGCCGCCGGCCCATATGTTGATTAAGCTGTTGAATTAGCTTTGTTTTTTGCGCGGACGCGAGTCACCCTCACGCGCGCGGGTGCCAGTTAGCATGGGGGTGACAGGGACGCAATAATGACCACAAAGCCATGCTGTCGCGGGTTTGGGCGGGGCATTTTGGGGGGCCGGCTGCGCCGCGCCATGGCTCCTGGGCATTTAGGCCCGCGTCGCTCTTGCGTTCCTGCGGGGACGGGCAAAATCCCGGCGCCCATTGACCTTGGATGACCCAGAGGCGATATGCCCCCTCATCGGGCGGACGGCCTGCCGCGCGATGCATTTTCACTTGGCCAACCGCTTCGCTACCTGAAGGCCCAATGATCGAGATTTCGCAGGAATTCGGCTTCGACGCGGCCCATTATCTGGGCAACAGCGCGCCCGAGAACCGCCGCCTGCACGGCCATTCTTTCTATGCCGAGGTTACCCTGCGGGGCGAGGCTGATCCCGCCACAGGCTTCCTGCGCGATTTCGGCGATGTGAAAGCGGCGCTGGACGCCATCCGGGCCGATCTGGATCACCGGCTTCTGAACGAGATCGAGGGGCTGAGCGTGCCTACCCTCGAGAACCTGGCGCGCTATATTTATATCCGCGCCAAACAGGCTTTGCCGGAAGTGGCGCGGGTCAGGCTGCGCCGGCCATCCTATGGCCAGACCTGCACCTTCGAGGAATAGACATGGCCAAGACAAAGCTCCAGTTGGGCCGTGCCATGCCGGTTCCTGCTTCGCCGGAAGATGCGGTGCTGGATGCCGTGCCCAACCCCCACCGCGACAGCGACTATCTGGTGCGGTTCACCGCGCCGGAGTTCACCACTTTGTGTCCCATTACCGGCCAGCCGGATTTCGCGCATTTCGTGATCGACTATGTGCCCGGCGCGAAAATCGTGGAGTCCAAGGCGCTGAAACTGTTCCTGCACAGTTTCCGCAATGCCAGCGGCTTCCATGAAGACACGACGCTCAAGATAGGCAAGCGCGTCAAACAAGCGATCAAGCCGAAATTCATTCGGATCGCGGGATACTGGTATCCGCGCGGCGGCATGCCGATCGATATATTCTGGCAGTCGGGCAAACTGCCCGCCGGTGTATGGCTGCCCGATACCGGTGTTGCCTCCTACAGAGGGCGCGGCTGACCGGTTCCTTCCGGTACGGACGCCGACAAGCCACGACAACCGTTTGAAATGGCGCGGTGGGCTTCTGTTGCTTGCCGGTCTTTGTGCTAGCGTCCGCGCAAGACCGGGCAAACCCGGCTGAGTCGCAAGAGCCGGGGGGACCATGTCGCATCACGATCTGCTTCTTCTTGCCATCGCTGTCGCCATCGTCCTGATGGTGGTTGTCGCAATCGCCCGTTTCCGCATTCATCCTTTTCTTGCGCTGGTCATCGGCGCGCTGGTGCTTGGCCTGGGTGCGGGGGCTCCCATGTCGGCGGTGCTGCGCAGCTTTCACACCGGCTTCGGCGAGACCCTGGCCAATGTCGGCGTGCTGCTGGCGCTGGGCGCGATGTTCGGCCAGCTTCTGGCCAGTTCGGGCGGCGCAGAACGCATAGCGGTCGCGCTGCTCGATCTGGGCGGCGCGCGCATGGCGCCCTGGACCATGTGCGCCGCCGCGATGATCCTGGGTCTGCCGCTGTTTTTCGAAACCGGCGTGGTCCTGATGATGCCCATCATCCTCAATGTCGGGGCCCGTCTGGCGGCGCATCCGGGTGGCAGCCGCGGCAATCCTTATGTGCTGGCGGGCCTGCCGGTTTTTGCCGGCCTTGTGGTGCTGCACGGGCTTGTGCCGCCCCATCCCGGCGCGATGGTGGCGATCACAGCGCTGCATGCCGATCTGGGAACGGCACTGATCCTGGGCATCCTGATCTCCATTCCCATCGCCATTGTGGCGGGACCGCTTTACACGCTGTGGATTGCGCCGCGCGCCCATGCCGCGCCGCCCGTCGATCTGGTGGCGCATCTGACCCATCGGGACGAACGGTTTCGCAGGCCCGGTATCGGCGTAACGATTTTCACCATTCTCTTTCCCATTCTGCTGATGCTGGGCCGGGCCGCGGCCGACCTGATCCTGCCGGTGGGGCCAACGCGCCTTTTGCTGGATTTCACGGGCGAGCCCATGGTGGCGCTTCTGCTGGCCGTGCTTCTGGCGATGTTCACCTTCGGGATTTTCCTCGGCAAGGACATACCCAGCCTGGGCCGCAAGATCGCCGAGAGCCTGCCGCCGGTCGCATCCATCATGCTGATCATCGGTGCCGGCGGGGCGCTGAAGCAGATGCTGATCGATGTTGGACTGGGCAATGCCATCGCCAGCGCGGCGCAGATGGTCAGCCTTTCGCCGCTGCTGCTGGGCTGGTTCACGGCCGTGATCCTGCGCCTGGCGACGGGTTCGGCGACGGTGGCCATCGTCACCACCTCCGGATTGATGGCGGCGACCGCGGGTGCAATTCCCGATCTGAATCCGGTGCTGATGGCGCTTTCGATCGGGTCAGGCTCGCTCTTTTTCTCCCACATCAATGATGCGGGCTTCTGGCTTCTGAAGGAATATATGGGCATGAACCTGCCCAATGTCTTCAAGACATGGTCCGTCTCGGTCACCATCGTGTCCGTCATGGGACTGGCGATATGCCTGGCGCTGTCGCTGGTGCTTTAGCGCCTAGCGGCCTTTCGGCAGCGGACAAACCTTCATCAGCGTTTCGCGCTGGGTCGCAAGATCGCCGAAGGTGAAGCTGTCCTGGCCTTCATGTCCGTCCAGTCCGAAAAACTGCACGCTGACATGATGCGCCGCCGACAGCAGCGGCTGGACGCGCGCATTGTTGTGCAAGGTCACGACATCCGTGGTGTCGTCGCCGAAGGCATCGCCCGTCAG
>CAYFKU010000065.1:3140-9300 GCA_964343955.1 uncultured Rhizobium sp. | reverse complement strand
GGCGGTTTTGGGGCCAACACCGGCGATGCCTGGAAAATTATCGGAGGCATCGCCCGTCAGGGCGATGGGGGCGGACCCGTCGATGGTCAGGGTGATCCGGCTGGGGCCTTCCGGCATCAGGGCGCGATGCGGCAGGAACATCACGCGGAATCCTGTTTCGGTGTCGCAATAAAGCTGCATCCGCGCCGGTCCCTTGTCGGCATCGGCCCAGGCTTCCATCAGCACCCGGTCCACGAAACGGTCGGGCTGATGGGTGATGGTCCAGTCCTGATGGGACGCTGCCGCTGCCGTGCCGCAACACAGGGTCATCGCCGCCAGGACCGGAATGCAAGAGCGCATGAACTGCTTTTACCGCGCCCGGCCTGCGGCGCCTAGCCCGATCAGGGTGCGCCGGCGGCGCTGCGGATGTCCTGCATGAGCTGGTCGGTGCAGTCTGAAATCTTCTTTTCGTTGCAGCTTTCCTCGGCCCGGCCGATTGCGGCGCCGTCACGGGTGAAGGCGACAACGAAGCTCCAGCTTGTGCCGCTGATCCGGCCTTTCTCCGTACCGATCTTTTCCGGAAAACTGACCGTCAGGGCGCCGGCTGTCGGTTTCAGAACCTGGGTAAAGCCCTGGGCCGACATCGCGGCCGTTATGGCATCGTTGAGCGGCTGCACCTCGCCCGGCCTGAAATAGACCGAGATGGGCTTGTCCTGCGCCAGGGCAAGGCTGGGCGCCAGAAGGACGGCAATGGCAATGACGGCGCGCGGCATCCGATTCGATCCCTGCTGGCGGCGGCGAGGTTCTGCTTCCGGCGATAGCCTGTCCAATGAACAAGGCGCAAGGTCTGTTACGCGCGGCCTGACATACTTTCCACAAAGCGGGGTGCTGCCGGCCTGCGGCGCGCCGGTTTCCGACCGGCATCGCATTGACCGGGCCAGGCTTTTGCCGGAAGGTTTCGCGCTTTTTTGCGGGGAACGCCATGCTGAAACCTGTCTGCCTGTCGCTGACACTGGTCCTGGGTTTTGCCGGTGCTGCCCTTGCGCAAGGTGCCGCGCCGGCCCAGACACCGGCCAAGCGCACCATCCTGCAACAGACCGATGTTTCGACCGAGGCGCCGCAGGAGGTGATCTTCGGCACGGTCGAGATTGCGCCGGGCACGGGCAATCCCTTCCACACCCATTTCGGCACCGAGATCGGCTATGTCGTGCAGGGGCATATCCGCGTCGAGCGCAAGGGCGAGCCGCCACAGGATCTGGGCCCGGGGCAAAGCTTCCTGATTCCGCGCGGAGTGGTGCATCACTCGGTCCCGCTGGGCAGCGAGCCGGTGAAGCTGATCAACAATTGGGTGGTGGACAAGGGAAAGCCACTGCTGACGCCCGCGCCGCAATAGCGCGTCCCTGACCTTCGATTGAGCCGTATAGCGCTACCCGGTCCGGGTTGGGGCAGGGCGGTGGCCGATCGCGCCGGGCTTGGTCTCTCTCCCTGTGCTAGCGGGTCGCGCTGCCGTCATCTGGTCAAAGTCCCGATATTTCATCAAACTGAATACCGGACCTGTAAGCCCCGGCGTCGTCCGCCACCGGGCCTCTCGGCGTCTTGTAAAGAACATGTAAAGAAGAAGAACAGGGGCTTATGAAGGACGAAACGGCCGCGCGCGCCGAAACCGCCCTGGCGGATGTTTCCGATCTGCGGGTATGGGACCTGCCGGTCCGGCTGATGCATTGGGGCCTGGTGATATCCCTCGGCATCTGCTGGTGGAGCGGCGAAAACAACGAACTCCAGTATCATGTCTACAGCGGCCTGGCGGCGCTCTGGATCGTCCTGATGCGGCTCTATTGGGGTTTTGCCGGCTCGGACACGGCCCGCTTCACCAATTTCGTGCGTGGCCCGGCGGCAATCATCGCCTATGCGCGCCAGATCCACCGCCGCGAAGCCTCCCACAGCCATGGGCACAATCCCCTGGGGGCCGTCAGTGTGCTGCTGCTTCTGGGGCTGGTCCTGATCGTGGTCTGTCTGGGCCTGTTCGCGGTCGATGTGGACGGGCTTTTTTCCGGCCCTCTCTCACTCTATGTGAGCTTCAAGCAGGGCCGTCATGCCGCCCGGGCGCATTATCAATGGTTCACCTATCTCCAATGGCTGGTTGGGTTGCACCTGGCGGCGGTCGTTTTCTATCGGGCCTGGAAGCACGAAAACCTGGTCCGGGCCATGATTACCGGCAAGCGCCGCGGGCCGGCCGGAGGCAGCCAGATGGCCCAGGCGCCCTGGTGGCGCTTTATCATCGGAGCGGTCATCGTGTCGGCGATCGTCTATGCGGTTTCGGCCAGCTTCTGGGCGATAGGATTGTGATCGCCGCTGTGGTTTTCTATTTTGGCGGGCATCGACCCTCGAAGAAGGGTGGCCCAGATGAGAGGCAGGGAAGACAATGAAGAAGTTATATGGCGCCGTGTTCGGTCTCACCCTGGCGCTGGCCGCTCCGGCCCTGGCCCAGAATGCGGCAACGCCGCCGGCCAATGAAACGCCTCCCACCGTGGCGCCGGCGGCGCCCGGAGTCTTCACCGCCACCAAGAAGGGCGCCAATGGCTACCATCTGGTGGTGACGGGCAAGAAATTCACCTCGCGGCAGGATATCGAATTCTACATGGCCTATCGCGCCTCCGAGATCACCCAGGAACAGAAGGGAAGCTGGTTCACGGTGAGCGAAAGCCGTGCCAAGGGCGATACGGCGCCCGTGCCCCATCGCGATCCCGCCGCCAATCGCTTCAGCTTCCGGATGGAATATTTCCGCCCCGTCTGGCGCTACAAGACCGGCGCCGCGCCGGACTGGAAGCGCTGGAGCCCCTTTGCGGGCGCGGCTTTTCCGGAAGCCGATCTGAAGTCCGCCTCGGCCTATGAGGCCAGCATCGATATCGTGGTGCGCAAGGGCTTCATGGATGACGCCGATCCGCTGGCTTTCGAGGCGGGCGCCGTGAACGATTTCCTGGTCAATCAGGTCGCTCCGCCGCAATAGGCTTTTCCGGCCGGCATGAAAAAAGGTCTTTCCAACGGTCTCACCAATTACGGAGACCGTGAGTTTGCGCTGTATCTGCGCCGGTCCTTTGCGCGCGCGATGGGCCAGTCGGAAAGGCTGCTGGATGCGCCGCTCGTCGGCATCGCCGCGACCGGATCGGGGTTCAACAACTGCCATCGCTCCATGCCGGAGCTGGTCGAGGCGGTGTCGCGCGGTGTGCTGGCCGAAGGCGGCATGCCGCGGGTCTTTCCCACCATTTCGCTGGGCGAGGTGTTTCTCAATCCCACCAGCATGCAATTCCGCAATCTTATGGCGATGGACACCGAAGAGATGATCCGCGCCCAGCCCATGGACGCGGTGGTGCTCATCGGCGGCTGCGACAAGACCGTACCGGCGCAGCTCATGGGTGCGGCTTCGGCCAATGTGCCGGCGGTCCAGCTTGTCACCGGGCCCATGTCCACCGGCCGCCACAAGGGCGAGCGGCTGGGAGCCTGCACCGACTGCCGCCGCTTCTGGGCCCGGTTCCGCGGCGGCGAGATCGATGCCGAAGAGATCGAGGCGGTTGAAGGGCGGCTTGCCGTGACCACCGGCACTTGCGCGGTGATGGGAACAGCCTCCAGCATGGCCTGTATCGCCGAGACCTTGGGGATCGCCTTGCCCGGCTCCGCCGCCATTCCGGCGGTCCATGCCGAGCGGCTGGTGGTCGCCGAGGAAAGCGGGCGCCGAGCGATGGCCCTGGCGCGCAATCCCATCCGTCCCAGCCGGATCATCACCGAAAAGTCGGTGGAGAATGCCTTGCGGGTGCTGATGGCAATCGGCGGCTCCACCAATGCCATCGTGCATCTCACCGCCATCGCCGGCCGCGCCGGGATCAGAATCGCCTATGACCGGCTGAACGCCATCTCGGACGAGACCCCGGTGCTGGTCGACCTCAAGCCGGTGGGCGAGGGCTATATGGAGGATCTTCACGCCGCCGGCGGCGTAGAAGCGGTGCTGCGTGAGCTGAAGCCGCTGCTGCATCTGGACACTCTGGGCGTCGATGGGCTCACGCTTGGCGAGAGGCTTGAGAAGGAACCCGGCTGGGTCGATCGCCGCGTTGTCCGTGAATTGGCCAACCCTGTCACGCCGCAGGGCGGCCTGATCGCGCTGGGCGGCTCGCTCGCGCCCGATGGCGCCATTTTCAAGCGCGCCGCCGCGACAGAAAGCCTGTTCGAACATGAAGGCCGCGCCGTCGTGTATGAAAGCCTGGAGGATATGGCCGCCCGTATCGACGATCCGGCGCTGGACGTGACCGCCGACGACATTCTGGTGCTGCAGAATGCGGGGCCCAAGGGCGCCGGCATGCCGGAAGCCGGCTATCTGCCCATTCCGCGCAAGCTGGCGCGCCAGGGCGTCAAGGACATGGTGCGGATTTCCGATGCCCGCATGTCCGGCACCGCCTTCGGCTCCGTTGTGTTGCATGTCGCGCCCGAAGCGGCGGTGGGCGGGCCGCTGGCCGCCGTGCGCAACGGCGACCGGATCCGGCTTTCCGTCAAGGACAAGCGCATTGATCTTCTGGTGGAAGAGGCCGAGATCGCGCGACGGCTGGCCGGGCGCAAGCCGGCGGAAATGCCCAAACGCGGATACGCTGCGCTCTATCAGAACACGGTGACCCAGGCGCCCCAGGGCTGCGATTTCGATTTCCTGATCGGGCGCTAGGGCCCGCTATTGCTCATATGGCACCAGGTGCCAGACGCCGCCTTCATTGTCGCCCACCGGCTTGTTGGGCGAATCATGGAACAGGGAATAGACCGGCTTGCCGCGATAGGCCCATTGCTGGGCGCCGTCATCGCGCCGGATGATGGTCCAGTCGCCCATAGCCTTGGCATTGGCCGGTGCCAGGATCGGCGGGCGTGCGCTGGCGCAACTGCCATTGCAGGCCGACCGGTCGTAGGGATCGCGGTCATAGGTGTAGAGCCGCTGGCCGCCGGGGAAACGGCGATATACATAGCCGTCCTTTTCCTGCGACAGGGCCACTTCGGTTGGATAGGGAAGGTTGGGGTCGAAGGGCGCGGCGTGCGCCCCTTGCACGTTCACAAGAGCCGGTGCCAGCAGAAGAAGCAGCACGAGGGCGCGCTTTGTGGTCAACGCTTTCTCCGTCCGAACTTCAGTTCGACTCGAACCGCAGAATATCCCGATAAACCTTTGAAAGAAATAACTCCTGGTGTGCGGGCGCCGGGAAACTTGCCATGGAAAACATCAGGCTTTCAGGTATTTGCTGAACCAGTCCAGGGTGCGTTGCCATGCCTCCTTGGCCGCCTTTTCGTCGAAGCGCGGCGTGGTGTCATTGTGGAACCCGTGGTTGGCGCCTTCATAGATATGGCCCTCATGGGTCACGCCCGCCTCGGTCAGGGCGGCGTCGAATGCGGGCCAGCCCGCATTGATGCGCTGGTCCAGGCCGCCATATTGGGCATTGATCGGCGCCTTGATCCTGGCCACGTCCGCGGGCGCCGGCTGGGCGCCGTAGAAGGGCACGCCCGCGGCCAGGTCCGGTCCCATCCGTACCGCCAGGTAATTCACCACGCCGCCGCCGAAGCAGAAGCCCACGGCGCCCAGCTTGCCGGTCGAGTCCGGGCGGTTCTTGAGATAGAGCGCCGCCTGATAAAGATCTTCGCGCATCTTGGTGCCATCGACCTGCTGGAACAGCTTGGCGCCATTCTCGTCATCGCCGGAATAGCCGCCGACCGAGGTCAGGCCATCCGGCGCCATGGCCATGAAGCCCGCCGTCGCCAGCCGCCGCGCCACATCCTTCACATAGGGATTGAGGCCGCGATTCTCATGGATCACCAGAACCGCCGGCAGCTTGCCGCGGGCATTGGCCGGGCGCACCAGATAGCAGTCGATATGCCCATTGCCGGCGGGCGAGGGCACGGTGACCTTTACGGTTTTGATGCGGCTGTCGTCTTCGGGCACCTGGATCGCCCAGGCGTAATTGGGCGCCAGCATCTCCACCATCGCCGCAGCGCTGATCGCGCCGGTGGCGAATTTCTGGGAGCGGGCGACGAATTCGCGCCGGCCGATCACGCCATGGACATAGGAATCCAGCAGGTCGAGCAGGCCTTGCGGAAAATCGCTGGCCTTCTTGCGCTCAAGCTTCGCCAATTCGATCGCGTTCAATTGTGCCTCCCGGTTTTC
>CAYFKU010000065.1:0-3130 GCA_964343955.1 uncultured Rhizobium sp. | reverse complement strand
GCACGCAAACGCGGCGTTTCATCCGCCAAATCGGTTGGCGGGGGCGCCTGCATTGTAAGCGATGCGTAAAATCAGCTATGCGCCGAGCCGCGGCCCAGGATGGAAAGGCCGAAAATGCCGTGGACCGCGCCCCACAACAGCAGCGCGAAAATCGTTATGCGCGGATTGGGCTCCTTCCAGATCCGCTGCCACGGCAAATGAATGAACGCGGCGCTCCACCCGCAGACAAGCCAGAGGGCAACTGCGCCCAGCAACCATGTCGCCATGGCTGTTCCCCACCAAAAACCCCAAAATGATGCTAACAGCAACATGGGCATTTTCTAGCAGGCCAGGGCGGTGTCGCGAAAATATATTCCGCCTACGGAATGCCATCCCGGCCTGTTGGCGTTCGGAAGGGCCGTCTGGGTCTGGTCTGGGGTTGGGCTTGCGCCGCCATGCGGCTGGAAAGAATGGCTCCCCGGGCAAGATTCGAACTTGCGGCCAACCGGTTAACAGCCGATTGCTCTACCACTGAGCTACCGAGGAACACAGGGGGCGCGTATTAGCGCGTCCGGCCCGCCAAACCAAGCGGGAAATTTTTCCCCTTAACCGCCCATCCACCGGCGCCCGCAAAGAAAAATGAGGCCGGGTGTTAGCCCGGCCCCAAGGCGTTGGGTAATGGTGGGGTGTCTTCAAGGAAGACGCCGGGAGCATGCGCCACAGAGGGTTAACAAACCCTTAACCCTACCGGCCGTTCAGCAAAAAAGTTCCGAAAGATTCCGCTACCTGGGCCGGCTGGCGCCCGCAAATCCGGGATTCCGGGGGCGAAGCGCGGGTTTTGGCGGGCCCCAAGGGGGCAGAGCCATCGGTGGCCTGGACATGCAAAGGGCCCCTGCAAAGCAGGGGGCGGAAATGCAAAGGGCCCCTGCTTTGCAGGGGCCCTCGGCAACTTCATGCAAGATTGGCCGGTTACTTCGGCATCGGGATCGAAACGATCTGGCCCGCGCCACGATTGGCGATCCACAGTTCGCCACGACCCGGTTCCACGGCGGTCGGCTGGCTCAGGCCTTCCTTCAGCACCGTGACATGGGCGCGGTCGCCGTCCATCAGCGTGAGCATGTGGATCTTGCCGGAGCCATTTTCGGCCTGCAGCAGATGGCCATTGGCGACACGCATGCCGTCGATGCCCTTGACCGGCGCGTCCATCCAGATCTGCACCGGATTGCCGGCCTTGCCGTCGGCGCCGACCGGAACGCGATACAGATTGTTGAAGAAGACGCTGTTGTAATAGAGCGTGCCGTTCAGCCAGGCCAGGCCATCGATGCCGGTGACCAGACGGTTGTCCAGCCACACTTCGCCGGTCGTGCCGCCCGCGGGAACGCGGAAGATCTTGGCGTTTGCGGTGTCGGAAACATAAGCGGCCTTGTCGGGACCGATGGCGATGTCATTGCAGGTGCTGTTGTCGCCCGGCAGGTTCCAGCGCATCTTCTGCTTGCCGGTGGCCAGATCGGACGCGATCAGCGCGGTATGGCGCTGGACAGGCGTGGTGCCCGCGACGGGGGTCAGCATGCAGCTCCAGACCGTGTTGCCATCGACCAGCTGGCCGAAGAAGAACGTGCCGGCGCCTTCCTTGCTGGCATCGATGAAGACTTCCGGCGTCGTCGAGCCGGGCTTGATCTTGTAGACATAGGGCGTGGAGGCGCTGCCCACGATCAGGGTGCCGTCGGGCGCGGCCGCCAGACTTTCCGGCTGGGACTTGGGATCCTTGATGAGGATCTCGGCCGCCAGGGCGGCGGGCGCGAGGCAGAAAAGCAGGGCCGCGGCTGAGGCGGCGGTGGCAAAACGGAACATAGGCATATCTCCCCTTTGGTATGGCCAGTGTTTATCGTCAGGGTTATAGCCGGAATTTTGGGGAAAATATGTGGCCTGGTGCGCTTTTCGCCCCTGTTGTCCGAAGCGTTGCGGGTCTGCTATAGCCGCCAGCCGCCGTGCCGGACGCCCGTCCGGCCGATTCGACCTGAGGCCACGTGGCGGAGTGGTGACGCAGCGGATTGCAAATCCGTGAACCCCGGTTCAATTCCGGGCGTGGCCTCCATTTTTTGCAGCGTCCGCCAGCCCAAAAAGCCGCGTTGTCGGCCGCGCCCCCGGACCCTATAAGCGTTCGGCTTTTCACGGGGTCCCCAATGTCCGAATCCGCCCGCTTCAACATGGTGGAAACCCAGATCCGCCCGGCCCATGTCACCGACCAGCGGGTCATCGCCGCGATCGCGGCCGTCCCGCGGGAGGCCTTTGTGCCCCGCTCGGCTGCCGCCCTGGTTTATGCCGATGTGCCCGTCGCGGTCGCGCCCGGCCGCTATCTTCTGGATCCGCGCAGCTTCGCCAAATTGCTGCAACTGGCCGAGATCGGACCCGATAGCCGGGTGCTGGATGTCGGCTGCGGCACCGGCTATTCCGCCGCCGTGCTGGCGCGCATGGCCTCCGATGTGGTCGCCCTGGAGCAGGATGCCGATTTGGTGCGCGCGGCCAGCCAGTTGCTGGCCACTGCTGTCGGCAAGGTTGAAGTGGTGCAGGGTGGCCTGGTGGAAGGCGTCAAGGACCGGGCGCCCTATGACGTGATCTTCGTCAACGGCGCCGTGGAGCAGATTCCCGACAGTCTGCTGGCCCAGCTGGGTGAAGGCGGCCGCCTGGTCGCCTTCCTCAAGGACGGCCAGTGCCGCGCCTGGCTGTTCGTGAAGGAGAAGGGGCAGGTGGGCAAACGCCCCGATTTCGATGCCGATGTCCCGGTCCTGGCCGGCTTCCGCAAGGCGGTCGGCTTTGTCTTTTAATGCCAGGCATATAGCGCTTTAAATCTCTGCCAAGGCCCGGTTCTTAACCCTATCTTTGTCTTGATGGGCCCACTATCGTAAGTTGAAATTTCCCGTCTCGGTGCTTCTCGGCGGGCATTCCCGGAGCTGTCGATGTCCAATCCCCAGCATGAACCGACCATAGAGGAAATCCTTGCCTCCATCCGCAAGATCATTTCCGAGGACGGTCCCGAAGCCGGGGCCGCCGGGGCCGAAGCCCCCGCCGCCGCGCCGCCGCCGGCCGTAGCGGCCGAACCCGCTCCTGCGCCCGCGCCTGTCCATGACGATGTCCTCGAACTGACCCAGGA
>CAYFKU010000064.1:2050-13100 GCA_964343955.1 uncultured Rhizobium sp. | reverse complement strand
GCCTGGATGCGGGCACCGGCGAACTGCTGTGGATGCACACCTATGACGAAGGCGCGCGCATCGGCTCGCGCGGCGGGCCGGGCCTTGGCGTCGGCTATTGGACCGACGGCGGCAAGGAACGCATCGTCTATGTCACGCGCGGCTACAACATGTTCTCGCTCGATGCCAAGACGGGCCGTCCCGATCCCGATTTCGGCGAGAATGGCCGTGTGGACCTGCGTCTGAACAACGACCAGGTGATGGATCCCAACCGTGGCGTGATCGGCCTGCATGCGCCGCCCTTCGTGGTGCGCGACACCATCGTGGTGGGCGCGGCCCCCACGGCCTTTTCCAAGGGTTATGTGCGCGGCTTCGACATCAAGACGGGCCAGCGCAAATGGATCTTCCATACCATCCCGAACAAGGGCGAGTTCGGCTATGAGACCTGGACCACGCCGGGCCAGGCGGAAGCCGCGGGCAATATGGGCGTTTGGGCGCCGATGTCGGCCGATCCCGAACTGGGCCTGGTCTATGTCGGCGTGGAGTCGCCGCCGACCGATCTTCTGGGCGTCAGTCGCACCGGACCGCATCTGTTTGCGGAAAGCCTGGTGGCGCTGGACATCGAGACCGGTCAGCGCAGGTGGCATTACCAGATGATCCATCATGGCATCTGGGACCGCGACGTCTCCTGCGCCGGGGTGATCTGCGACATTCCGCACGACGGCAAGATCGTCAAGGCGATCGCCCAGCCGACCAAGCAGGGCTTTGTCTATGTGCTGGATCGCACCAACGGCAAACCTGTCTGGCCGATTCCGGAAAAGAAGGTCGCCAAGGGCAATGTGCCCGGCGAATGGTATTCGCCGACCCAGCCGATACCCAGCGCGCCGCCGCCTTTCTGCAAGCAGGGCGTCACCCAGGCCGATCTGGTGGACTGGACCCCCGAGATCAAGGCGAGGGCGCTGGAAATCGCCAGCCACTACCAGTTGGGAGGGCTGTACGATCCGCCGCCGCTGGTCAATGACAAGATTTTCGGCGGCCTGTGCATGCCAGGCCTTCAGGGCGGCATCAACTGGCCGGGCGCGTCCTATGATCCGGAAACCCACATCCTCTATCTGTTCGCCAAGAACGAGATCGGCGTGATCGGCGCGACCGTGGGCAAGGACGGCAAGGTCACGCAGACGGGCGGCCCGCCCGCGGCCGGCAGCGCCGATGCGGGCGGCGGCTCGTTCGGCGGCACCGCCAGCCTCAAAGGCGCTATGGGACCCGGCCGCTTCGGCAGGGGCGGACCCGATGGCCTTACCGATCCCATCCGGCCGGGCATGATCTCGATCGAAGGTATTCCGCTGATGAAGCCGCCATACGGCACCATCACGGCGATCGATCTGAGCAAGGGCACGCTTGCCTGGCAGATCGTGCATGGCGAAACGCCCGATCACATCCGGAACCACCGGCTGCTGAAGGGCGTGAATATCCCGCGCACGGGCCAGACCGGCATTCTTGGCACCCTGACCACCAAGACCCTGGTCATCTGCGGCGATTGCGGGCTTTTCACCGATGAGAAGGGCCGCAAGGGGGCGCGGCTGCGCGCCTATGACAAGCACACAGGTGAACAGAAGGGCGCCGTGTTCATGGACAAGGTGCAGACCGGGGCCACCATGACCTATATGCACCAGGGCAAGCAGTATCTGGTCTGCGCCCAGGGCAGTTCCTATGGCGCCGACCTGGTCGCCTATTGCCTGCCGGGCTGAGCACGCGGAACCAGGAACCGATATGGGCCTGCCGATCAAGCGCGGCATCGAGAAGATACCGGGCGGGATGGTGATCGTGCCGCTTTCCATCGGCGCGGTCATCGCCACCTTCGCGCCGGGCACGGCACAGTTCTTCGGTTCCTTCACCGGCGCGCTTTTCACCGGGGCGCTGCCCATTCTTGCGGTCTTCTATGTCTGCATGGGCGCCACCATCCCGTTCGAGACTTTGCCGCAGGTGGCGGGCAAGGGCGGCGTCCTGCTGGCGGCCAAGGTGCTGCTGGGCGTTGCGGCAGCGCTGATTGTCGGTCACTTCCTGGGCACCGAGCCGGTGAAGACGGGGCTGCTGGCGGGGCTTTCAACCCTGGCGGTGGTCGCCGCCATCAATGATACCAATGGCGGGCTGTATATGGCGCTGATGGGCCGCTATGGCGCGCCCAAGGATGTGGGCGCCTATTCCGTCATGTCGCTGGAATCGGGTCCCTTCATCACCATGATGACCCTGGGCGGCATCTTCGCCTTTCCCTGGCAGACGCTCTTGGGCGCGATCCTGCCCCTGGCCTGCGGCATCCTGCTGGGCAATCTGGACCGGGAGATGCAGGAGTTCCTGGGCAAGGCCGCGCCGGCGCTGATTCCGTTTTTTGCCTTCGCCATCGGCGCAGGCCTGAACCTGGCCAATGTCTGGCGCGCGGGACTGTTGGGCCTGGCCCTGGGCTTCGTGGTGCTGGCGATCTCCAGCATCGTAATGTTCACAGCCGACCGCATCAGTGGCGGCAAAGGTGTGGCGGGTCTTGCCGCTGCGGCGACGGCCGGCAATGCCGCCGCGGTACCGGCGCTGGTCGCCGCCGCCAATCCCGCTTATGCCGAGGCCGCGCCCTCCGCCACCATCCTGGTCGCCGCCAGCGTGATGGTGACCATGCTGACGGTGCCGCTGATCACCGCCTGGTGGGCGAAGAAGGTCAGCGCGGCGAGCCGATAACGCGCGATACCGCACTGACACTCGCTCCCTCAGTCGGAGAAGGGAAAGAAGCGCAGCGCCCGCAACGGTTCCCGTCGCGGGTGAGACGGGACAGGGAATTACGACTTCGGATAATCTCGCCACAGCCATTCCAGCGCCTGGGGCAGGGTCTGGCGGACAACGCCATTGTCCACATGACGCGCATCCATGGCGAAGACATAGCGATAGTCATAGCCCTTCTTCTTGAGGACTTCGGCCATGCGGTTGTTGGCCAGCGGCCAGTTGTGCCAAGTCTTTTCCGGATCATCGAAATGCAGATCCTTTTCACCCACTTCCATCCAGATGCGGATCGGCTTCTTGGCGGTCTTGGGGATCAGCGTGGCGTGATATTCCCAGCCGCCGCGCGGCGTCTTGGGATCCTGCGGCGAGGCCTGGTTCACGAAGGTGCCGGAATAGCTCAGCACCTTGTGATAGCGCTCGGGATGGAACCAGGCCATGGTCCAGGCGCAGATCGCGCCCGAAGAACCGCCCATGGCGGCGCGGCCTTCCGGATCGCTGGTGAAACTCACGCCGTATTTCTGGGAGACCGCAGGCAAAAGCTCCTGCTCCACCCAGTTGGAATAGCGATCCGACAGCGTGTCATATTCCAGGCCGCGCTGGGATCCCTGCGCGTCGCTGCCGCCCGAATCCGGCGCAACAATGATCATCGCCGGCAAACGGCCCGCGGCGATCATATTGTCAAGCACAGGCGCCATGCGATTGATGTAGGAATGGCCGTCCTGCACCACCATGAAGGGCGCGCCGGGCTTCACCTGCTTGGGAATATAGACATAGACATGGCGCTCATAGCGGCCGGGCCTGGACAGTTGTTCGGCCGGGAACGGCAAGCGGTTGCCATATTCGTCGCGCTTGTTGGCCAGATCGCCTTCGATGCGAACGATGCCGGGATAGATCTTGCTGTCTTCCGAATAGAGGATGAAATCGTGCACATCGCCCTGCGGCACCGACGGATTGATCCGGTATTCCGGCGCATCGGCATAAGGCGGGCGGATCACAGTTGTTTCAGCATTCAGCGCCGGCGCCGGTGTGGGAAATTTGGGCAGGTTCGGATCGGGCGCGGGCTGGGCAGATGCCGGAATCGCCGTCGCCAACAAAAAAGCCCATAGTGCCAGCCTGGTATTCATTTTTCTTCCCCGTCATTGGTTGGTTTAGGTCATGCAATTCCTCCCCTTCATGCGCGCAGCGCATAAGAAGGGGAGGTGGCTGTAGCTGGCCAGCGCGTAGCGCCATTATAAATGCGCGCTATGCGCGCCGGCCAGCGAAAGCCGGAGGGGTTACTTAGGAAAGTCGCGCCAGAGCCATTCCAGCGCGGCCGGCAAGGTCTGCATCACCACCCTGTTGTCGACATGGCCGGCACCAAGCGCAAAGACATAGCGATAGTCATAGCCCTTTTTCTTGAGCACATCCGCCATGCGGTTGTTCGCCAGCGGCCAGTTGTGCCAGGTGTTTTCGGGATTGTCGAAGCGGTTGTCCTTTTCGCCGACCTCCATCCAGATGCGGATGGGCTTCCTGGCGGTCCTGGGGATCAGCGTGGCGTGATATTCCCAGGCGCCGCGCGGCGTCGCCGCCACGGGCGGCCATGCCTGGTTCACGAAAGTGCCCGAATAGCTGAGGACCTTGCGATAGCGCTCAGGGTGAAACCAGGCCATCGTCCAGGCGCAGGCCGCGCCGGACGAGCCGCCCATGGTGGCGCGGCCTTCCGGATCGCTGGTGAAGGTGACGCCGTAACGCTGCGACACGGCGGGCAGCAATTCCTGCTCCACCCAGTCGGAATAGCGCTCGGAGACTTCGTCATATTCCAGTCCGCGCTGCGAGCCCTGCGCGTCGCTGCCGCCGGAATCCGCCAGGATCAGCACCATGGCCGGGATGCGCTTGGCCGCGATCATATTGTCCATGATGTTGACCATCCGCTTCACATAGGAATGGCCGTCCTGCACCACCATGAAGGGCGCCGGCTTTCCCGCCGGAAGCTGCTTGGGAATATAGACATAGACATGCCGCTCATAGCGGCCCGGCGCGGAAAGCCCTTCGGGCGGCGCCATGTAATTTCCCTGCGCGTCACGCTGCATGTTCCGCACGCGCACGATGCCGGGATAGATCTTGCTGTCCTCGGAATAGAGGATGAATTCGTGGATATCGCCCTGGCTGACCGCGGGATTGGCGGTCGCCTCCGGGGCATCGGCATAGGCGGGGCCGATCACGCTGTTCTCGGCGGTGACCGGCGGCGGCGGCGTGGGGAATTTCTGCTGGCTGTCCTGCGCCAGGGCCGGAACAGCAGCCAGGACAATCGCGGCCGCACCCAGAACAAATGTCTTCCGCATGCCAAGCCCCCGTTTGTTTTTAGACCGCCGCCTCCGCGGTGACGGAGCGCACCGCTTCCGCCAACAGGGCCGGAACGGTGTGCGATATGTCCAGTATGGTGGCGTCCTCATCGGCGCCCGGCCGCTCCAGGGTGGCGAACTGGCTGTCCAGCAGCGCCGGCGGCATGAAATGACCCTTGCGCTTCTTCATGCGGTCGCTGATCAGGTCGTGCGAGCCATCCAGAAGAATGAACTGCACCCGGCCATGGACGCATTTGCGCAGGGCATCGCGATAAATGTGCTTGAGGGCCGAGCAGGAAACCACCACGCCATGGCCGGTGGCGCGTTCCACCTCCATGCGCTCGCCGATGGCGGTCAGCCAAGGCCAGCGATCCTCGTCCGTGAGGGGGGTGCCGGCGCTCATTTTCTTCACATTGGCGGGCGGGTGCAGGGAATCGCCCTCGACGAACGGCACGCCCAGACGCTCGGCCAGGCCGCCGGCGATGGTGGTCTTGCCCGACCCTGCCACGCCCATGACCACGATCACGGGTTTTTCGCCTGTCCTGGACATGTCGCGTACGAAGGCTCCCTTGTTCCGGCCCAAACCCAAGCAGGGGACGGCGCATTTTCTGTGCGGGCCGGATACTATAGATTGGCCCGCAAAAGCCACAGAGAAATGGGGCAAAAGGGGGAAAAATGAGGACGGAATTTGCTTTGGCGCTGGTGGTTCTGGCGGGCGGCGCGGCCCAGGCGGGAACCGTGCAGAACACGGTTTACGGCACCACCAAACAGGGTGCGACCGTCCACGTCTTTACCATGACCAACAATCACGGGATGCGCGCCCAGGTGCTGGATTATGGCGGCGTGATCTGCGCCGTGGAGGCGCCCGGCAAAGACGGCAAGATGGCCAATGTCATCCTGTGCCAGAAGGACCTGGCGGGGATCGAGGCCACGGGCCCGATGAGCGCGCTGACCGGCCGCTATGCCAACCGCATCGGCCATGGCCTGACCATCGAAGGCAAGCATTACGACCTGACGCAAAATCCCAATGGCGTGACCCTGCATGGCGGCCCGCCGCCCTTCAGCCGGCGCATCCTTGAGACGGCCGGCACCTTCCAGCATGCAACCGATGCCGGCGTGACCTTGCGCCTGCACTCTCCCGACGGCGATCAGGGCTTTCCCGGCGCGGTCACCATCGATGTCACCTATACCCTTACCGACAACAACGACTTCCGCATCGACTACAAGGCGACCACCGACAAGACCACGGTGATCAATCTCACCAACCACACCTATTACAATCTGGCGGGCAACGGGTCGGGCAATGTCGAGAACCAGATCATGACCCTGTTTGCCGACCAGGTGACGCCCACCGATCCCTATCAGGTGCCGACCGGCGAATTTGCCCCGGTCGCCGGCACGCCCTTCGACTTCCGCCAGCCCACGCCGATCGGCAAGAACCTGCGCTCCACCGATCCGCAGATGCTGATTGGCCGCGGCTTCGACCACAATTACGTGCTGAGGAAGTCAAAGCCGGGCGCGCTGGAGCTGGCGGCGCGGGTGACCGACCCGGTCAGCGGCCGCACGCTTGAGCTTTCGACCACCGAGCCGGGCGTTCAGGTCTATTCCTCGAACAATCTCAATGGCGCCGCCGTCAGCGGGGCGGGAACGACCTTGCGCGCCACCGACGGCATCGCGCTGGAGACGCAGCATTATCCCGACAGCCCCAACAAGCCGAACTTTCCCTCGACGCTGCTGCATCCGGGCGAGACCTACAGCTCGACCACCCTGATGCATTTCACGGTGCAGTGACCGGCGCGCGAAGCGCGTGAGCAGGTCCAGTGGGCCTGCGAAACGGGCACTGCCCCGCGAGCTTAAGCGAGCGGTTGGCTCAGTGCCTTAATCGGCGTTTGAAGCTTAAGCCAGCGCCTTCCGCGCCCAGTCGAAACAGCGGATGTTGTTGGCCTCTTCCGCCGCCAACTGCTGCTCGGGCGGCAGGCTGCCGATCACCGGCAGCGGCTTGCTGCTGGTATGCGCCTTCACCAATGCCATGGTCTGGGCCAGATATTTTTCCTTCCGCTCCGGCCAGGTCGCCCAATATTTGTCGGTCAGCACCGGCACCTTGAGCGGGTCGCGCGTGATCAGTTCATGCATGGGCTGAAGCTTCGGATTGGATTTCTTCAGGATCGCCCACATTTTGGGAATATCCAGGAAGCCGTCCTCGAAAAGCACTTCCGAGAGCAGGAAGCCGTCGGCATAAGGCTGCACCGCCATGTTCTTCATGTGGCAGGACTTCACATAGGGCGCCAGCTTGACGATCACCTCCATGGGATCGTCGCACATGGCGACATTGTTGCCGAAATCGACCAGGGCGCCGAAATTGGGGCTGGAATATTTCCGCAGCACCTCCACTTCCTCATCGACCACGCGATCCTTGTGATTCTCCATCGCCAGGGGAATGCCGACCTTGTCGGCAATCGGCACACACACATCCAGAACCGCCAGGGCATTGGCGCGCCAGGCCTGATACTGGTCCATCCGGTCGAAATTCTCGTAACGCCGCCCGACAAAACAGACGGTGCGCACCACGGGCGCCCCCAGCGCCTTGAACATGCGCAGCTCGCGTTCGAAGCGCTCGACATCGCCGTCGGGCCTGTCGATCAGGCGAATATCGCCCTCGAACGTCATGCCATGCTGGTCGAGCTTGGCGCGCAACGCCTTGATGTCGGTATCCGGCGGGATCGCCATTTGCACGCCGCCGCCGCCCAGCTTGCGGACATAATCGACCGTGGCGATGGGATCGGCCGGGCCGCGCAGATTGGGGTTGTTGCCGCGCATCTTCCGGAAATAGTGGCCCAGGGCCGTCTGGGCCACGCCCAGCGGCGATTTCGGCCGCTCCTGCCCGAAAGCCGGCAGGGCCGAGGCGGCCGCCAGCGCAGCGCCGCCCATCAACACGTCACGCCGCCTGGTCATGGCCATTCTCCGGAAATTAGGCGGCGGTCCAGCCGCCGTCGATGATGATGTCGGTGCCGGTGATGAAGCCGGCCAGATCGCTGCACAGATAGCAGACCAGGCCGCCAATCTCTTCCACCTTGCCCCAGCGGCCCACCGGCAGCTTGGAAAGGAACAGCTTGTTGGCTTCCGGATCGTTGATCACCGGCAGGTTCATCTCGGTATGGAAGGGGCCCGGGGAAATGGAATTGGCGGTGATGCCTTCCATCGCCAGCTCCAGCGCCAGAGACTTGGTGAAGCCCAGAAGGCCCGCCTTGCCGCTGGAATAGGCGGTGCGGTTGGGCAGCGAGATATGCGCCATCATCGAGGCAAGATTGATGATGCGGCCATAGCCGGTGCCCTTCATGCCGGGCACGAAGGCGTTGCAGGCAAGAAAGGTCGTCACCAGGCTGGATTCCACCACGCTCTTGAATTCGGCAAGCGTGAAATCTGTCACCGACTTGCGAATATTGATGCCGGCCGAATTGATCAGGATCTGCGGATTTTTGAACTTGGCATTGACCTCGCCGGCCATGCGCCTGACATCGCCTTCGCTGGTCATGTCGGCGGTGAATGTCTCCACCGTGCCGCCCTTCGCCTTCAATTCGCCAGCCACCTTGTCCAGCTTGGACTGGTTGCGGCCAACCAGCGCAATTGCAGCGCCCGCGCCGGAAAGCGTATGGGCCATGGCTTCGCCCAGACCGCCGCTGCCGCCCACTATCACCGCTGTGCGGCCCGTCAGATCGATTTTCACAGTTTCAAACCTTTTCGATAAAGATCAACTCAACGCTTTGCGTCCGGCTCCAGGAAGAACCAGCAGGCCGCGGATACCAAGGCGGCCGCGGCCATGGTGTACATGACCATGGCCCAGTTGTTGCCGGTGTCCTGCAGGATCTCGCCGAACACCACGGGCGCGACGAAGCCCGCGAAATTGCCCAGCATGTTCATGGTGGAGGAGACGGTGGCGGTATATTGCTTGCCGATCTCGACACAGGTGTTCCAGGAGATCGGCATGGTCAGGTCGCTGGCGAAGCTGGCCAGACCCATGAGCGCCATCGCCAGCATGATGTCGTTGACCCCGGGCAGGATGAAGATGATGACGGCGGTGGCGGCGAAACCGCCGATCGCCACCCATTTGCGCGGAATGGACAGGGGCAGGAAGCCCGATACGATCGAGCCGATGCCGCCGCATGCCAGCGGGATCATGGCATAGACGGCCGCCTGCGCCGGCGGCAGGCCCTTGGCCTTTTGCAGCCAGGTCGGCAGCCAGGTGACATAGAAATACCAAGTGTAGGAGAAGCCGAAATATTGCAGCCCCAGGAAGAAGATGTCCCGCTGCAGAAGCAGCTTGTACCAGGGCATGCCGTGATCGTGCAGCACAAGAGTGCGGCTGCTCTCCAGCAATGCCAGTTCTTCCGCATTCACGCTTTTGTGCTCGGCCGGATCGTTGCGGAACCAGGGCAGGAAAACCGCGACCCAGGCGACGCCCAGGAATGCCAGGGCGACGAAGCCCCAGCGCCAGCCGAAATGATAGATGACGAAAGCCGCGACCGGCGGCGCCAGCGCCCCGCCCCAGCGACCAAAGGCCCACATCACGGCCTGGGCCTTGACACGTTCGGACAGCGGCAGCCAGGCCGACAACATGCGCGTCAGGTTGGGGAAGCAGCCGGCTTCACCGGCGCCGAACAGGAAGCGGATTGTCCACAGCGACACCAGATTCCACACCGCCCCGGTCATGGCGGTGAACAGCGACCAGATCAGGACAAGCTGGCTCAGAACCCAGCGCACGCCCAGCTTGTCGCCCAGAAGCCCCATCGGGATTTCGAACAGCGCATAGGAGAGGCCGAAGGCGCCCAGCACGATGCCGGTCTGGCGCTTGTCCAGGTGCAGGTCCGCGGAAATCGGCACAATCGCCTGGCTGATGGCGACGCGCTGGATATACATGATCATGGCAAGGGCCAGCGCGAAGGCCACAACCCAGTAGCGTGCATGCGTCGGTTTCATGGATCAGTCCCCCCGCTTTTCGTCTGAACCCGCTGCCGGGGCATTCAAGCCGGGGCCATCAAAGGCTTCACATCGGCTTGCGACTTCTATACTAAATTCGGGGCCCTGGAAGTCAATCTGTCCGGATGCCCATCCGCATGTCACGCTTGCGGATTCTTCGCCAAAAACAAGGGCTTTCAGAGCTTATGCCGCTCGCCCAACTGCCCTGACACGGAGCTGAATTTTGAGCCAGTCCCAGTCCCCCACCACCTTCCATTTCGAGGGCCAGGTGGCGCTCGTCACGGGCTCGGGCCGGGGCCTCGGCCGCATGATCGCCGAGACCCTGCTGAAAGGCGGCGCCCATGTCGCACTGCACGATATCAGCGAGGATGCGCCCGCGGCCTTCGGTGAAAGCGCCAGCCTGACGGCCCTGGCCCAGGAGCTGTCGACGCGCGGCACCGGCAAGGTCATGTCGGTCCTTGGCGACATTTCCCGGGAAGCCGATGTCGCGGCCCTGGTGAAGCAGGTCGAGGACAGGCTGGGCCCCATCTCCATCCTGGTGAATTGCGCCGGCGGCGATATCGCCGCCCGGGGCGGCAAGCCCAATCCCAATGACGCGCTGAACATCTCGATCGAAGACATGCAGGCAGTGATGAACCGCAACTTCGTCGGCACCATGCTGATGTGCCGGGCGGTGGTGCCCGGCATGGCCAGGCGCCAGAAGGGCGCGGTGATCAATTTCGGCTCGCTCAACGGCCATATCGGCGTGGTGTCGGAAGTGGTCTATGGCTGCGCCAAGGCCGCCATTCTGCATTACACGCGCTGCCTGGCGCTGGAGATGAAGCCACATGGCGTGCGCGTGAACGCGGTCAGCCCGGGCCCCACCACCACGGCGCGCTTTCTTGCCACCCGCACCACGGACCCCAGCAAGATGGATGGCGTCTCGCTGGAACGCTATGCCAAGCCGCAGGAGATCGCCGATGCGGTCGCCTTCCTGGCTTCGGGTGCGGCGGGCTTCGTCAACGGACAGGTTC
>CAYFKU010000064.1:0-2040 GCA_964343955.1 uncultured Rhizobium sp. | reverse complement strand
CGTCGATGGCGGCATGACCTTGTTCGGCAGCTGATTTTTTTCAGACAGGGATTTTTCAAGATGGCCAATCAAAAGAAATATGACGGCAAGACCCCCCAGACCCTGAGGAGCCGCGCCTGGTTCGACAATCCCGATAATCCCGACATGACAGCGCTCTATGTCGAGCGCTATCTCAACTACGGCCTGACCCTGGAAGAACTTCAGTCGGGCAAGCCCGTCATCGGCATCGCCCAGACCGGCAGCGACCTCAGCCCCTGCAACCGCCATCATATCGAACTGGCCAAGCGCGTCCGCGAAGGCATTCGCGAGGCCGGCGGCCTGGTGATGGAATTCCCGGTCCATCCGATCCAGGAAACCGGCAAACGCCCCACCGCGGGGCTGGACCGCAACCTGGCCTATCTCGGCCTGGTCGATCTTCTTTATGGCTATCCGCTGGACGGCGTGGTGCTGACCATCGGCTGCGACAAGACCACGCCGGCCTGCCTGATGGCGGCGGCGACCGTGAACATTCCCGCCATTGCGCTGTCGGTCGGTCCGATGCTGAACGGCTGGCATGAGGGTGAGCGCACCGGTTCGGGCACCATCGTCTGGAAGGCGCGCGAAATGATGGCGCGCGGCGAGCTGGATTATAAGGGCTTCATGGAGCTGGTGGCCTCGTCCGCCCCGTCGGTCGGCTATTGCAACACCATGGGCACGGCCACCACCATGAACAGCCTGGCCGAAGCGTTGGGCATGCAGCTTTCCGGTTCAGCCTCGATCCCCGCGCCCTATCGCGAGCGCGCCCAGATGGCGTACGAGACCGGCAAGCGCATCGTCGAGATGGTGAAGGAGGATCTGCGTCCCTCCAAGATCCTGACCAAGGAAGCCTTCCACAATGCCATCGTGGTCAATTCGGCCATCGGCGGATCGACCAATGCGCCGATCCATCTGACCGCCATCGCCCGTCACATGGGGGTGGATGTGCCGCTGCAGGACTGGCAGACGGTCGGCCACAAGGTGCCGCTGCTGGTGAACCTGCAGCCCGCCGGCGAATATCTGGGCGAGGATTATCACCATGCGGGCGGCGTGCCGGCGGTGGTGAACATCCTGATGGAACAGGGCCTGATCAAGGAGAATGCCCTTACCGTCAACGGCAAGACCATGGGCGACAATTGCCGGGGCAAAAAGGTTTTGTTGCCGGAAGTGATCTGGCCCTTCGACAAGCCGATGAAGAAGGAAGCCGGCTTCCTGGTCCTGTCCGGCAATCTGTTCGACAGCGCCATCATGAAGACTAGCGTCATCAGCGATGAATTCCGCCAGCGCTATCTGTCGAACCCCAAGGATCCCAACGCCTTCGAAGGCCGGGCCATCGTGTTCGACGGGCCGGAGGATTATCACGCGCGCCTGGACGATCCGTCGCTGAACATCGACGAAAACTGCATGCTCTTCATGCGCGGGGCCGGGCCGATCGGCTATCCGGGCGCCGCCGAAGTGGTGAACATGCATGCGCCCACCGCGCTGTTGAAGCGGGGCATCACCGCCCTGCCCTGCATCGGCGATGGCCGCCAGTCGGGCACCTCGGGTTCACCCTCGATTCTGAACGCCTCGCCGGAAGCGGCCGCTGGCGGCGGACTGGCCTTGATCCAGACGGGCGACCGGGTGCGCATCGACCTCAACAAGGGTACGGCCAACATCCTGATCAGCGATGAGGAACTCGCCAAGCGTCGCAAGGATCTGGAAGCGGCGGGCGGATTTAAATATCCCGCCTCCCAGACGCCGTGGCAGGAAATCCAGCGCACCTTCCAGGGCCAGATGGGCACCGGCATGGTGCTGGAGAATGCGGTCAAGTATCAGCAGATCGACCAGACCAACGGCATTCCCAGGGACAATCACTGATTTGATTGAACCCCCTCCGGCCGCGACTAGCACGCCTTCGCTTCGCTCAGGCGCCCGTCGCGGCCACCTCCCCCTTCGACGCGCTTCGCGCAAAAGGGGGAGGCGGGTCATGACCCTAGCGTAGGGTCGCGCCGCGGAATGCGGCGCTCGCGCTAAAAAGGAAAA
>CAYFKU010000063.1:334-13462 GCA_964343955.1 uncultured Rhizobium sp. | reverse complement strand
CCCCCAAACCCATAGCCCAGCGACGCATGGAACGCTCCCTCTTGCAGCGTTCCTACTTTGCCGGTCAGCCGCCGTGACTGCAATTGCTGTTACAGGCACCCAGGCAGGCACAGCCATATTGCGCCGCCCGCGCCGCCAGGAAATCGGCCAGGGCCTGTTTCAGCAAATGCTGGCGGGTGACGCTTTGCTTCACCGCCAGAATGCCCAGGCGCTCGAAATCATGGGCCGACAGGCGAAGGGAGCAGCTTCTGTCCCGGGCTTCCGGGGGCGGTGGCGGCGGCGTTTCGGAAGCCGGGCGCCAGGCCAGGGGTACGGGCGGCGCTTCATCGGCAGGCTGCGGCGCGCCCGTCAATGATCCCCATGGCCGCGCTTCACCCTTGCGCGCCAGAAGGCCCGCGGTGATGGAGGCGAACTTGCCGCTGCTGCTCATGGGCTCCTCTTATTTGCTTCCAAAGGCCGGAAGGTCTGTGGCGCGGCGTCCAAAGCTGCGCCGCTCAGGGAAATGTCCGCCCTGCAGGAGACGGCGGTCGCCGCCCAGGCGGCGTTCGGGCCCGTCATACAGCGATGGCGTTTCCAGGACCGGCGGCGTTTCCAGGACCGCTGCCGCGATCTCTTCCACCGCGGGGGTCAGGAGCGAATTGATCGCCAGATGATCCGGCTTCATGTCGGGCAGCAGGGTGGGATCCTTCACGATCCGTGACAGCCGCTCCTGGATATAGAGCCAGAGCTCGCTGATCTCCTTGGCCGACTGCGATCCGGGCACCACTTCGCCCACGGTGCGGCCGTCGATCATGCTGGCGGCGAAATCGACGCGATGATGGATGGTCACTGGGGCCACCATGCCATGCTGCGACAGGGCCACCGCGCTTTTGCCGGTGATGCGGGCGCGGGCGGTGGCGGCATTGACGACAAAGATCAGCGGCTTGCCGTGACGCTCGGCGATATCGACAGTGGCGCTGACCGCGCGCAGATCGTGCGGGCTTGGCCGGGTGGGAACCAGAACCAGATCGGCATGCGCCACGACCCGCGAGATCGATTGGGTGATGGCCGGCGGCGTGTCGATCACCGCGATCTTGAAGCCGGACCGATCCAGGTCGGCCAGCGCCTGTTCCAGATCCGGCAGGCCCGCCTTGACGAAGTGGGGCCGGATCGCCCTGCGGGCGTTCCACCAATGCGCCAGCGATCCTTGCGGATCGGTGTCGATCAGCGCGATCTCGCCGGCTCCGGCCCGAGACGCTTCCACTGCCAAATGGCCCGACAAAGTGGTCTTGCCAGAGCCGCCCTTTTGCGATGCCGCCACGATTGTGTACATGCGGGCAAGCATGACCCGGCCAGATTGCGCCCCCGTGAAAGCCGGCGGCGCAATTTGCCTAGAATAAGACATGTATTTTGGGGTGCCGGGGTGCCTTTCCCCGAACGGGCTTGGAGGCGGGTTTTGCCACGCTTATAAAGCGGGCAACCATACGCACCCGGGGAAAAAGCATGAAAAAACCGCTCGCCGCGATGACCGCGCTGTCCCTGGCCATGGGTCTTTCGGTAGTGACGCTGAAGGCGCAAGGCGCCGGCCGCACCGTATGGGACGGTGTTTTCACCGCCGAGCAGGCGGCCCAGGGCAAGACCGTGTTCGAAAACAAATGCGCCATGTGCCACGGGGCGGAGATGGGCGGCGCCGAAATGGCCCCACCGCTGGCCGGCGGGATCTTCATGGGCAACTGGGCCGGGCAATCGGTGGGCGATCTGTTCACCCGGATCCACACCACCATGCCCGCCAACGATCCCGGCAGCCTGACGAAAGAGGAGACGGCCCAGACGGTGGCTTACATCCTGTCCTACAATCAGTTCCCGGCAGGCACCGGGGCACTGCCCGGTGACGACGCGGCGCTGGGCCAGATCATGATCGCGGCCGACAAGCCGGTGAAGTGATTGAAGGGTTGGTTTGATGGAAGCGGCTTCTTCGTCCCACCTTGTGGTCGCGGGAAGCATTCCCGGCGGCTTCTCTCGGGCGTCATGTCATATTATTGGATAGGCGCTGATCGCAGGTCCTGATTGGCGGCACCCGCAACCAGGCTGTGCAGCGAGGTATTTCCGTGGAAACATTTTTGTCTTCCAGAGACGGTGTCGTAACAAACGCCATTGACGGACTGATCGCCTCCAGTGGAGGAGCACTTTGCCGCTTCCCGCATGAGAGCGCGGCCAAAATCGTCGCTCGCACCGACTGCGACCGGTCAAAGGTCGCCATCATATCGGGCGGGGGCTCCGGTCACGAACCGGCCCATGCCGGTTTTGTTGGCAGCGGAATGCTGACAGCGGCGGTTTGCGGAGAGATATTTGCATCGCCAAGCGTGGATGCCGTTCTTGCAGCGATCGTTGCGATGACGGGTTCCGGCGGCTGTCTGCTTATTGTGAAGAATTATACCGGCGACAGGTTGAATTTCGGACTGGCGGCCGAGAAAGCCAAATCGCTCGGTCACCAAGTTGAGATGGTCATTGTCGCGGACGACATTGCAATTCCCGATGCCGTGCAACCACGGGGTCTGGCTGGCACGCTATTCCTTCACAAACTGGCCGGATTCATGAGCGAGCGAGGGGATCCCCTGGACCAGATCGCTTCGGCCGTTGGTGCCGCCTCCAAAAGACTTTACACCATTGCCGCCGCGCGGGACGGCTGCACGATTCCCGGTAATGAAAGGAGCAAACGCCTGCTCGGGCAGAGAGTCGAGATCGGCCTCGGCATCCATGGCGAACCGGGCTTTGAGGTCTCGCAATTTGTATCGTGCGAAAACCTTGTAGAGGATCTGGCCAGAACGCTTGAGCGCGCACTTCCCGAAACGCCTGCGCGTTATGCCCTGTTGTTCAACAATCTGGGCGGACTTTCCGCGATCGAGGCGATGACGCTTTTTGCAATTGTCAACAAGACGCCCCTGGCCGCGAAGGTGGACTTGCTTGTCGGACCGGCACCCTTGATGACTGCCCTGGACATGCCCGGATTTTCGTTGACCATGTTTGAGCTTGACAGTTTGGCGGCCGAGGCGCTGCGAGCCCCTGTCGGACCGGCTTTCTGGCCGGGTACGAGCGATCGCCGCGCCATTTCCTGTATCGATCACCCGCAATTTCAAGAGCCGGCTTCCAAAGCATCAGACGACAAGAACATGCGCGCGATTGTTGCAGCAGTAGCAAGGGCATGCATTCAGTTTGAGGATGAGATAAACGCGCTGGACGCCAAAGTGGGCGATGGCGACACGGGCAGCACCTTTGCGGCGGCGGGTAAACTGGTTCTGGAAAGAATCGACACATTGCCCCTTCAGGATGGGTCGGCGCTCTTCCAGGCGCTCAGCAAACTCATGACGCACGGAATCGGCGGATCCAGCGGCGTTCTATTTGCAATCCTCTTCGCGGGCGCCGCTGAACATTTTGCGAGATCGCACAATTGGCCGCAGGCATTGTCCCACGGTTTGCAACTCGTCCAGAAATATGGCGGAGCACAGTTGGGCGATCGTACCATGGTCGATGCGCTGAAGCCTGCGCTTGATGCCTATGAGGCCGGCGCCAATTTGGCATTGATCGCACAAAAAGCGCGGGAAGGAGCCGCGAGAACGGCATCGATGCCCAAGGCGAAAGCCGGCCGCTCGTCTTACTTGAATTCGGACTCGCTTATCGGCACCAAAGATCCCGGAGCTGCCGCCATCGCCGGGATCTTTGAAGCGCTTGCAAACAACTTGGAATTATAGGCAGGACAGGCAGCCTTGCGCCAAAAGCGGTCGTTGGGCTGACGAGCTGTCGCTTGAGAAGCGGGCTCTCAAGGATATTGCCGCGGGACACATGCAAGCCCTGAACGGCGCCGGCAAATCTGGTAGCCCCCGGCTTGGCGGTGATTTGATGATTTCTCTCCGACGACGCCGAAATCCGTCAGATCAACCCTGCCTCAAATTGGCTCCCTCGGCTGCGACGCCTGCACGGGCTCGCTCCTGGATTTGCAAAGCGCGGTGATTGAAGGGCGCCAACATCAGTCCGGCAAACGACCGCGGATAATTCGGCATATCTCCGATGCCGATATCATCGCTCGGCTGTTTGCCTTTTGGCAAATAGAAGGTGCCGAACAGAATATCCCAGATGATGATATCGCCGCCATAATTGGTGTTGCCTTCCCGTATGTCCTTGGAATGGTGATAACGGTGATTTTTCGGCGACGAGAAAATATAGTCAAAGGGCCCCAGTATTACGTCCATGTTGGTATGCTGGAAGCGACCGATCGTGCGGCTCAGCAGGTAGGTCACAAACACGATTTCGACAGGCGCCTTTACAAAGGCGAGCGGGATCGCCCACAGGAAGCCATTCACCAGTCTTTCAAGCGGGTGAGACCTGGTGCCATTGAACCAGTACAGGCGCTCTGAGGAATGGTGAACGGCATGCCAGCGCCACATAAAGCTATTTTCATGCATCCACCGGTGGTACCAGTAGCGGAAGAAATCGTTGATCGCCAAAAGCAAGAATACTTGCGCCACGGCAGGGAGAGACGACGGCCAAATGGATTGTCCAATCGCCGGGGATATCTTCTGCACTGCGAGGGCGATTGTCGCCAATTGCAGCGGAACAATAATCCAGTCACCGCAAACCTTGTTGCCGAACAGCAGCATGACATCGGTCGACCCGTCGGGGTCTTTCAGCCACTTCCTGCTATAGGGAATCAGCCGCTCGAGCGGCATCCATATCGCGCCATAGATCAAGTACATGCCAATGGATGCAATGAAGGTCTGGCTCGTATAGCCGTGCTTGACCAGATTGAAACCGATTACGATGGTCGCCGTCATGAACAGCGGGAAAATCGCAACCTGCAGAATTTTTTTGAAGAGCGTGCCTTCGATCTTGTGACTTAAGGGGTCAATGTGGTCGAGCAGCCGGCTAATTTGCTTCACCACTGCGACATAGAAAAGATACTCAATAGGATCGAACAGGCGCTCGGCGGTTCGGCCGAACCATGCCCAGAGCGATCTTAAGACAGTTGAGTTTGTTGCATGTTGCGCGACTGTTTGTGACATGGAACCAAACCCTATCTGGCATCCCACACTGTCTATTCTATATCTTTAACGCCATTTCGAGCTACGGACCACGCCGGTCAGGTGCTACAGCCTGGGTCTTCACGTGATCCGACAGGACGCGCGCGATCCGACATGATTTCGGAACGAACCCGGCCCGTTCTCTCACCCAATTCTGTATTTCTCTGTAAGTCGCCATGCTCGCCCTTCCCTCGCATGGCGCCAGGTCCTCTAGACTGCGGCTGGCGGCAGCAATGCCGCCACGGCAACCGCACCCCGACCCCACTGTGCAAGACCGCGTTAAGCAAACTGGAAAGCGCACAGCCCAAAAAACACTTCGTTGCAGGCCGCGGATGAAGCCTTTGATATTTCGGCATAAAGAAAATAGGACAGGCCACCGCGGCCCGTCCCAATTTCTTTAATTATTTCAAGGATATATGGTGCCCAGAAGAGGACTCGAACCTCCACGCCTTGCAGCGCTAGTACCTGAAACTAGTGCGTCTACCAATTCCGCCATCTGGGCAGATGTCGAATTTGCGGGATGTTTAGCGGGGGCCGCACTGGACGTCAAATCATCTAAAGGCCCCACGCCGCGGCCATTGGTCATCGGGCACGTCGGCGTTGAGCACCCCGAATAAAGCGGGACAGCTTTTGTATCGAACCGACAAGATATGCGGCGAAACCAGCAGGTTTGGACGACTTCCACGACGCTTATCGTCGAGCGGTATGACCGCGAGAAGCGGGTCTGGAAATGGTGCCGCCTGCGTGACTCGAACACGCGACCCCCGCATTACGAATGCGATGCTCTACCGGCTGAGCTAAGGCGGCAATCCGGCGACCTCTTACCCCGGGGGCCGAGGGGGGTCAATCAGCGCCATAAAAACGGTTAAGGCCGCGGGCTTTCGCCCACGGCCTTGCCGCGTAAACCGCTTTGGAACCGGCCTATCCGCCGCTATTCGCCATAGGCGATGCGCCAGATCTTGCCCTTGTTGGATTCGGCCACATACATCGCCCCGTCCGCCCCAAAGGCCACGCCCACCGGGCGATAGGCCGCGGTCTTGATGTTCTTGGGCGCCTCGGCAAAGCCTTCCGCGAAGGCAACCGGCGTGCCGGCGCGGTTGCCCGTAAAGGGCACGAACATGATGTTGAAGCCGGAACGGCCGCCGGGCACCGGCGTCGGATCGGACCCGCCATGCATGGCCAGGAAGGCGCCGCCGCGATAGCGGCTGGGGAACCGGCTGCCGTTATAGAAAGCCAGGTCCAGCACCGCCGGGCGCCGGGGCGCGAACACCGCCACGGGCCGGGCATATTTGCTGTCGGCGATTTCGGTCTTGCCGTCCCCGCCATATTCGGGCGCGCCCAGGCGGATCTTCCGCGCCGAATCCCAATAGGTATAGGGCCAGCCCATATCTGTGCCGCTGGAAATGCGGAACATCTCGTCGGGAATGGCGTCGTCCTGCTCCTGCGTCACCAGTTCGGGCCAGCCCTTGGATGTGCCGTCGCGGCCATGCCAGGCGCCGTAAAGGCCGTCGCCATTGCGCCAGTCCAGCGCGCTCATGTTACGCACGCCGGTCGCGAAGCGCTCGCCGTCGGCCAGCTTCTGGCCAGTCTTGCTGTCGGAGAAGCGCCAGACGCCGCCGCGCGTTTCCAGCAGCGGACAGGGATTCAGACCCTTGGGCTTGTCCTTGGGGCCGTTGAGATCGGGGCAGTTCGCCGTGCCGCCGCCGCCGTCGATGCCGACATACAGGTTGCCGCGTCCGTCAAAGGCGATGGGGTGATTGGTTGCCGTAAGGCCTTCCACGATCACTTCCGGCTGGCCCGCCGGCACCAGATTGTCGTCCAGCCGGATGCGCGAAACGCCCGTGCTGGTCGCGGCATAGAGATAGCCCTTGTAGATGCGGATGCCGGTGCCCTGGTCTAGGCCGGGGATATTCTTGGTTTCGGCGGCTTTGTGATCGGCGCCCATGCGAATGGCGACGACGCCGACCGACGGCGCGCTGGGCCCATGCCGGGTGGAGACATAGAGGTCGTTGCCGCGCACCGCCATATGGCGGATGGGGCCAACATTTTCCGCCACCACCGTGGCGTGGAAGCCGGACGGCAGAACCAGATTGTCCGGTTCGGCCGCAAGGGCCGGCACGGCTGTTATCAGCGCGACAAACGCCGCGGAAAGCATGCGATTCATGGAGAGCCCCTTACCCGGATTTCATGTCAGGGCCGGGAGCCTAGCCGCAGGCCGGAAAGCGCGCAATTGCCGGGGGATGGCTTTTCGGCCCTATTGCCGGGCGCGCGGATGCGCCCGCGAATAGGTCTCCAGCAGGGCCGCCGTGTCCATCGCCGTATAGATCTGGGTGGTGGAAAGCGAGGCATGGCCCAGCAGCTCCTGCACACTGCGCAGGTCGCCGCCCCCCTGAAGAATATGGGTGGCAAAGGAATGGCGCAGGGCATGGGGGGTCGCCTTTTCCGGCAAGCCCAGGCGGCCGCGCAGAGTCTGCATCAGGCCCTGCGCTTCGCGCGGGCTCATCGGCCGGCCGCGCCGCGACAGAAACAGGGCCGAGGAAGGGGCCCCGGCAAAGGGAATTTTCGCGGCATAATCCGCCAGCGCCGACGCCACCAGCGGCAGCACCGGCACGCTGCGTTCCTTGCGGCCCTTGCCCACCACGGTGAGGGTCGCGCCCAGGGGCACATCCCCGCGCTTCAGGCCCAGCGCCTCGCTGATGCGCAGGCCGGCGCCATAAAGAAGCGTCAGCAACGCGGCATCGCGGGCGCCCAGCCATTCCACATCATGCTCGCCCGCCTGTTCGATCGCCCGCGCCGCATCGTTCGGCGACAAAGGGCGCGGCAGGGAGCGGCGCACCCGGGGCGTGCGGATGGAGCGCGGCGCGGCATTTTCCAGAATGCCTTCCTTTGCGAGAAATTTGTAGAAACTGCGAACCGCAGCCAGCGCCCGCTGCACCCCGCCCGCGCCAAGCCCATCCTGGCGGCGCGCGGTGATGAAGGCGCGTATGTCGGCCGGCGACAGTTGCGCCAGCGCCGCGCGGTTCATCGCCCCGCCGGTATGGCCCGCCTGAAAGCCGATGAAGCGCGCCACATCGTCGCCATAGGCGCGCAGCGTGTGCGGCGAGGCGCGTCGCTCATGCGCCAGCGCCGCCATCCATCTCTTGCGAAGCGCGTCGGCCCCGTCACTCACTTGATGACGACATTGCCCTTCTTGGCGTCGGCGACAAAGGCAGCAAGGCCCTTGTCGGTCAGCGGATGGTTGAGAAGCGCCTTGAACACCGAGACCGGCAGGGTGCCGACATCGGCGCCGGCAAGCAGCGATTCGCGCACATGGCTGACGCTGCGGATCGAGGCGGCCAGGATTTCCGTCTTGAAGCCGTAATTGTCATAGACGGCGCGGATGTCGCGGATCAGGCCCATGCCGTCTTCACCCATGTCATCCACGCGGCCGATAAAGGGCGAGATGAACGTCGCGCCCGCCTTGGCCGCCATCCAGGCCTGGACCGGCGAGAAGCAGAGCGTGACATTGACCATGGTGCCCTCTTTGGAGAGAGCGGCGCAGGCCTTCAACCCGTCCCAGGTCAGCGGCACCTTGACGGCGATATTCCGGGCGACCTTGGTGAGGATCGCCGCTTCCCGCATCATGCCGTCATAGTCGGTGGCGATAACTTCGCCGCTGACCGCGCCCGGCACGATCGCGCATATCTCCTTCAGCGATTCGATATAGTCGCGCCCGGTCTTGGCGGCCAGCGAGGGATTGGTGGTGACGCCGTCCACCAGACCGCTGGCGGCATATTCGCGGATTTCCGCCACATCGGCGGTGTCGAGGAAGATTTTCATGAGGCGCGGACCTTATATTTATTGACCTGAGCGTTTTGCGGCGCGAAGTCTAGCCCATGTTCCGGGCCCGTTTGAACCCCGCGCCTTTGGAGGAAAAGGGGGCACCCGAAATCCTCGAAAAACCGGTGGTCGGCATTCTGCTGCCGCTGCCCCTGGCCGGCGCCTATGACTATAAGCTGCCCGCCGGGGTGAACGCGCCACGGGGCGCCCTGGTTGCCGCGCCGCTGGGGAACCGTGAAGTGCTGGGTGTGGTGTGGGGCCCCGCCGAAGGCGCCGTGGGCGACAACCGGCTGAAACTGGCCGAGCCGCTGGAAGGCTCTCCCGCGCTGCCGCAAAAGCTGTGCGACTTCATCGACTGGGTGGCCGATTACACGCTGAACCCGCCGGGGGCGATTCTGGCCATGGCGCTGCGGTCGCGGGGCGCCTTCGAGCCGGAAGCGCGGCGCACCGCTTATGTGAGGGGAAGCGTCATACCGCCGCGCATGTCCGCCGCGCGGACGCGCACGCTGGACGTGGCGGGCGACGGGCTGGCGCGCAGCGTGTCGGGACTGGCGGAAGACGCCAATGTGTCCGCCGGCGTGGTGCGCAGCCTGATCCAGGCCGGCGCGCTGGTGCCGACGGAACTGCCGGAATTTTCTCCCTTCGCCGCGCCCGATCCCGAATTCGATGCAACGATCCTGAATCCCGATCAGCAGGCGGCGGCGGATGAGCTGCGCGGCGCGGTGGCGGCGAATAGTTTCTCGGTGCATCTGCTGGATGGCGTAACCGGTTCGGGAAAGACCGAAGTCTATTTCGAGGCCGTGGCAGCGGCGCTGGCGCAAGGAAGGCAAATTCTGATCCTGCTGCCGGAAATCGCGCTGACGGCGCAATTTCTGGAACGCTTCGCGCGGCGTTTCGGCGCCCGCCCCGCGGAATGGCATTCGGACCTGTCGCAGAAGGAACGACGCCGGGTCTATCGCGCGGTGATGAACGGCGAGGCCAGGGTGGTTGTGGGGGCGCGCTCGTCCCTGTTCCTGCCGTTCCGGCAACTGGGGTTGGTGATCGTTGACGAGGAACATGAGCAGGCCTTCAAGCAGCAGGATGGCGCCATCTATCATGCCCGTGACATGGCGGTGGTGCGGGCGCGCACGGAAAGCTGCCCGGTGATACTGGCCAGCGCCACGCCATCGCTGGAAAGCTTCGTGAATGCACAGGCCGGGCGCTACCATCATCTGAAACTGGCATCGCGCCACGGCGTGGCGGAACTGCCGGAAGTCAGGCTGATAGATCTGCGCCACGCGCGCGATCCCGCCGATGCGCCGCACAAGGGACAATGGCTGTCGCCGCCTTTGCGCGCCGCGCTGGAAAAAACCCTGGCCGCGGGCGAACAGGCGATGCTGTTCCTGAATCGGCGGGGCTATGCGCCCTTGACCCTGTGCGAGGCCTGCGGCCACAAATTCACCTGCCCGCACTGCTCTGCCTGGCTGGTGGAGCACAAATACCGCAAGCGCCTGGCCTGTCACCAGTGCGGTTATGAATTGCCCATGCCGATGCAATGCCCGGCCTGCAGCCAGAGCGGCACGCTCATTCCCTGTGGGCCGGGGGTCGAACGCGTGGCCGAGGAATTCGCGCAATTTTTCCCGCAGGCCCGCTATGGCATCGCCTCGTCCGATACGCTGATGCACGGCGGGCCGGGCGAGATGCAGGGGCCCTTGCGCCTGTTTGCGAGGCACGAAATCGATGTGCTGATCGGGACCCAGATCGTCGCCAAGGGTCACCATTTTCCGCAACTGACCCTGGTGGGCGTGGTTGATGCCGACCTGGGCGGCAGCGATGGCGACCTGCGCGCCCGCGAGCGCACATTCCAGCTTCTGCATCAGGTGTCGGGCCGCGCCGGACGCGCCGAAAAGCCCGGCCTGGTGCTGCTGCAAACCCGCAATCCCGACGACATGGTGATGCAGGCCCTTGCGCGCGGCGATCGCGACGGCTTCTACGAGCAGGAGCGGAGCTTCCGCGAGGCCAGCCAGTCGCCGCCTTTCGGCCGGCTGGCGGCGCTGGTGGTCAGCGGCCATGACGGCGACCTGGTGCGCGATATCGCCCGGCAACTGGGCAAGGCCGCGCCCAGCGCGCGCGGCGTGAAAGTGTGGGGTCCGACGCCCGCCTTCTATGCCCTGCTGCGCGGCCAGACCCGCGAGCGCCTGCTGGTGCAGGCGTCGCGCGGGGTGGATGTACAGGCCTATCTGAAGGCCTGGCTGGCCCTGGTGAAAGTGCCGGCATCCATCCGCGTCGCGGTGGATGTGGACCCGGTGAGCTTCTTCTAGTCCTTAAAGGACATTGATGAAGTTCGCGACCAGCTTTTGCAGCTCATTGGCGCGTTCGGACAGGCCGCCGGAAACCTTCAGCAGATCCGCCGCCGAATGGCTCGCCTCCTCGGAGGACTGGCGCACGCTGCCGATATTTTCGGAAACTTCCTGGGTCGCCGCGGACTGCTTTTCCACCGCGCCGGCGATGGAGGTGCTGATCTCGCTGACCTTGCCCATGATCGTGGCGATCTGCTTGATGGCCGCCGCGGTCGAGCTGCTGGACTGCTGGATATCCTCGATCTGCTGGCCGATTTCGGCCGTGGCCTTGGCGGTCTGGCCGGCAAGGCTTTTGACCTCCGAGGCAACCACCGAGAATCCCTTGCCGGCCTCGCCGGCGCGGGCCGCTTCGATGGTGGCGTTCAGGGCCAAAAGATTGGTCTGGCCGGCGAGCTGGCCGGCGGTATCCAGTACGGCCGCATCTTCCCAGACCGTCATGGTCCCCAGCCGCTGGCCGGACGGGTCGAATATCGGCGTGACCGTCAGGCCGAACAGCAGGCCGCCAAGCCGGATGCTGGCCTTGTGCGGCCTCTGCAGCGCCGCCAGCATCGTGCGCTGATGGGCAGGGTTCTTGTGAAAGATATCGATCTTCTGGCCGACCAGCCGGTCAACCTCGAAATGGGGCATATCCTTGCGGATCTGCGGCTCGACATGCCGGAGGAATTCCAGAACAGCCTTGTTGAGATGGATGATGGTGAAGTCCGCGTCGATAAGCATGGCGCGCGTTTCGAGCGCCTCCCAGCCGGCGGCCCTTATGGCCATTCCATCGTCAGTTTTAGGTTTGCGTCCGAGCATCTCTGGGCCCTTTCTTGGTTGATGGCCCACAGAATTAACCAGAAATATTTTGGCCCTATTGCCGGGAAACGGGCCGGCAATTCCAAATGTTTCGGGCATGTTTCGCGCTGTCAGGATTGGGCTGGGCGGACAAAATCCCCGACCGCATCCCGTACCGCGTCCATATGCGTGAACAAGGCGACATGTCCCGCCCCGGCCAGCCGGACATGCGCCACCAACGGACCGGCCACCTGATCGGCATGCATGGGCAGCACAACCGCATCATCCTGCCCATGAATGGTCAGAACGGGCACATGTATCGTGGGAGGCGGCGTCAGTTCCGACAGGCATTGAATGTCATGGCGCGTGCCCAGGATGCGACCGGCCAATTGATCGAACATGCCAAGCTGGAATAGCCGGAACAAAGCCCCGGCGTCGTGATGGGCCATCACGGACTGCGCGACAGCTCGATCCGGGACAGAGCGCATCAGGGCTGCCACCGGATCTTTTGCGGCCTTGCGGCGCAAAAGCGCGGCCGCGCCCGGAATATGGGCCATGAGGGACATGGTCTTGAGCCGCGACAGGATATGAGGTGGCGAAACAAGCGCGCCGGTGGCGGCGGACACCAGGATCAGCGCGCGGCAGCGCGACGGATGGCGAGAGGCGAAGGCGAGAGCCGAAGGACCCCCGGCAGAAATCGCGGCGACGATTGCGGACTCAAGGCCCAGCGTATCGAGCAGTGCGGCCAGTGCATCCGCCTGATCCTGCGGCGTCGATCCCGTCGCAAGCGGCGTGCCCGGATAGCCCGGTCGGGCGACAGCAATGATATGGAAGCCGTTGGGGTCGGCGAGCAAGGACAGGGCGAGTACCCAGGACTGATCGACACCGCCCATGCCCCCATGGATCGCCAGGATGGGCGTGCCCTTGCCGAAGGTCACGCAGGCGACCGGCCCAAGCCGCGTATGGACTATCCGCGGCCTGGAACAGGGCTGGTGCATTAAAGCGCGCGAACGTCCGTCAGGCGGCCGGTCACGGCGGCGGCAGCCGCCATGGCGGGGCTGACCAGATGGGTGCGCCCGCCGCGGCCCTGACGGCCTTCGAAATTGCGGTTCGAGGTGGACGCGCAGCGCTCGCCTTCCTTG
>CAYFKU010000063.1:0-324 GCA_964343955.1 uncultured Rhizobium sp. | reverse complement strand
GTCCAGGCCTTCGGCTTCCGCCTGTTCCTTCACCAGGCCCGAGCCCGGCACGACGATGGCATTCACGCCGGCCGAGACCTTGCGGCCCCTGGCGATCGCGGCGGCGGCGCGCAGGTCTTCGATCCGGCCATTGGTGCAGGAACCGATGAAGACGTGATCGACCTTGATGTCGGTGATCGGCATGTTGGCCGTCAGGCCCATATAGTCCAGCGCACGCTGGGCGGCCTGGCGCTTGTGCTCATCGGCCATCTGGGCGGGGTCGGGAACATTGGCGGTGATCGGCAAGGCCTGTTCGGGCGAAGTGCCCCAGGTCACCATCGGCAC
>CAYFKU010000062.1:11531-13831 GCA_964343955.1 uncultured Rhizobium sp. | reverse complement strand
GTCTTATCTTCCCGTTCTTTCGCGTGGGCGCCGGCGGCGGGGCGGTGTTGACAGCTTCCTGCTTGTGCGTGCAGGCGCCCAGAACAAGGGCAGCCGAGAGGCAGGTAAATTTCAGCGAACGGGAAAATGGGATCATATTGAGAATCTCCTGCTGCGGACCGCCGGTGCGGGCGGCGCCCACGCGAAAGAACGGGAAGATAAGACGCACCTCAAAACGAGCAAACGCACATAAGCCGGAAAGGAGCCAAATAATTGCGTTTGAAATTGGACAAACTTTATAGAAAAACTCCTCTATTGGATCAAGGGCGACCAGGCGGGGTCTGAGGCCGCACCCGGTGTCAACACGCGCCTTTCGTTACGTCCCGTAATATCGACCGAATATATCTGCGACCCCCGGTTGTTGGAGGCCTCCCGGCTGAACATCAGCACCCGGCCATTGGGCGCCCAGGTGGGGCCTTCGTCATGGCCGCCGCTGGTGATGATTCGCTCGCCATACCCGTCGGGGCGCATCACGCCGATCGTGAAATTCGCGCCATGCTGCTTGGTGAAGGCCAGAAGATCGCCGCGCGGCGACCAGACCGGCGTGCCGTTGTTGCCCCCGCTGAAGCTGATTCGGCGCTGACCGGAGCCATCCACATTCATCACATATATCTGCTGGCTGCCGCCGCGGTCCGATTCGAAGGCGATCTGCCGTCCGTCGGGCGAAAAACTGGGAGCGGTATCAATGGCCGGGTCAGTCGTCAGCCGCTTGATCGCCCGGGTGCGCAGGTCCATCAGATAGATGTCGGAATTGCCGTTGGTCTCCAGGCTCAGCGCCACCTGGTTGCCGTCGGGCGAGAAGCGCGGGCTGAAGGTCATGTTGGGGAAATTGCCCAGCATCTCCTGCTTGCCGGTCTCGATGTCGAACAGATAGACGCGCGGCTTGGTGCCGATATAGGACATATAGGCGATCATCTGGGCCGTCGGATTGAAGCGCGGCGTAAGCACCATATAGTCGCCGCGGGTCAGGAAGATGGGATTGGCGCCGTCCTCGTCCATGATCGCCAGGCGCTTGACGCGCTTGGTCGCCGGCCCGCTTTCGGAAATGAAGACGATGCGGGTGTCGAAATAGCCCTTCTCGCCGGTGATGCGCTCATAGATGGCGTCCGAGACCATATGGGCTATGCGCCGCCAGTTCTCAGGCGTGGAGGAGAATGTCTGGCCCAGCATCTGGCTTTCGCCGAAAACGTCCCAGAGCCGGAAATCCACGCGCAAACGGCCGTCCGGCTGCTGGGTGACCTGTCCTGTCACCAGCCCCTGCGCCGCGATGGAGCGCCAGCTTGAGAACTGGGGAACGACATTGATGCTGGTGATGCGCTCGGCGAAGCCCTTCTGGTCCAGCGGCCGGAAAAGGCCGGAACGCTCCAGGTCGGCGCGGACCACCCCGGCGATATTGGCGCCCTGTTGCGGATCGCCGCCGGCCGAAATGAAATCGGGGATGGCGATGGGCAGAGGCTGGATATTGCCCTGGTTCACGTCCACCTGCAGCGCGGCTTGGGCCGGGACACCGGCAAGGGACAGAAGGGCGGCAATCAGGACCAGGAATTTCTTCATGACAAATGTCTCCGGCGGCCAAAGACCAGGGAATGGATAGCACCCCGGAAGGGCCAATAGCATGGCTCCAACAAGGCGACAGCATGATTGGTTCCCCCGCCCATCACTGGCCCATCATCTGGCGGGGATCGAAGCGCAGCGGTTTGATCTGGCGCCATAGATTGTAGCGGTCGGCGGGGAGCCGATAGGGCTGGCACTGATAGATGGCGCGGCTGGCGGCTTCGGACGCGGCGCGGGTAAAGGCATTGCCCGCAGCGGCCATGGCGGTGCCGGGCGTCATCTGCAGCCGCCCCACCGTGCCGTCCGGATTGAGGGACAGATCATAGTCCACGATCAGGTCACGGGCATCGGGCGCGCCGGTGGGCGGTGACCAGCAGCGATAGATCTGGCTGCGCAGGGCATCGGAAAGATCGGCCGTCATCAGATTGCCGTTGCCGACGCCGGGAATGACGCGCGGCCCCGGCTTGGCGGCCTTCACCGGCTTGTCGGGGGTGGTCAGCTTGTTGAGCAGGGCGTTGAAATCGACGGCTTTCTCTTTCCTGGCGGGCTTGGGCTCAACCCGCTTCTCGACCGGTTTGGGCTTTTCCTTCGCCACATCGAATTTCGGGATGGGCGGCTCGGGCGCGGGCTCGACCTCCTGCATCTGGGGTTCGGGCGGCGGCTCCAGGGCCGGCTGGCCTGGGGCTGGCGCATTGGCGCCGTTGGGC
>CAYFKU010000062.1:0-11521 GCA_964343955.1 uncultured Rhizobium sp. | reverse complement strand
CCATCCTGTTCCATCTTTTGATCGTGGCGGCGCCTGGGCGGCGACATTGGTCTGGTCGGCAATGGTCACCAGATCGACCGGCACGACATGGCTCTCTTCCGGGGCCGTGAAATTGCGCTGCCAGGTGAAGAACAGCGCCGCCACGATCAAAAGATGGAACAGGATGGCCCCGGCCAGGCCTTCGTAAAAGAAATCCCGCGCCGTGGTCGGACGCATGCGGCGCATGGAGGTTGCTGCCGCCATGTTACGGCGCGTCGGGCTTCGGCTTGGCGACATCGGTCACGAGCCCGATATGGGTAAAGCCGGCGGCGGCGAGGATGCCCATCACCTCCATCACCTTGCCGTAATTGGCGCGGGTATCGCCGCGCACGAAAATGCGCTGGTCATAGCCGTTGGAGGCGATCGCCTTCAGCTTGTCCACAAGGGCTTCCTGGGCGATCTGCTCCTTCTGCAGGAAGATCACGCCATCGCGGCGCACCGTTATGGACAGCGGCTCGCGGTCCTGGCCCAGGGCCGGCGCCTTTGTCTTGGGCAGATCGACAGGCACGCCGACGGTCAGAAGCGGCGCCGTCACCATGAAGACGATCAGAAGCACCAGCATCACATCGACAAAGGGCGTGACATTGATGTCCGCCATGGCGCGACGGCGCATGCGGCCCCGGCCGCGCGACGAACTTTGCTGGAGGCCCGCCGCCATCAGCGATGGACCTTTTCATCCAGTTGGCGCGACAGGATAGCGGAGAATTCGTCCGCGAAAGCATCCAGCGAATTCACATAGCGGCCGATCTCGGCGACGAAGCGGTTATAGAAGATGACCGCCGGAATGGCTGCCAACAGGCCCATGGCGGTGGCGAACAGGGCTTCCGCGATGCCGGGCGCCACCACGGCCAGGGTGGTGTCATGGCGCGCGGCAATGGCGGAAAAGCTGTTCATGATGCCCCAGACGGTGCCGAACAGGCCGACAAAGGGCGAAACCGAGCCGATGGTGGCGAGGATGCCAAGCTGCCGCTCGATGCCGTCGCTTTCGCGCAGGATGGTGACACCCATCGCCTTTTCGATCCGTTCCTTGATCCCCGGCAGGCTGGCTTCCTTGGGACCGCCGGGCGCCTCGAAGCCACGGCGCCATTCCCGCAGGCCGGCGATGAACATGGCCGCCAGCGGGTGATCGTTGCGGGCGGAGAAATGCTGGTAGAGCTCGTCCAGGGACTGGCCGGACCAGAAGACCTTCTCGAACTTGCGCGCCTTGCGCTTGAGGCCCGACAGCGTGACCAGCTTGTTGAAGATGATGGTCCAGGACCAGAGCGATGCCAGCAGCAACAGGATCATGACCGCCTGCACCACGATATCGGCGCGCATGAACATGGAGACAATGGAGAAATGGGAGGCGACATCGCCGCCCGCCGCGTTGCTGGCGGCAACACCGGGCGGGGGCTCCAGGGCCTGCGTCTCAGCGGCGGGACCGGTGGGGGCCGCGATCGGCGCGCGCTGCGCGCCCTGCGCCTGGGCGGCGGACATCATCCCCGGTGCGGTCAGCACCGCCGCCAGAATCAACAGGGTGGCGGCAACGATCCTCTTCATGGAAAAACCTTTTGGCGCCAGGCATGTGGCGGGAAGCTGACGGGGTTGGAATCGCTAATGCGCGCCGATCTTGGCTGAAATTTGACGAATAAGATCAAGTTTCATCCGGGCTGAGGAAAGGCGCAAGAGTCTGGGCGATTTTTTTGGGCAGCCGCCGCGGCTTGCCGGTTAACGTGGTGATGCAGGCTTCGATCCGCCCTTCCACCAGAAGACTCTCGCCGCGCACCACCCGCTGGATGGCCCGCATGCGCGCGCCGGACAGGCCGGTCAGCCGGGTGCGGACGTGAATGATGTCATCCAGCCGCGCCGGGCGGTGATAATCGACCGTGATGGAGCGGATGGCCCAGGCGGTGGGCTCCTCATCCTCCAGTCCCGCCATCTTGGATATGCCGGCCTGGCGGAAGAATTCGGTGCGCCCGCGCTCCATATAGCGCAGATAGTTGGCGTGATAGACCACGCCGGACAGGTCGGTATCCTCGTAATAGATGCTTATGGGCAGGACATGCTCGCGGCCCTCGAACACCCCCAATCCTTGCAGCTTATTCATCATCGCCCCCGAACAGGCCGCTCTGGACCGGCGATGGCGGCGGCGCGGCAAGCCCCAGATGGCCATAGGCCGCCGAAGCCAGCACACGGCCGCGGGGGGTCCGCTGCACAAAGCCCTGCTGCATCAGATAAGGCTCGACAATTTCCTCGATGGCATCCCGCGCCTCGCCCAGCGCGGCCGCGATGGTTTCGATCCCCACCGGTCCGCCGCCGAAAGTCTCGGCGATCAGGGAGAGATAGCGGCGGTCGAAAGCATCCAGCCCCTTGCCGTCCACCTCCAGCCGGTTGAGGGCGGCATCGGCGATCCCGGCGTCCACGCTCTTGTGCCTGGCGACCGAGGCGAAGTCGCGCACCCGCTTCAGCAGCCGGCCCGCAATGCGGGGCGTGCCGCGGGAGCGGGCGGCGATCTCGCGCGCGCCCTCGCGGGTCAAATCGAAACCAAGCACCCGCGCGCCGCGCTCCACAATCGCCAGCAATTCGTCGGGGGTGTAAAAATTCAGCCGCACCGGAATGCCGAAGCGGTCGCGCAGCGGCGTGGTGATCAGGCCGGAGCGGGTGGTCGCGCCCACCAGGGTGAACGGCGCAAGCTGGATCTTGACCGAGCGGGCCGCCGGCCCCTCCCCGATCACCAGATCGAGCTCGTAATCCTCCATCGCGGGATAAAGGATTTCCTCCACCGCCGGATTCAGGCGATGGATTTCATCGATAAAGAGAACATCGCGCGGCTCCAGATTGGTGAGGATCGCCGCCAGATCGCCCGCCTTGGCCAGCACCGGCCCCGATGTGGAGCGGAAATTCACGCCCAGCTCGCGAGCCACGATCTGCGCCAGGGTGGTCTTGCCCAGGCCGGGCGGGCCATAGAACAGCACATGGTCCAGGGCCTCGCCGCGCGCCCGGGCGGCATCGATGAAGACCGAAAGGTTCTCGCGCGCCTGTTGCTGGCCGACGAAATCGGCCAGCCGCTTGGGCCGCAGGGAGGCGTCCAGATCGTCTTCGCTGCGTTCGGGGGCGACCAGACGTTCACTCACCGCGCCATTCCTTTCAGCGCTTCACGGATCAGAACCGATGTATCCGTCCCTTCGCCCAAGGCGCTCATCGCGCGGGCCACCGCTTCGGCGGCGCGGGCATCGGAATAGCCCAGATGGATCAGCGCCGAGACCGCATCGGCCTCGGGGCCGCGCGGCGCGACAGCCACGGCGGCAACCCGGCCCTCGTCTTCCCCCCGCAGCATCATCGCCGGGGCCTTGTCCTTCAGCTCGGTGGCGATGCGAAGCGCCAGCTTCGGCCCCACACCGGGGGCGCGGCCGATCATCGCCTTGTCGCCCAGGGCCAGCGCGCGCTGAAGATCGCGCGGGGAAAGCGTGGAAAGAACCGCCAGCGCCACCTTGCCGCCGACATTCTGCACGGTCTGGAGCAGGCGGAACCATTCGCGCTCCTCGGCAGAGCCGAAGCCATAAAGCTTTATGGCGTCATCGCTGACTTTCATCTCGATCATCAGGCTGGCATGGGCGCCAACCGAAAGCCGCGACAGGGTCGAGGACGGGCACTGCACCAGATAGCCGACGCCATTCACATCCAGGATGACGGTATCGTCCGAGATGGAATCCACGATCCCCGTGAGCTTGCCGATCATTCGCCCACCACCTTGCGGGTACGCGCGGTGGACAGATGGGCGTGCGCGATGGCCGCGGCCAGGGCATCGGCGGCATCGGCCTGTGTGACGCCACAGGCCGGCAGCAGGCGCTTGACCATGAACTGCACCTGTTCCTTGCCGGCATGGCCGGCGCCCACCACGCATTTCTTGATGTGGTTGGGGGCATATTCGGCGATCTCCAGCCCGGCCTGCGCCGCCGCCAGCAAGGCCACGGCGCGGGCATGGCCGATCTTGAGCGCGGCCTGGGGATCGCGGGCGACGAAGGCCTGCTCCACTGCGATGGCCGTGGGGCCGTGGCTTGCAATGATCTCGCCCAGCGCCTGGTGCAGGGCCATCAGCCGGTAGGCCAGCCCCGCGGCCGGCTTTGTGGCGATCACGCCATGGGCGACATGGCCCAGCCGGGTTCCAGAGACCTCGATCACGCCCCAGCCCATGGCCGACAGGCCGGGGTCCAGGCCGAGAATGCGAATCGCAAGGCTCATGGGCCGTTTGTACCCCTTATGTTCAAGGCGGCCTACCGTGACTTAATGCGGCACCAGATGGCCGGCGAAATCCAGCATGGCCAGCGCAATCTCCCGCTCGCCCATCACCACCCGGCTGGCGCCCAACTGGAGCAGATGCTGCACCTCGGCGTCGAAATGGGCCCGCGCCACGATGGGAAGTTCCGGATTGGCGCGGCGCGCCTGCTGCACGATCTGGCCCGCCTCGAAGGCCTGGGGAATGGCGACGAACAACAGCCTGGCCTGTTTGAGGTTCGCCGCCGCCAGCACCTCGTCCCTGGCGGCGTTGCCGCGGATATGCTCGATGCCCGGATCGGCCACCACGCCCTCCTCCACCACCAGGAGCGGCATGCGGCCCTGAATGCCATCGGCGATCAGATGACCGACCCGGCCGAACCCCACCAGCACGGCATGACCCTTCAGGCTGGTCGGTTCAGGCGCGGGGCGTGGATTGTCGGGGGCGGGATGGGCAGCTTCGTGCCGGCCCAGCAGCCCGAACAGCAGCGGATTGAAGAAGATGGAGAGGATGGAGGCGCCCAGCACCAGCCCGCGCGCATCTTCCGTCATCAGGCCCAGCCGCACATCGAGGTCGGCCAGGATGAACGAGAATTCGCCGATCTGCGCCAGGCACACCGCGATGGTGAGCGCCCCTTCGCTTTTGACCCCGAACAGGCGCAGCAGGAAATAGCAGATGGCGCCGCCCGCCAGCACGATGGCGAAGGTCAGGGCCAGGGCAAAGGGATGCTCGATCATGACACGCGGATCGAACAGCATGCCGACCGAGACGAAGAACAGCACCGCAAAGGCATCGCGCAGGGGCAGGCTTTCCTCGGCGGCGCGCTGGCTGAGGGCAGAACCCGCCAGGATCATGCCGCCGAAAAAGGCGCCCAGCGCGATGGAGACGTCGAACAGATAGGCGGCGCTGAAGGCCACGCTGAGCGCCACCGACAGCACCGCCAGGCGGAACAATTCCCTGGAGCCGGTATGGGCGATGTAATGCAGCACGGCCGGAATGATGCGCCGGCCGATCACCAGCATCAGCAGGGCGAACAGCGCCAGCTTGCCGAAGGTAACGCTGAGCGTTTTCACCAGCACCGACGGCTCGACCGCGCCGCCCTTGAGCAGGCCCGCGAGCGGCAGCAGCAGCACCAGCACCAGCACGGTCAGCAGGTCCTCCACCAGCCAGCCGATGGCCAGCCGCCCGCGGTCGCTTTCGGCGAGACGCCGGTCCTGCAGCGCCCGCATCACCACAACCGTGGAGGCGACGGACAAAGAGAGGCCAAAGGCGATGCCCTCGCCCAACGTCCAGCCGAAGGCAAGACCGGCCCCCGCCCCCAACAGGGTGATGGCGAGCGTTTGCAGAATGGCGCCGGGGACGGCGGTGCCCTTCACTTTCAAAAGATCGCTGGGCTGGAAGTGCAGGCCGACACCGAACATCAGCAGCACCACGCCGATATCGGCCAGCTCCACCGTCATGGCCCGGTCGATCACGATGCCGGGACTGAAAGGCCCCACGACCACGCCCGCCAGCAGGTAACCCACCAGCGGCGGCAATTTCAGCCGCTGCACAAGGGTACCCAGCAGGAAGGCGAGACCGATGCCGATGACCAGAACGCCGATCAGGGGGGACAGGTGATGCTGATCCATGCCCCACTATAGGGACACGATGTTGCGTGGCGCTACCCGCGAAGGCCGATTTTCGGCAATCGATGCTAGCTGGCGAGCTTCGCCATCAAAGAGTCGGAAAGCTCGTAATTGCCGTAGACATTCTGGACATCGTCATGATCGTCCAGCACCTCGATCAGCTTGAGCAGCGTTTCGCCCTGGTCGTCGGCCACCGCGACCATGTTCTGGGGACGCCAGACGATGGCGGCAGACGCGGGGGCGCCCAGCCGGCCTTCAAGCGCATCGCGCACGCCGGCGAAATCTTCCATGCTGGTGAGGAATTCATGCCCCTCGTCCGTCGAGACGCATTCATTGGCGCCGGCTTCCAGCGCCGCTTCCAGCATGGCGTCCTCGCTGCCCTTGTCCTTGGGGTAGGTGATGACGCCGACATGGTCGAACATGAAGCTGACCGAGCCGGTTTCACCCATCTGCCCGCCATATTTGCTGAAGGCGGCGCGCACATCGGCGCTGGTGCGGTTGCGGTTGTCGGTCATGGTCTCGACGATCAGGGCGACGCCGCCGGGGCCACGGCCCTCATAGCGCACCTCGTCGTAATTCTCGCCGCTGCCGCCGACCGCTTTCTGGATGGCGCGCTCGATATTGTCCTTGGGCATGGACTCGGCCTTGGCCGCGATGATGGCGGTGCGCAGGCGCGGATTGTGGGCGGGGTCAGGCAGGCCGGATTTGGCCGCCACGGTGATTTCGCGGGAGAGCTTGGCAAAGAGCTTGGAGCGCTCTTTGTCCTGCTTGCCCTTGCGGAACATGATGTTCTTGAACTGACTGTGGCCGGCCATCGCGCTTTTTTCCCTGAGCGGCGGCTGAGATACCGGGGCAGGGCCACCCTTTCAAGCCCGCCCCCGCCCCGTCCTGACTTCCCAAAAAACCTCATGCGGGCGGATTTTCACGCTTGACAGTATTCTAGAATGTTTCTAAGAACGCATATCACTTAGAATTATTCCAAGGAGTTGCAATGCTGACCGTCGGCGACAAATTTCCCCATTTTTCCGTCCAGGGCGTGGTTTCCACCGACCCCGCGAAGGCCTTCCAGGCCTTCAACCAGGACAGCGACAAGGGCAAGTGGAAGCTGGTCTTCTTCTGGCCCAAGGATTTCACCTTCGTCTGCCCGACCGAGATCGCCGGCTTCGGCAAGCTGAAGGGCGACTTCGCCGATCGCGACACCGTGATCTATGGCGTCTCGACCGACAGCGAATTCGTGCACCTGGCCTGGCGCAACAACCATGCGGACCTCAAGGGGCTTCCCTTCCCCATGCTGGCCGACACCAATCGCCGCCTTTCCAGCGCGCTCGGCATCCTGGATGAGGAAGCAGGCGTGGCCAAGCGCGCCACCTTTCTGGTCGATCCCGACGGCATCATCCGCTTCGCCTATGTCACCGACATGAGCGTGGGCCGCAATCCGCAGGAAGTGCTGCGGGTGCTGGATGCGCTTCAGACCGACGAACTCTGCCCCTGCAACTGGCAGAAGGGCCAGGACGTCATCAAGCCGGCCGCGTAGGCATCCCTGCCTGAGCGGCATTGGCAGCAATCCTGCGCCGCCACGCCCTCCCCAACAGGCGGCGCATTCCTGCCCTCATCCCTTCCCCCGGGGATGAGGGCATCTTTCCCAGGGACGAAACGCCATGAGCATCGAAGCCCTGAAAGACGCCCTGCCCGACTATGCCAGGGACCTGAAGCTGAACCTGTCGTCCCTCGCCAGCGAGACCCTGCTCACCGAACAGCAGCGCGCCGGCACCTTCATCGCCTGCGCCCTGGCCGCGCGCGAGCGCGCCACCACCAGCGCCATCCTGAATGAGTTCGCGCCCAAGCTGTCGCCGGACGCGCTGAATGCCGCAAAGGCGGCCGCCAGCATCATGGCGATGAACAATATCTATTACCGCTTCACCCACCTGGCGTCTGCGCCCGACTACAAGACACTGCCCGCCCGGCTGCGCATGAATGTGATCGGCAAGCCGGGGGTCGAGAAGGTGGATTTCGAACTCTGGTGCCTGGCGGTTTCGGCCATCAACGGCTGCGGCGTCTGCATCGACAGCCATGAGAATATCCTGCGCCAGGCCGGACTTTCGGCGGAGCAGATCCAGGCCGCGGTGCGCATATCCGCGGTGGTACATGCCGTGGCCGCGATCCTGGACGGCGAAGCCCATGGCACGCCGGAAGCGCCCGCGTAGGGCTGTCGATAGCGTAAGCTCCGTCAGGAAAAACTGTAAGAATCCATCCGCAGCGAGCCGAAGGTCGCGCTGCTGTGCAGGCGCTCCGTCTTTTCGCCCGCGCCATAGGCCACCAGCAGCGGCATCAGATGTTCGTCGCTGGGATGGGCCAGGGCCGCATGCGGCGCGCGGGCGCGATAGTCGGCCAGGGCGTCATCGTCGCGGGCGATCAGCCTGTCATCCATCCAGGCGGCAAAGTCCTTCGACCATTGCGGCTCCGGCGATCCGGGCGGCGCGATGCGGCCCAGATTGTGGACGAAGCCGCCCGAACCGAGCACCAGCACATTGTCATCGCGCAGGGGCGCGAGTTTCCTGCCCAGCGCGATGTGATGGCCGGCGCCCCGGCCGCGCTGCACCGAAAGCTGCATCACCGGAACATCGGCATCGGGATACATCAGCATCAGCGGGACCCAGGCGCCATGATCCAGGCCCCGATGCGTATCCACGCGCGCGCCCATTCCATTCAGCAGCCCGACGATCTCGCGGGCCAGAAGACTGTCGCTGGGCGCGGGATATTTCAGCTCGTACAGCGCGCGCGGAAAGCCCCCGAAGTCATGGATCGTGTCATTCACCGGCGGCGCGCTGGCCTGGGGCACATCGGTTTCCCAATGGGCCGAGACAGCGACAATCGCACGGGGCCGGCCAAGCCGCTGGCCCAGGCCGCACAGAAAATCCCGCGCCGGCACATCGTCGAACGGCAGGGTCGGCGCACCATGGGAAACGAATATCGCAGGCAGCATGACGAAGGGCCTTTCCTTTGGCAGTCGGAAGGATTGGGTGCCCAGTCCGCGCTTTCAACCGCGCCCGCTCCAGGGCTGTTGGACGATTACAGTTCGGGCAGCGTCTGTTTCAGGCGCCCGCCCTGGCGCACCGGTTCGATCCGCGTGGACAGGCCATTGCCGCCCGTCTGGACGAAGACACCGCACAGGGTCGCCGGGCCCGTGGCGGGCGTGAAACGCTGGCTGGAAATCTTGCGCGTGAAACGCTGCAGCGGCTCGCTCTTTTCCATGCCGATCACCGAATCGTAATCGGCGCAGGCACCCGCATCGCACTGAAAGGCCGTTCCGCCCGGAAAAATCTGCGCATCCGCGCTGGGCACATGCTGGTGCGTGCCCACCACCAGGCTGGCGCGGCCGTCGCAGAAATGGCCCATGGCCATCTTCTCGCTGGTCGCCTCGGCATGCATGTCAACCACGATGGCATCGGCCGCTTCCGCCAGAGGGCATGCCGACAATTCGCGGTCCACACCGGCAAAGGGATCGTCCAGCGCATCCATGAAGACCCGGCCCATGGCGTTGATCACCAGCACGCTGCCGGCCGGCGTCTGGTAAAGGTTGGCGCCCTTGCCCGGTGTGCCCTTCGGATAATTCACCGGACGCAGGATGCGGTCCTCGGACTCGATATAGGTGAGAATCTCCTTCTGGTCGGCCCAGTGATTGCCGGTGGTGATGACATCCACGCCGCAGGCAAAGAGTTCTTCGGCAATGGTACGCGTGAGGCCGAAGCCGCCGGCGGCATTCTCGCCATTGACGATCACCAGATCGAGTTTCAGTTGCGCGCGCAGGCCCGCCAGCCGCTCGGTCACCACATCGCGGCCCGGCTTGCCCACGATATCGCCCAGGAAAAGGATGTTCATGCCGCCTCTTAGCCTAAAAGGCCGCCTGATGCAGCCGGAGAATCCGGCCGCTCGCCGTCAGGCGCCATGCAGCGGGTGAGGACGCCAGGCAAACCGGACAAGGCCCTGTTCGGTCAGCACCGCATTCAGCCGCGCGTCATGGTCCTCGGCCGGCAGATTTTCCATTTCCTGCCCCGCATAGGCGATGCCGATGGCGGGCACCTGCAGAAGCGCGATGGTGCGGTCATAGAAACCGCCGCCATAGCCCAGGCGATGCCCCCTGCTGTCGAAGGCCAGCAGCGGCACCAGCAGCACCTGGGGCGTCACACCCGGCCAGGTGTCCAGCGGCTCATGAATGCCGAAGGCGCCCGGCTCCAGAACCTCGCCGTCCGGCACGCGATGAAACTTCAGCGGCAGGCCGCGCCCCGCGACGCGGGGGAATGCGATGTGACAGCCCAGCGCGACCAGCGTCTCCAACAGGAGCGCCGGATCCGCCTCGTCGGGCAGCGCGTGATAGCCGCCGACGATCGTGCCTTTGGCGAGATTCAGGCTTTCTGCATGACGCGCTAGCGCGGCCGCGAAATCACCATGCTTCAGGGAAAGCCGTTTCTGGCGCGCCGCCGCGCGCAATTCAGTTTTCGTTTTTGGCGACATTTGGAGCGCCCATCACCAACGATCGAAGGCGGTTGCCGAGCCGCTCGCCCAGGCTCGCGGCGCCGCCACCCTCTCGCAGGTCCACTGGACCTGCTCGCGCGCTTCGTGCGGCGGGTGGACGGTACCGTAAACGCCGTTGGTATTTGGATCCTCACGGGCCTGCAGTGCAGGTGGGCGCCATATGTCCGAGGCCACGGCCCCGGTCAGGGACAGCTCCCGGTGAGTACCATTAAGGCCCCTGGGCATCGCTAACCTGACGCGCGAAACAGTATCCGTCCGTCTTTAATCTAGGCGTGCGCGAGCCGCGCGGCAATGTCCTCGAGCTTTTTCGCGGCGCTTTCCAGCATGTCGGCGGCCCTGTTTTCCGCCTCTTCCGCCTTCAGGTGCAATTTCTGTGATTCCTCGGAACGGGCGCTGGCGGCATCGCGCCCCGCCGCAACCTTGGCCGCCAGGTCGTGATGCTCGTCGGCGATCAGCAGCGCCGCCATCATCAGCATGCGGACATCGCCCACCTGCCCCACCGAGCTCAGAACCTCGCGCGCCTTTTCATCGACATGGGCGGCGAGTTCCTTCAGATGCGCTTCCTCGCCATCGTCACATGCGATGGTGTAAGCCCGCCCATTCACCATGACGTTAACCAAAGGCATGGAAGTTCTCCTTTTGGTCGCACGGACAACGGCTCGCTGCGCGCGCCTGCCCGATGCTCCTATCTCGCCAGCGCGGCGCGGATCTCGCCGATGGCCCCGTCCAGGCGGCCTTCCACTTCCTCGGTCAGGCCCGACAGAATGGCAATCTCATCCTCCAGATCGGCGACCTTGGCCAACAGCTTTTCGCGCTCGGCCTCAAGTTCGGCGATGCGTTCCGGCAGCTTGGCGGCGGAATCCAGGCTTTCACCCACATTTCCGGCGGCGTTTTCTAGCGCCTCCAGGGCGGCGCGGAAGCGGTTTTGCGCCAAATCCAGCCGGCTCATGCACACCTCTTCCGACATATCCGCCAAGACCTTAGAGCCTGATTTCCCCGGATGGAAGCTTTGGCTGGAAATCGGGCCCGCCGCTACGCGTTCCCGGCATGGCCCCCAACCCTTGAC
>CAYFKU010000061.1:0-14797 GCA_964343955.1 uncultured Rhizobium sp. | reverse complement strand
CAGCGCGCGCGCGCTGGAAGATCTTGCAGGCTGGCTTGGCAGCAAGCAGGCGGCGGAATAGCTGGCGAAACGGCGCGAGCTCCCTTACGTTTCCACACTGCAACAACCAGCATGAAACCGGCATGGATATCCCGCTTGAGCTGACCTTCCACAATATCGAACCTTCCGACGCGCTGAAGGCTTCGGTCGATGCCCATGTTAGCAAGCTCGAGAAAATTCAAGATCATATTATCGGCTGCCGCGTCTCCATCGAAATGCCGCACCGAAGCCAGAAAGCCAGCGGCAACCCGCCCGACATGCATATCGTGGTGCGCGTGCCCGGCAAGGAAATCGTGGTGAGCCGGGAATATAATCATGAAGGCCACAAAAAGGCGGCGACCGATGCCTATGCTGTTCTGGATGATGCATTCCAGGTGGCGCAGAAGCAGCTCAGGGAATATCGCCGCATCAGCCATGGCGACGTGAAGTCCAGAAGCGGGGCCACCGGACGCAACGGGCTCGAAGACTAGAGCCGTTTTTTCATGGCCGCGCTGAGCAAGGCCAACTGCCTGCGGTGGATCGGCACCTCGCGGCCGCTCATCAGCCGTTGCAGGTAAACCGGCACCAGGGCCGCCGGAAGAATTGCCGCCAGCGCCGGACCGGCCCGGGGCGCGGTGCGCGCCGCCTGGAAATATTCGCGGGCCTTCAGCACGCCCTGCCGCCGCGCGGCGTCAAGGCGCGCATCCTGGCCTTCCAGGTGAAAGAACTGTTCCGGTGTCAGCTCCAGCGCCGCCAGCAGGTCCATGGGCAGATAGAGCTTGTGCCGGTTGTTGTGGAAGGGCAGCGCCCGCAACAGGCCGGCAAGGCCATAGGCGCGGGCGCCATCCCGCGTGATGGCCGCCGATTGCGTGGGAGGCGCGCCCAGCAATTCCGCCGCCAGACGCATCAGCCGCCCACCGGTTTCGTCCAGATAATTTTCCAGGGCCGCGAAATCGGCGAAGCGGTCGGCGGAGGAATCGAATGCGCGCGCCGCGACCAGCGCCTCCAGCTCGGCCAGGGCCATGTTCCTCTCGGCGAACAGAGCCGCCAGGCCGCGGGCCACATCATGGTTGCGGGGCGCGCCCCTGGCCGCGCCCTCCGCTGTCTCGCGCCACCATTCCAGCCGGATCGCACCCAGCATCGGCTCGCGCACACTTTCGGCGACACGCGCCACTTCGGCGTTGAAGGCATAGAGGGCCAGAAGCAAAGGGCGAAGCCCGGCGGGCGCGAACAGGGCGCTGAAATAGCGGTCCGGATCGGCGCCGCGCACCAGGGCGGCCAGGCGATTGGCTAAAGCGGCATCCATGCCAAAAAAGAACCGCCTGCTCTCGCAGGCGGTTCCCGGTCTCTTGCGACTGCTTCCTTATCAGTAGAGATGGCTCGCCGCCACCATGCTGAAAAGCATGGGGATGGACAAAAGCGTGTTCACGCGGCTGAACATCATTGCATTCTTGGCGGCTGCGGCCTTCTGGTCGGCGGTCAGGTCCGGGAATTTGCCCCCGATATTCAGCGCCTTCTGCTGATTGGGCCAGATCACGAACCAGACATTGAACCACATGATGGTGGCCATCCACATGCCGATGCCGATGGCGAGATACTTGGGCACCACCGGCCAGCCCGCGGCGCCTTCGCTGAGGTCCAGCGTATAGGCTTCCACCAGATAGTGATTGCGCAGCGCCAGGATGATGCCGAACACAAGCGTGGCCATGGCGCCCCAGCGGAACCAGAACAGCGCGGCAGGCGCGATGTAACCGGTGACGCCGCCCTTCAACTCGGCGGGCACCCTGGGCATGGTCGGGATCTGCACAAAGTTGAAATACCAGAGCAGGCCGATCCACATCACACCGGCCACGACATGCAGCCAGCGCAGCACGAACAGCTCGAAGGTCATGCCGTCGAAGCCCTGGGTGCCACAATAGACACCGACCAGCAGCAGGGCGATCACGAAGCTCGTGATCACCACATTGCGCAGATTGCCCAAAAAGGCCGCCATATTCCCCTCTCCAATAATGAGTCCCTGACCCGTCTTATACGGGAACTTCCCGGAACTTTTAAGTGATCTCCTGCGGCCGCGACTATTACGCCCTCGCTGCGCTCAGGCGCCCGTCGCGGCCAACTCCCCCTTCCATGCGCTTCGCGCGAAGGGGAGGATGGGCACGGCCCAGGCGGGTGGTCGCCCGGCGGGTTGCCCGGCTCGCGCTCCGCACCAATTCTCAAATAGTCAGCTTCTTCGGCCGGGCTGTTTTCAGCCAGCTGATCACGATCAGCCGAGTCACCATCACCGAGGTGAAGAAGGAGGTAATGATACCCACGCCCAGCGCCACGGCAAATCCCTTGACCGGTCCCGTACCCAGCTGGAACAGGATCAGCGAGGCGATCAGATGGGTCATGTTGGCGTCGATGATCGTCGCCATCGCGCGCCTGAATCCGGTATCGATCGCCGCCAGCATGGAGCGGCCGTTGCGCTGCTCTTCCCGGATACGTTCATAGATCAGCACATTGGCATCGACCGCCATGCCCATGGTCAGCACGATGCCGGCAATGCCCGGCAAGGTCAGGGTCGCGCCGAAGGCGGTCAGGGTCGCCAGCAGCAGCACCACGTTCAGGGTCAGGGCGAGGTCGGCGAACAGGCCGAACAGGCCATAGCGCAGGATCATGAACAGCGCGACCAGGGCAAGACCGGCAATAGCCGACCAGCGGCCGGCGCTGACGGAGTCCGCGCCCAGCTCAGCGCCCACCGTGCGCTCCTCGATCGGATGGAGCGGCGCGGGCAGCGCGCCGGCGCGCAGCAGCACGGCCAGGTTGTTCGCGGTCTTGAGGGTGAAATTGCCCTCGATATAGCCGGAACCGCCCAGGATGGGCGTGTTGATGACCGGCGCGGTAATCACTTCCTTGTCCAGCACGATGGCGAAGCGATGCCCGACATTGTCGCGGGTGACATCGCCAAACTGGCGGGCGCCCACGCTGTCCATGCGGAAATCCACCACCGGCTGGCCGTTCTGGCCGAAGCCCTGCTTGGCGTCGGTCAGCCGGTCGCCCGCAACCATCACCCGCCGGTGCACCACGATCTTCTGCGGCGGGGTGTTCTTGTCCTCGCTCATCATCGGCAGGATTTCATCGCCGATCGGCGCCGTGCTGGCCTGGGGATTGGCCTGTTCGTTGACCAGCTGGAAGGTCATCTTGGCGGTCTTGCCCAGCATGTTCTTCAGCTCGGTCGGGTCCTGCAGCCCCGGCACCTGCACCAGGATGCGGTCCTCGCCGGAACGCTCGATGGTCGGTTCGCGCGTGCCCAGCGCGTCGATGCGGCGGCGCACGACCTCGATGGACTGGTCCATCATCTGCTGGCGGGTAAAGGTCTTGTAGGCCTCGGTCATGCGCAGCGAGAAGACGCCGGCGCCAGGCTCGGTGATCTCATATTCCTTGCCGCCCACCGACAGGACCGAACCGGTCATGTTGGGATTGAGTCCCTGGATAAGCGTGCGGGCCTCCTCGATGCGGCCGGCGTCGGTGACGCGCACCGACACGACATCGCCGCGCGCATTCAGGTCGGTGAAGGAGATTTTCGCCTTGCGCAGCCCGGCGCGGATGTCGCCGACCATCGCTTCGGCGCGGTCACGCAGCACCGCGTCGAAATCCACCTGCAGCAAAAGGTAAGAGCCGCCCTGAAGATCCAGCCCCAGATTCACCGCGCCGCTGGGCAGGAAACTGGGCAGCCGGGCGCGCAGGGACGGCGAAAGCGCATTGGGCAGCGCAAAGAGAATGCCGGCCAGCACGACCAGGATGGTCGCCGCTCTTGTCCAGATGGAAACCTGCAGCACGCGCTATTCCTTTTCCACCGGCTGGTTCTTGGCGCGCACGTCGGAAATGGTGCCCTTGAGCACGCGCACCTGCACATTGTCGGCGATCTCGACCAGCACTTCCTGGTCTTCCGCGCCGGGCGCCTTGGCCACCTTGCCTAGGATGCCGCCGGCGGTCACGACCGTGTCGCCGCGGCGCAGGCCGTCGATCATGGTGCGCAACTGCTTCTGGCGCTGGCTTTGCGGCCGCCAGAGAAGAAAGTAGAAGATCGCGATCATCGGCAGCGCCAAGGTCAGCGTCTGGAACATCGGATCGTTGGGATTCATATTGCGGGACTTTCAGGGGCGGCAGGCGGCGGACTATAGCGACCCGGCCTTCCTTTGCAACCGTGGAAAATCAAGGGGTTAGTATGACAAAAGCCGATCAAAGCCAGGGCGATGAGGCCTTTCTTGCCCGCATCGCGGCGGCCCTGGATCGCCTGGCCCCTGCCCCGCTTGCCACCAGCCTGCCCGACGGCGACGCCTTTGTGTGGGAGCCGGCGCACAGAAATGAAAAAGGGGGCGGCCTGATCGCGGTGCCGCATGTGGCCCATGTCGATCTGACCCTGCTGAAGGGCGTGGAAAGCCAGCGCGACACGCTTCTGGCCAACACCCGGCGCTTCGCCCAAGGCCTGCCCGCCAACAATGCCCTGCTGTGGGGCGCGCGCGGCATGGGCAAAAGCTCGCTGGTCAAGGCGGTGCATGAAGAGGTCAACCGGGACCGAAAGGGCGACCAGCGCCTGGTGCTGATCGAGATCCATCGCGAGGATATCGACACGCTGCCGGTCCTGCTGCGGACCCTGCGGGCCAGCACGCGGCATGTGGTGCTGTTCTGCGACGATCTTTCCTTCGACAAGGACGATACCAGCTACAAGTCGCTGAAGGCGGCGCTGGAAGGCGGCATCGAGGGCCGGCCGGCCAATACCATCTTCTATGCCACCTCCAACCGGCGGCACCTGATGCCGCGCGACCTGGTGGACAATGAGCGGGGGACGGCCATCAATCCCGGCGAGGCGGTGGAAGAGAAAGTCTCGCTGTCGGACCGTTTCGGCCTGTGGCTGGGCTTCCACCATTGCGGCCAAGATGAGTATCTGTCGATGATCGAAGGCTATGCCGGCTATTACAATCTGAAGATCGCGCCGGACGAGCTGCGGCGGCGGGCGCTGGCCTGGTCGATGGGCCGGGGCGGACGCTCAGGCCGCGTGGCCTGGCAGTTCATTCAAGACCTGGCGGGTGAGCTGGGGCAGAAGCTCGACTAGTCCAATGTGTCATTCCCGCGCAAGCGGGCGTGACCGCTCAATTCCATGCCGTCGTCGAAGTCAGATAGGACCGTGGATTGACCGGCGCGGTGCCGCTGCGGATTTCAAAATGCAGTTGCGGGGTGACGACATCGCCGGTGTCGCCGGCATAGCCGATCACCTGCCCGCGGGAGACGAAATCGCCCCGCGCCACGGCCAGCCGGTCGGCATGGGCATAGGCGGTGGTAAAACCATTCGCATGCCTGATCAGCACCAGGTTGCCGTAATTCTTCAATTCGTCACCGGCATAGGTGACGGTGCCCGACGCCGCCGCGTGTATGGGCGTGCCGCTGGCAGCGGCGATATTGATGCCGTCATTCTTGCCGCCATTTTCGGTGGCGCCGAAATCGGCGATCACCCGGCCTGACAGCGGCCAGGCGAAGCTTGGCGCCGCAACGGGGGCCAGGGGCGCAAGCGCCTGCCGGCTCACCGGCGCATAGGGCGACACATTGCGGGTGACATAATTGGGCGAAGGCCGCGGCGTGAGCCGGACATCCTTTTCCTCATAGACATAGGTCTTGGCACCCGCCCTGGCGGCCGTTTTCCTGGGCGCACGGTCGTTCACACCCCATTCCAGATGGGTGCGCGGCGTGTCGGGCATGCAACCGGCGACGGCGACTGCCAGCAGAAGCGCGGCAAAGATCTTCTGATCCATGAGAGTGCCTTTTGAACTGTCTCGAAACGGTATCATCGCCGCCAAAGGTTGAGAAGTATTTAACCGCGATGGTGCCGTTTTGGCGCCTTTTCGTAACCAACGGGATAGCGGGCATCGCTAATATTAACAGTTCCCTAAACGGCGAGTGCGCCGCGCAGGTTCCCCAGCGCCCCATCCTCGGTCAGGTTCAGATGCAGCGGCGTCACGGCGATGAAATTGTCATAGATCGCGCCCAGATCCGTATCGGCCGGAGGCTGCGCCCGGCGGCGCCGCAGGCCGATCCAGTAATAAGCCCGCTGGCGCGCATCGATCCGTTCCTCGATCTCGGTGGAGGAGAGATCGTATTTGCCCTGGCGCACCACCTGCACGCCCTTGACCGCATCGGCCGGGCAGCCGGGAAAATTCACATTGATCAGGGTTCCGGCCGGCCAGCCCGCCTTCACCAGCGCCGCCACCGTTGCCGGACCATGCGTTTGGCCCGCCGACCAGTCGATCTCGTTGCGGGCGCCTTCCTCGTAGCATTGCGACAGGGCGATCGAGGGAATGTTCAGGGCGCAGCCTTCCATGGCGCCGGCGATGGTGCCCGAATAGGTGACATCGTCCGCCAGGTTCGAGCCCCAGTTGACGCCCGACAGCACCAGGTCGGGCAATTGCCCCTTCATGATGTGCAGGCAGGCCATCATCACACAGTCGGTCGGCGTGCCGCTGACGGCGAAGGTCTTGTCGGCGATCTTGCGCAGCCGCAGCGGCGAAGCCAGCGTCAGCGAATGGGAAGCGCCGGACTGTTCATTTTCCGGCGCCACGATCCAGACATCATCGCTGAGGCTGCGCGCGATCGCTTCGGCCACGGTCAGGCCAGGCGAATGGATGCCATCGTCATTGGTGACCAGAATGCGCATCAGCCGATTTTTGTCTTGCCGCCCATATAGGGCTGCAGCGCCGCGGGCACCGCCACACTGCCATCGGGCTGCTGGTAATTTTCCAGAATGGCCACAAGCGTGCGGCCGACGGCCAGGCCCGAACCGTTCAGGGTATGCACCGGGCCCTTCACCTTGCCGGCCGCGTCGCGATAGCGGCTGTTCATGCGCCGCGCCTGGAACGGACCGCAATTGGAGCAGGAGGAAATCTCGCGATATGCATTCTGGCCGGGCAGCCAGACCTCGATGTCATAGGTTTTCTGGGCTCCAAAGCCCATGTCCCCGGTGCAGAGCGTCACCACCCGATGCGCCAGGTCCAGCTTTTTCAGGATTTCCTGCGCCGCATCGGTCATGCGTTCGTGCTCGGCGGCAGACTGGTCCGGCGTGGTGATGGAGACCAGCTCCACCTTGGAAAACTGATGCATGCGGATCATGCCGCGGGTGTCGCGGCCCGCGGCGCCGGCCTCGGCGCGGAAACACGGAGTAAAGGCGGTGAAGCGAAGCGGCAGTTCGGTTTCGTTCAGGATTTCGTCGGAGACGTAGTTCGTAAGCGATACTTCTGCGGTTGGGATGAGCCAACGGCGGAATTGCTTGAATTGCTCTTTGAGGCGCCCCTCTATCTCTCGCGCAAACTCCGCATAGGTTAAATCCTTGAACTCACCACTTTCCGCTAACAACACCGGATTACACTCTTCGGTCGCAGTAGCGAATAAATCGTGCTCGAATTTTGGCAACTGACCCGTCCCGAACATCGCATTGTCCCGCACCAGCACAGGCGGGTTGACCTCGGTATAGCCGAACTGCTGGGTGTGAACGTCCAGCATGAAACTGGCCAGCGCCCGCTCCATGCGGGCGAGATCGGCCTTCAGATACACAAATCGCGCGCCGGAAACTTTGGCGGCGCGTTCGAAATCCATCTGGCCCAGCGCCTCGCCGATCTCGAAATGCTGTTTGGCATTGTTGATCCCCGGCGGCGTTCCGAAAGCGCGCGCGGCAACCGCAACATTGGCGCTTTCGTCCGGACCGTCCGGCACATCGTCGGCGGGGATATTCGGGATCACCGCCAGTGCATCGCGCAGCGCCTGTTCCAGCACGCGCTGCACCGCCTCGCCTTGCTGAATCTCATCCTTCAGGCCCGCCACTTCCGCCATCAGGCTCTGCGCCTGGGCCTCGTCTTTCTTCGCCTTGGCCTGGCCGATCAGCTTGGAGGCCTCGTTGCGCCGGGCCTGAGCGTTCTGCAGCCGCACCAGCAGGTCGCGCAGCGCCTTGTCGCGGGCCAGAAGGTCGGCGGTGACCGCCCCGGCATCCGCCATGCCCCGACGCGCCAGACCGCGCGTAAACGCCTCCGGCTCCTCGCGAATTGCCCTGATATCGTGCATGGCTCATTCCTAAGACAAAAAGGGGGAAGGTTAAGAGGCCTGCCCGCCGTGCCGGTCATGCCACGAGGCGTGCGCCTTCGTCAAAAGCCCGGCTTTCCGGGATTTTCCTCTTAACAACCCCTTAAAAAGCGGCTGCGAATTTTGCGGGTAGAGAAACCACGCTGCACCCACACCGTGCGTACCATGGGACGGCTGAAGGGGACAAACCGCAGGTGTCAAACCGGCGTTCCATAGACATTGGGGCGGTCCCACGCCAGGGCGCCATGCCTGGCCGCATCCGGCGGACGCTGGTGCGGCTGGACGGCCAACTGTCCAGGCTGGGACAGATCGGCTCCACCGCGGCTCTCACCGCCATGGCTGTCGCCGCCGCCCTGCCCTTGCATGTCCTGATCCGGTTCGTGGAGGGCCTTCCGGTCCAGCCGCTTCCGGCGCTCAACCTTGTCCTCGTGGTGGCGCTGATCACCGCTCCCAGCATCTTCTATGCCCGCGATGTGATCGCCAAGCTCAAGACCTCGCGCGCGCGGATGAACGAGATGTCACGGCGCCTGGAAATGTCGGTGGCCCAGGCCGAACATGCCAACCGCGCCAAATCCGCCTTCCTCGCCAATATGAGCCATGAGCTGCGCACGCCCCTGAATGCCATCATGGGCTTTTCCGAGGTGATGAAGGACCAGCATCTGGGGCCTTTGCAGCATCCCCGCTATCTCGCCTATGCCGCCGACATCCATGCCAGCGGCTGTTACCTGCTGGGCATCATCAATGACATTCTCGACCTGTCCAAGATCGAGGCCGGCAAGATGAGCGTGGAGGCCGCCACCGAATTCGCGTTGCGCGAGGCGATTGAAGCCTCGCTCTCGATCTGCGGCGGCCTGGCGGACAAGTTCGGCGTGCAACTGGTCAACAATCTCGTGGCGGAGAATATCCGGCTTCTGGCGGTGGAGCGGATGGTGCGCCAGATCCTGATCAACCTGGTGGGCAATGCCGTCAAATTCACGCCCGCCGGCGGCACCGTGGAGTTGAGCGGCGTTCCGCTTGGCGATGGCGGCTATGCCGTGATGGTGCAGGATTCCGGCATCGGCATGAGCGAAGCCGACATCGTCAAGGCGCTGACGCCCTTCGGACAGGTCGAGAACAGGATGACCGCCACCCACAAGGGCACAGGCCTGGGTCTGCCGCTGGCAAAGTCGATGCTGGAACTGCATGGCGGCGAACTGGAGATACGCAGCGTGCCGGGCCACGGCACCTCGATCACCCTGAAATTTCCGGCCGAGCGGGTGGCGGGTGCCGCGAAAGCCGCCGCGGCCTGAGCCAGTCGCAAGACGTCAGGGAACCAGGTCGCCGGCCTTTTCGCGCGCCGCATCCTGCCTGGCGCGGCCTCGTTCGATCAGGCTGACGCTGAGGATCGAGATTTCGTAAAGCAGCACCAGCGGCACCGCCAGGCACAGCATGGAGAAGGCATCGGGCGGCGTGAAGATCGCCGCCACCGCGAACAGGCCGACAATGGCATAGCGGCGCATCTCGCGCAGGCCCTTGGCGCTGACGATGCCGACCTTGCCCAGCAAAGACAGAATGACAGGCAACTGGAAGGTCAGGCCGAAGGCGATGATCAGGGTCATGACCAGGTCGAGATATTCGCTGACCTTGGCCTGCAACTGAAGGCCCATCACGCCCTGGCTCGCGGGGACCTGATAGGCGCCGAAGAATGTCACCGAGAAAGGCAGCATCACATAATAGACAAAGGACGCGCCCATGAAGAACAGGACCGGCGTCCAGAGCAGGAAGGGAATGAAGGCCTGCTTCTCGTGGCGGTAAAGGCCCGGCGCCACGAACAGCCAGAGCTGCCAGGCGATGATGGGAAAGCCGAAGCAGATGCCGCCAAAGGCCGCGATCTTCACCTGGGTGAAGAAATATTCGGTCAGGGCCGTATAGATCAGGTGATTGGTGGTGGCGGCGAGCGGCCGCGCCAGAAAATTGAATATCTGGGTCGAGAAGGCGAAGCAGACAGCGCCACAGACAAAAAAGGCGATCAGGGCATAGACAAGCCGGCGCCGCAGCTCCAGCAAATGCTCCATCAGCGGCGCCTTGGTCGCTTCCAGCGCTGCTTCGTCTTCGGGGGTGGGCTCTACCAAGGCCGATCCATCGCCATGGCGGCTCAGGCCTGATGCCCGGTGGTGCCTGGCGCAGGCGCCGCGGCATGGTCGGTAACCTGGAATTCGCCGGCGCGCGGCTCGCTTGCGCCAGTGACAGGCGGCGCCGACGCGGTCTGCTGCGGGCCGACGCCCGTCATGGCGCTGTCAACCTCGCGGTTCAGGTCATCGTTCACCGACGAGATCGTGCCCGCCATGTCGGAAACGGGATTATTCCTCTTGAGCTGGTCGATCTCCTTGCGCAGCTCATCCAGTTCGGCCTGGCGCGCCATCTCGTCGAAGCTGCGGCGGAATTCGCTGGCCATGCCGCGCGCCTTGGCCGCCCACTTGCCGGCCTTGTGCATCATGCGCGGCAGATCCTTCGGGCCGACCACGACCAGCGCGACGACCAGCATGATGACGATGTGCTGCCAGGCGAATATATCGAACATTAAGGACGCCCCTGCCCCGCGACGGGTCAGACCGTGGTCTTGTCCTTGTTGACCTCGTTGACGCCCTCGGCGTTGATCACCTTGGGATCTTCCTTTTCGGCCAGCCCCTTCTTGAAGCTGTTGATGCCCTTGCCGAAATCGCCCATCAGGTCCGAGACCTTGCCCCGGCCGCCGAACAGGATCAGCGCCACGCCAGCCAGCAACAACCAGTGAATCCAGCTCATACCACCCATGGCAATCTCCTAAACCGTTGAAACCCTGTGCTTTCGGCCGGACAGCCGCGCGCCGGGCCACGCCCTTGGCTCTTTAAACCCCGGCCGGGGCCCCAGTGCAAGTACATCCCAAGTACAGGGACAAAAAGGGGTTATTTGGGGGCAAAGCCAGGCAAAAATCCCCCTAGCCGACGAGAATTTCACCCTTGCGGCCCAGGGCATCGGCCAGCGCCCCCAGGCGCTTCTGCACCGGCTCGCCGGCGATCGCCTCGCGCTTCGCCGGCACTTCCACAACCACCTTCGAGGGCGTCAGGCGCAACCGGTAATGGCCCAGCTCACCGGCCGCCGAACCCGACAGGGAAAATGCGAAGCGCCAGGCCAGCCCCAGCAGCAGGGCGCGCTTCTCGTCGTCGCGATCGAGCAGCCCGGCCAGCGCCATGGCCTGGGGCACGTCTTCGTCCCCCGTATAGCGGTGAAAGACCGAAGCCGCGATCAGGGCCCGCTCGCGATGGCTGGCGCCGGCAAAGGGCGCGGTCAGCGCCTGGCCGAACGCACCCAGCGCGCGATCGTCGGGATGGCGCCGCCATGCCACATCCGAGAAATAGGCGCTGGCCTCGCGGATGCGGCGCATCGGCGCCGTCTCGTTTTCAAACAGGGGCGCCGTCCATTCCAGCATTTCATCGGCATGCACGGGCACGCGAGCGTCCCGGATGTTGGCGGCGCGGGCAAATTCGACCAGCGGATCCCGGGCGCGCTCTTCCGGCGGCAGGCCCGCATAGAGCAACCCCTCGCGCAATCCATAGGCCGAGATCACGACATCCTTGATGTCGCTGGCTTCCAGCAGCCGCTCCAGCACCACGGCGCCATAGGGAAGGCTTTCGGCGCGGCGCTTGGAGACAACCTTGATCTTGCGCACACTGTCGCGCGACAGGCCCGCCAGCAGCCGGCACAACCGCAGCGCCCGTCCGCGCGGGATGGTGTAATGCTGCAGGACATGGAGCGGATAATTCTGCTCTTCCATGTCCACGCGGGCGAAGCTGCGCCAGGCGCCGCCCACGGCATAAAGCGCGGGCGCGGAAATGGCCGGAATATTTTTCAGGCCCTTGTCGACAATGTCGCGCGCCTTGTCCGCATCGCCCCTGGCCTGATCCATCAGCCGCAAGGGTCCGAAGGGCAGCGTAAAGGCCGCGCCCGTCTTGCCGCCCTTCACCGACACCATGTCAAGCGAGCCGCCGCCCAGATCCGCCGCCAGGCCGTCGGCATCGGGTATGCCGGCAACCACGCCTTCGGCGGCTGTGCGCGCCTCTTCTTCGCCGGAGAGAATGCGGATGGGCCGGCCCCAGGCGGCTTCGGCGCGGCGGATGAATTCGGCGCCATTGCTGGCATCCCTTGCCGCCGCGGTCGCCACCGCGTCGCAATGCTCGACATTCAGACCGTCGGCGATCATGCGAAAACGCGACAGCGCCTCCAGCGCCGCCTCGCAGCCCTCGGCATGGAGCCGGCCGGTGGTGACCATTTCCCGCCCGATGGCGCAGATGGATTTTTCATTTTGCAGGCTGGCCGCGATGCGGCTCCGGGATTCATAGACGACCAGGCGCACCGAATTGGAACCGATATCGACGATGGCGACCGGTCCGCGCGCCTTGTTGCTGCCGGTCGCCGGACCTTTGGAAAGCCCGGCACGAGAAAGATCAGTCAACGCCATGCTGAATCAACCCCGGCGACGCGCCGGATCTTGCATCTTGAGGGCGCGGCCGCGCCCGGAAAGCGACGGATTGGTCATGAAATAGGTATGCGCGGAAAAGGCATCGGGATCCTCGGAATGCGAATCGCGGACATAATGCCCGTCCGGGCCCATATACCAGCTTTGCGCCTGGTCTTTGAGTTGGGCGACCATGATCTGGTCCAGGACCTGTTGATGCACCGTGGGATTGTCGATGGGAACCAGCGTCTCGACCCGCCGGTCGAGATTGCGCGGCATCCAGTCGGCCGAGGAAATGTAAACCTTGGCATGGCGATTCGGCAGTTCATGACCGTTGCCGAAACAGACGATGCGGCCATGTTCCAGGAACCGGCCGACAATGGATTTGACGCGGATATTCTCCGACAGGCCGGGAACCCCGGCGCGCAGGCAGCAGATGCCGCGAATGATGAGATCGATTTTCACGCCCGCCTGGCTGGCGCGGTAAAGGCCGTCGATCATGGCCGGATCCACCAGCGCGTTCAGCTTGACCCAGATGCGGCCAGGCCTGCCCGCCCTGGCATGCATGATTTCCTGCTGGATCGCTTCGATCAGCCGCCCGCGCAGGGTGAGCGGAGACAGGGCCAGCTTCTCCAGCGCCGTGGGCTCGGCATAGCCGGTTATGAAATTGAAAAGCTGCGCCGCATCGCGGCCCAGCGCCGGATCGGCTGAAAACAGCGACAGGTCTGTGTAAATCTTGGCGGTGTTGGGGTGATAGTTGCCGGTTCCGAAATGGCAATAGGTCACCAGATGGCCGGCCTCGCGCCGCACCACCAGGCTGATCTTGGCGTGGGTCTTGAGCGCGATGAATCCATAGACGACCTGCACGCCCGCCCGCTCCAGGTCCCTTGCCCATTTGATATTGGCGGCTTCGTCGAAACGGGCTTTCAGTTCCACCAGCGCGGTGACCGACTTGCCCGCTTCCGCCGCCTCGATCAGGGCCGAGACGATCGGGCTGTCCGACGAGGTGCGATAAAGGGTCTGCTTGATCGCCACCACATCGGGATCGGCGGCAGCCTGGCGAATGAACTGCACCACCGAATCGAAACTTTCGAAGGGGTGATGGACGATCAAGTCCTTCTCGCGGATGGCGGCGAAACAATCGCCGCCGTGATCGCGGATCCGTTCCGGGAAGCGGGGGATATAGGGCTTGAACACCAGGTCGGGGCGCTCGTTGAGGATCAGCTTGGAAAGATCGGACAGGCCCATCAGGTTTCTGATGATGACGGTGTCGGAATCCTTCAGGCCCAGATGCTCGGCAATGAACTGGCGAAGCGCTTCGGGCATGGAGGCGCTGCATTTCACGTGAATCACGCTGCCGCGCCGCCGGCGCTTGAGCAGGGTTTCGAACAGCAGCACCAGGTCTTCGGCCTCTTCCTCCACCTCCACATCGCTGTCGCGCAACAGGCGGAACATGCCCCATCCCGACACGCCATGGCCGGGAAACAGCCGGTCGAAATAGAGCGCGATGACATGCTCCAGCGGAATGAAGCGCACCGTGCGGGGGCTGGTATCGGGCAGGCGGATGAAACGGGTGAGCTGCGGCGGCACCGGGATCAGGGCCGAGAAGCTCTTGCCGTCGCGCTTATTGGTGAGCTGGACGGCGATGGTGAAGCCCAGATTGGGAATGAAGGGAAAGGGATGGGCCGGATCGATCGCCAGGGGCGTCAGCACCGGGAATATCTGTTCCACGAACTGCCGGTCCAGATAGTCGCGGTCGCCGGGGCCAAGCTCGTCGCCCGTCAGCATGCTGATGCCGTCCTGGCGGAGTTCCGCATGCAGCCGGCCCCAGATCGCCTGCTGGTCCGCGATCAGGCCGCGCGCAGTTTCGTCCACCCGGGCAAGCTGCTCGGCGGGCGACAGACCATCGGCGCTCGCGGTTGTAACACCGGCGCGCACCATGCCCATCAGGCCCGCCACGCGAACCATGTAAAATTCATCCAGATTGGATGCGGAGATCGACAGAAAGCGCACCCGCTCGAACAGGGGGTGGCGACGGTTCTGCGCCTCCTCGATCACGCGCCGGTTGAATGCGAGCCAGCTCAGCTCGCGATTGATGAAGCGTTCGGGCGACGCCGGATCGATCGCGGTGACGCCGCCATGGCTCAGCGACACCACCTCCCGGGTAGATTGCGGCTGTGCGGCATCTTCATTGGCGGCGTC